>NZ_JBFAZD010000049.1:0-36983 GCF_040681655.1 Streptomyces sp. NPDC051662
GCCCGGTTACATTCCGAACCCGGAAGCTAAGCCTCACAGCGCCGATGGTACTGCAGGGGGGACCCTGTGGGAGAGTAGGACGCCGCCGAACAATCTTTCATGGACCCGTGGTCCAGCGTTCACGCTGGACCACGGGTCTTTTTTTGTTTCCACCCCTTTTTGCCCGAAGCGCATCGGAAGGCCGATTGCGCGAGAATGACTGCGGTACCCGAAGACAGGAGCCCAACCGATGTCCCCCAACTCCTCCGACGACCGTCCTGAGCGCGATGAGCGCCGCAGGGACAGCGGTGACCGGGGCGGCTTCCGCGGAGGTCGTGACGACCGCGAGCGTGGACCGCGGCGTGATGATCGGGACCGTGGTGGATTCCGTCGTGATGACAACAACCGCCGTGATGACCATCGCGGTGGCGGGTTCCGCGGTGCGCGTGATGACCGGCCGAGCGGCCCCCGTCGCGATGACCGCTCCGGCGCTCCGCGTCGTGAGGACGATCGTGGCGGTCGCCCCAACGCCGGTTCCGGCGGTGGCGGTTACGGCCGTAGGGACGACAGCCGCGGTGGCCGGCCCACCGGCAGCGGTCGGCCGATCGGCAGTGGTGGTGGCGGCGGTTACGGGCGTCGTGACGACCGTCCGAGCACTCCGCGTCGTTCTGACGACCGGGGCGGCTTCGGGCGTCGGGATGACCGCCCTGCCGGTCCGCGTCGTGATGACCGTCGTGATGACCGGTCCGGTGGTTTCCGTCGTGACGACCGGCCCGGTGGCCCGCGTCGGGACGGTGACCGTGGCGGGTTCCGCCGCGACGACCGCCGCGACGACCGACCTGCCGGTCCTCGCCGCGATGACCGTCGTGACGACCGGCGTGACGACCGTCCCGCGTTCCGTCGCGACGATCGGCGTGATGACCGTCCGTCGGGTCCGCGTCGCGACGACCGTCGGGATGACCGACCTGCTGGTCCGCGTCGTGATGACCGTCGGGATGACCGGTCCGGTGGTTTCCGTCGTGATGACCGGTCCGGCGGCCCGCGTCAGGACAGTGGCCGCGGCGGGTTCCGCCGGGACGACCGCCGCGACGACCGGCCGAGCGGCTTCCGTCGGGATGAACGTTCCTCCGGACCGCGCCGTGACGACAGTCGCGGTGGCCGGCCGACCGGTGGCGGTGCGGGTGGCGGTTACGGGCGTCGGGACGACCGTCCCAGTGGCCCGCGCCGTGATGACCGTGGCGGGCGTCCCAGCAGCGGTGGCGGTGGCGGCTACGGGCGCCGCGACGACCGGGGCGGGGACCGCGGCGGATACCGGGGCCGTGACGACAGCCGCGGTGGCGGCTACGAGCGTCGTGACGACCGGGACCGCGACCGCGAGCCCATCAAGCGGCTGCCGATCCCCGAGGACGTCACGGGTGACGAGATCGACAAGAGCGTCCGTCAGGAGCTGATGAGCCTGCCCAAGACGCTCGCCGAGGATGTCGCCAGGAACCTCGTCATGGTCGCGAAGCTGATCGACGAGGACCCGGAGCAGGCCTACGCGTACTCCCGTATCGCGCTGCGGCTCGCCTCCAGGGTCGCCGCCGTACGCGAGGCCGCGGGCTTCGCCGCGTACGCGACGCAGAAGTACGCGGAGGCGCTGGCCGAGTTCCGGGCGGCGCGGCGGATGACCGGGGGTGTCGATCTGTGGCCCGTCATGGCGGACTGTGAGCGTGGCCTCGGCCGTCCCGAGCGTGCGATGGCGATGGCCGGTGAGCCCGAGGTGCAGAAGCTCGACAAGGCCGGCCAGGTCGAGATGCGGCTCGTCGCGGCCGGTGCGCGCAGGGACATGGGGCAGATCGACGCGGCCATCGTGACACTGCAGAGCCCCGAGCTGGCCTCGAACTCCATTCAGCCGTGGACCGCGCGGCTGCGGTACGCGTACGCCGACGCGCTGCTGTCGGCCGGGCGCGAGGACGAGGCGCGGGAGTGGTTCGGCAAGACGATCGAGGCGGACAAGGACGGATCGACGGACGCTTCGGACCGTCTCGCGGAGCTGGACGGCGTCGAGTTCGTCGATGCCATGGGCGAGGACGACGACGAGGACGAGCCGGAGACCCCCGCTGCCCCGGCGGAGGCCGAGGCCGATGTTGACGACGACATCGAGGCGGACATCGAGGCGGACGTCGATGACGACATCGATGCCGATGCCGACGACACGAATGACCATGACACCGATGACCACGACAAGAACGGCCCCGACAAGGCCTGAGTGACGATACGAGTGGGCGGCACCCCGGCCGGGGCGCCGCCCACTCGTATGTCCGCCCCGGGAAGGGCCGGGACAGGGTCAGCCGAGGGCCAGGTTGCGCAGCACCAGCCCCGTTGCCGGCTTGGGGCCGAAGGACGTCGACTTGCGCGGCATCGTGACGCCCTGGAGTGCCAGTTCCCGTACGACGTCCTCGTGCACCGGGTGCATCAGGACCGCCGTGCTGCCGTCGTGTTCCGCCTTTCCGACGGCCGCCTCGGTGTCATGGATGTAGGCGATGTGCTCCGGGGCGTCCGGGATGCGCCAGATGTGGTCGAGCAGTGTGGCGTGGAGGACCGTCGCGTCCAGGCTCCGCCAGGCCGCCGGCCGGTCGGCCGGGACCGTACCCGCGAGCAGGCTCTGGTCCGGCCGGTCGATCAGCCGGAACCGGCCGTCCCCGGCGAGCAGGAACGCGTTGCCCGAGGCGGCGGCGTCGGCCAGCGCGTCAAGGGCCTCCGGGAGCGGACCGTCGAGCGTACGGATCCGGAAGGAGTCCCCGAGCGCGGCCACCGCCCGGTCGACGGGCAGCCGGTGCAGCAGCCGGTGGATGGAGCGGACCTGGAGGGGGTAACGGGCCGTGTCGATCAGCAGCACCAGACCGTAGCCCCACGGCCCCGGGGCCGGGTGCTCGTCCCGCAGCCGCAGATACGTCGCCCAGCGGTGATGACCGTCGGCGATGAGGGCCTGGTGGTGGGCGAGGTCACCGGTGATCTCCGCGAGGTCTGCGCGGTCGGTGACCGACCACAGCCGGTGGCTGAAACCGTCCTCCGTGGTGGTGGCGAGGAGCGGGGAGCGACGGATGGTGCGCTCGATGACCGCTGTCACGCCGCCCGCCTCGACCCCGTTCCGGTACGTCAGCAGCAGCGGTTCCAGATTCGCCGCGGTCGTGCGCATCAGGGCCGCGCGGTCCGCCACGACATCCGGCATCACATCCTCGTGCGGCAGCACGATGCCGTCCGCCGGGGCGGAGAGGGCCAGGGCCCCGATCACCCCGCGCTGAAGCAGCTCGCCCTTGCGCTGTTCGTACACATAGAGCGCCGGTTCCGGATCCGGGGCGAGGACGCCCTCCGAGAGCCACTGTTCCAGCGTCGCGGCTGCCTGGCGGTGGCGGTCCTCGGGGGTGGTGGCCTGCGGCAGGATCAGCCGGACGATGTTGTGCGGATCCGCCGACTCCAGATGGTGCAGCCCGTCGGGCCTGACCACCACGTCGTACGGCGGCGAGGTCACCGCGGAGAGACTGCCGATCCGCTCGGGGACGTAGCGGAGTCCGCGGAACGGAATCAGCCGCAGCCCCTTGTCCGCGGGACCTGTTGTGTTCATTCGGGCATCGTATGTGCGGTACGGCGATGAGCGATGATCGGGGGATAACCCGAACGAGGAGCGTAAGACGGATGAGCCAGCGGAGCAGGACCAGGCCGAGCGGGAGTACGACCGCGCTGAACGAGGCGTACGACACGGCTCTGCTCGATCTCGACGGGGTCGTGTACGCGGGCGGGGAGGCCATCGCGTACGCGGTCGAGTCGCTCAACACGGCCCGGGGCGCGGGGATGCGGCTCGCGTATGTCACCAACAACGCCCTCCGTCCGCCGGACACCGTCGCCGCGCATCTGACGGAGCTCGGCGTACCGGCCGACCCCGCCGATGTGATCACCTCGGCGCAGGCGGTGTCCCGGCTGATCGCCGAGCAGCTTCCGCGGGGGTCCAAGGTGCTGGTCATCGGCGGGGACGGGCTGCGGATCGCGCTGCGTGAGCGCGGCCTTGAACCGGTGGAGTCGGCCGACGACGACCCGGCCGCCGTGGTGCAGGGGTACGGGGGGCCCGATCTGGCGTGGGGACGGTTCGCCGAGGCGTGCTACGCGATCAACCGCGGCGTGCCGTGGTTCGCGTCCAACACGGATCTGACGATTCCCAGCGCGCGGGGGATCATGCCGGGCAATGGCGCGGCGGTCGAGGTCGTACGGATCGCGACGGGCGCCGAGCCGCAGGTCGCGGGCAAGCCGCTGCCGCCGATGCACCGCGAGACGATCCTGCGGACCGGGGCGAAGCACGCGCTGGTCGTCGGGGACCGGCTGGACACGGATATCGAGGGGGCGTTCAACGGCGGGGTCGACTCGCTGCTCGTCCTGACCGGGGTGACGGACGCGGCGGGGCTGCTGACCGCCGAGCCCCGGCACCGGCCGACGTATGTGGACGAGGATCTGCGCGGATTGCTGACCGGTCAGCCCGAGGTCTCCCAGGTCTCCGGTGTCACCGGGGCCGGCGAGGGCGCGGGAGCCTTCCGGTGCGGTGGGTGGACCGCGTACGTCGGCGGCGGCGCGCTGCTGCTCGACGGGGACGGTACGGCGCTGGACGGGCTGCGCGCGCTGTGCGCGGCGGCCTGGACGGACGCGGGTGACGGGTCCTGCACGCGGGACGCGGGCAAGGCGCTGGCCAAGCTCGGTCTGTGACAGGCCGGCCTGCTACGCCTCTTCCGCGGCGGCCATCAGCTGGTCCTCGGAGGCACCCCGGCGCCAGTAGCCGCTGAACTTCACGCCACCGCGGTCGAAGCCGCGCTCTCCGACGAGCTGGCGGCGTACGGCCTTCACGGTCGCCGACTCACCGGCGATCCAGGCGTACGGGGTGCCCCCGGGCAGAGCGGCGGCGCGGATCGCGTCCGCGGTGGCGGGCGGCGCGTCGTGGCCGCGTGTCAGCCAGACGATCTCGGCGTCGGCCTCGGTGGGGAGTTCCTGGCGGTCGGCCGGGTCATGGACCTCGATCCAGACCCGGGCCGGCATCCCGGGCGGCAGGGATTCCAGGATCCCGGCGATCGCGGGTACGGCCGACTCGTCGGCGGTCAGCAGGATCCAGTCGGTGCCCTCCGGGGGCCGGAAGTCATAGCCGGCGTTCTCCTCGTGGACCGGCGCCAGTACGGAGATCCGGGCGCCGGGCCGGGCAGCTCGCGCCCAGCGCGTGGCGGGTCCTGACGCCCCGTCCGTCGGCGTACCACCGCAACGTCCCTCGCCGCCAACGCCGTTGCCCTCCGTGGCGTTGCTCTCGGTGCCGTTGCTGTCCGTGCCGTGGCTGTCCGCGGCGTTGCCGTCCGTGCCGTGGAGGGCGAAGTCGATGACCAACTCGGCGGGCTCGCGGCGCAGTTCGCGCACGGTGTACGTACGCATGATGCCGCGTACCTCGGGGTCGAGCTCGCGCCAGGCGTCGTACCAGTCGGCCCGTGCCGGGTCCGGCATGACCGGTTCGGGCTCGCCCGGCCGCGGCAGGAACAGTTTGACGCGCTGGTCGCGTCCGGCCGTGGCCCTCCGTGCCAGGTCCGGGCCGCCGAGGACGACCCGGGCCATCGATGGGGTGACGCGCTCCGTGCGGAGCACCTCGACGGTGAAG
The DNA here is from genome assembly GCF_040681655.1 of Streptomyces sp. NPDC051662. Classification (NCBI taxonomy): domain Bacteria; kingdom Bacillati; phylum Actinomycetota; class Actinomycetes; order Kitasatosporales; family Streptomycetaceae; genus Streptomyces; species Streptomyces sp. NPDC051662. Next base: position 5,642 of record NZ_JBFAZD010000049.1, read on the forward strand.
AACCGGAAGGGGGCGTCGGTCACGGGAGCCTCTTCGCCTTTCCCGCAGCGAGATCGATTGCGAGGGTAGGCTAACCTAACTCGATGATGATGCAGCGCCTCGCCGCGGAATCGGTGACCCTCGGCTACGACCAGCGGATCATCGCCCGCGAACTGTCGGTCGAGATCCCCGACCAGTCGTTCACGGTGATCGTGGGGCCGAACGCCTGCGGCAAGTCGACTTTGCTGCGCGCGCTGTCGCGGATGCTCAAGCCGTCCGACGGGCGCGTACTGCTGGACGGCCGTGCCATCCACTCCCTGCCCGCCAAGAAGGTCGCCAGGACCCTGGGGCTGCTGCCGCAGACGTCCATCGCGCCCGACGGCATCACGGTCACCGATCTGGTGGCGCGTGGCCGCTATCCGTACCAGGGGCTGCTGCGCCAGTGGTCGCCGGAGGACGAGCGGATTGTCGAGGAGTCGATGGCGGCGACCGGTGTCGACGGGCTCGCCGGTCGCTATGTCGATGAACTGTCCGGCGGTCAGCGCCAGCGGGTCTGGATCGCGATGGCCCTCGCCCAGCAGACACCGCTGCTCCTGCTGGACGAGCCGACCACCTTCCTCGACATCCAGCATCAGATCGATGTGCTGGACCTCTGCGCCGAGTTGCACGAGACACAGGGCCGTACGCTCGTGGCCGTTCTGCACGACCTCAACCACGCCGCCCGGTACGCCACCCATCTCATCGCGATGCGCGAGGGCCGGATCGTGGCCGAGGGCGCTCCGGCGGACGTCGTCACGGCGGAGCGGGTGGAGGAGGTGTTCGGGCTGCGCTGCCAGGTCATCGACGATCCGGAGACCGGGACGCCGCTGGTGGTGCCGGCGGGGCGGCGGGCGCGACGGCCCGTGTCCGTATCGGCGGAGAAGTAGGCCCGGCCCCGGCGCGGACCCCGTGAAGCGGATCCGTCGGAGAGGATCCGCTTCACCGGGTCCGCTCCGACGGACCGGTCAGAGCAGCGCCCGCAGCCGCAGCAGATCGCGGAAACCGGTCTCCAGCTTGACCCGGCCCGAGCCCCAGGCGCGGGCGAAGTTCAGATCACCGTCAACCAGCGCCACCAGGTCGTCGCCCGTCATGGCGAGTCTGATCTCGGCCTTCTCCGGTGGTGGTCCCTCCACGGTGTCGGTCACCACGATCCGGCCGTCCACCAGCCGGCCGGTGAACGTGCGGTCCAGATCCGTGATGTGGCAGCTGAGCGAACGGTCGAGGCCGGCCGCGGTGCGGACCTTTCCGTCCGCCTGCGCCAGATTGTCAGAGAGCTTGTCGAGTGCGCTGCGGCACTCCTCCATCGTCGCCATCGCGATCGACGGTACCGCAGTGCTTCGCGGTAGCGTCTGGGCATGAACGACTCGATGGCGGGCCCGGCCGGGCAGGGGCCCGGGGAACGGTCCGGGGAACGGCCCGAGCGGGAGCCGGAACGCGATCCGGAACGCGATCCGGAACGCGATCCGGAACGGGATCCGGAACGGGAGACAGGGGTGGCCGGACCCGGCGCTCCCGACCCCGCGGCACCCCGGCCCCTCGGTCTGGAACGGATCCCGACCGGCGACGCCGAGGTGGACGCGCTGCTGACCCGGCTCGCCGACGCCGACCACCTCACCGCGGACGGTCATATCGAGGTGTACGAGGATGTACACCGGGGCCTGCGCGACGCGCTGACCGCGCTCGACGCGCGGCCGGCGGCTCAGGGCGCCCCGGGACCCCAAGGGTTTCAAGGACCTCAGGGGCCTCAGACCCCCCGGGGGCCTTATGGACCTCAGGGGTCCCGGGGGCAGCCGACGCCCCGCTGATCTCTCCCGCGTACGACCACAGGAGCTGAACCGAACGTGGCTGGACTGGCACGCCGCCGTCTCGATGCCGAGCTGGTACGCCGTAACCTTGCGCGCTCGCGTGAGCACGCGAGCCAGCTGATCGCCGCGGGCCGGGTGACCGTCGGCGGCACCACCGCGACCAAACCCGCCACCCAGGTGGAGACCAGCGCCGCCGTCGTCGTCACCGAGGACGACGCCGAACCCGACTATGTCTCGCGCGGCGGGCACAAACTCGCGGGGGCGCTGGCGGCCTTCGTACCGCTCGGCCTTGAGGTCGCGGGCCGGCGGGCGCTCGACGCCGGCGCGTCCACCGGCGGCTTCACCGATGTCCTGCTGCGGGCGGGAGTCGGGCATGTCGTCGCGGTGGATGTCGGTTACGGTCAACTCGCCTGGCCGCTGCGGAGTGATGAACGCGTCACCGTCAAGGATCGTACGAACGTACGTGAGTTGACGCTCGAAGCGATCGAAGGGGAGCCCGTGGATCTGATCGTGGGGGATCTGTCGTTCATTCCACTGGGGGTGGTGCTGCCCGCGCTGGTGGGCTGCGCCGCCCCGGACGCCGATCTCGTACTGATGGTCAAGCCGCAGTTCGAGGTGGGCAAGGAGCGGCTGGGCAGCGGAGGGGTCGTACGGAGTCCGGAACTGCGGGCCGAGGCCGTACGGACCGTGGCGCGGCGCGCGGGTGAACTCGGCCTGGGGGTAAGGGGAGTCACCGCCAGCCCGCTGCCGGGACCCGCCGGAAACGTTGAGTATTTTCTGTGGCTCAGGGCCGGGGCACCCGAACTGGATCCGGCCGATGTCGACCGTGCAGTGGCGGAGGGACCCCGTTGACGTCGAACGCAGCACGCACCGTATTTTTGCTGGCCCATACCGGCAGACCCGCGGCGATCCGCAGCGCGGAACTGGTGGTGAACGGACTGGTACGCAGCGGTCTCCGCGTACGGGTCCTGGCGGCGGAGGCGGTCGATCTGCCGCTGCCGGAATCCGTGGAGACAGTCCCCGACGCCACCCCCGCCGCGCTCGACGGCTGCGAACTGCTGATCGTGCTCGGCGGGGACGGCACACTGCTGCGCGGCGCCGCGTTCGCGCGGGCCTCGGGCGTGCCGATGCTCGGGGTCAATCTGGGCAGGGTCGGCTTTCTGGCCGAGGCGGAACGTGACGATCTGGACAAGGTCGTCAACCGCGTCGTCACTCGCTCCTACGAGGTCGAGGAGCGGATGACCATCGATGTCGTCGTGCGCAGCAACGGCGATGTGGTCCACCGGGACTGGGCGCTCAACGAGGCGGCCGTACAGAAGGTCTCACCGGAGCGGATGCTCGAAGTCGTCCTGGAGATCGACGGGCGGCCCGTCACCGCGTTCGGCTGCGACGGGATCGTCTGCGCCACCCCCACCGGATCGACGGCGTACGCCTTCTCGGCCGGCGGGCCGGTCGTCTGGCCGGAGGTCGAGGCGCTGCTGATGGTGCCCATCAGCGCGCACGCGCTCTTCGCGAAACCGCTGGTGACCTCGCCGACCACGGTGCTGGCGGTGGAGGTGCAGGCGAACACCCCGCACGGGGTGCTGTGGTGCGACGGGCGCAGGACCGTGGAGCTGCCGCCGGGGGCGAGGGTGGAGGTACGGCGCGGAGCCGTCCCGGTACGGCTGGCGCGGCTGCATCACGCCTCGTTCACCGACCGGCTGGTGGCCAAGTTCGCGCTGCCGGTGTCCGGCTGGCGCGGGGCGCCGCACTGACGGGACCGGTCGGCGACGCGATCGGCATGACAGGCGTGACCGATGTGACATAGGGGGTGTTTCCGGGTGGATTCGGTACGTATCGCTCAGGCCGCGCGCCGCCCGGACACTGCCCGGTCGAGGGAATCGGGGGTGGGGTCCGTCGCGCGGGGCCTCCAGGACCTCGTATGGTCATGACCGTGTTGGAGGAGATGCGGATACGGTCGCTCGGAGTCATCGACGACGCGGTCGTCGAGCTGTCACCCGGCTTCACCGCGGTGACCGGTGAGACCGGCGCGGGCAAGACCATGGTCGTCACCAGTCTCGGACTGCTGCTCGGCGGACGCGCCGATCCCGCCCTCGTGCGGATCGGCGCGAAGTCGGCGGTCGTGGAGGGGCGGGTCACCCTCGCCGCCGGTGCTCCGGCGACCCTGCGCGCCGAGGAGGCGGGCGCGGAGCTGGAGGACGGCACGCTGCTCATCAGCAGAACCGTCTCCGCGGAGGGACGCTCGCGCGCCCATCTCGGCGGGCGCTCGGTGCCCGTGGGCGTGCTGGCCGAGCTGGCGGACGACCTGGTCGCGGTGCACGGCCAGACCGACCAGCAGGGGCTGCTGCGGCCCGCGCGGCAGCGCAAGGCGCTCGACCGGTACGCGGGCGACGCCGTCTCCGTTCCGTACGCCGCTTACACGGAGGCGTACCGCAGACTGCGCGCCGTCGCCGCGGAGCTGGACGAACTGACCACCCGGGCCCGGGAGCGCGCGCAGGAGGCCGATCTGCTGCGCTTCGGGCTGAACGAGATCGGGGCGGTCGAGCCGAGGGCGGGGGAGGACACCGAACTCGCCGCGGAGGCCGAGCGCCTCGGCCACGCGGAGGCGCTCGCGTCCGCCGCGTCCGTCGCGCACGCCGCGGTGGCCGGCAACCCCGAGGACCCGGAGGGCGTCGACGCGACGACCCTGGTCGGGGGCGCGGGCCGGGCGCTGGAAGCCGTACGGTCCCATGACCCCGCGCTGGCCGGGCTCGCCGAGCGGATGGGAGAGATCTCCATCCTGCTCGCGGATGTGGCCGGTGAACTCGCCGGATACGCGGACAATCTGGATGCCGATCCGCTGCGGCTCGCCGCCGTGGAGGAGCGCAGGGCCGCGCTCACCGGGCTGACCCGTAAGTACGGCCAGGACATCGCCACCGTCCTGGCCTGGGCCGAGGAGAGCAGCGCGCGGCTGACCGAGCTGGAGGGCGACGACGAACGGATCGGCGAGCTGACGGCCGAGCGTGACGCGCTGCGGTCCGAGCTGTCCGCTCTCGCGCAGGCGCTGACCGACGCGCGTACGGCGGCGGCGGCGCTCTTCGCACAGGCCGTCACGGCGGAGCTGGCCTCGCTCGCCATGCCGCACGCGCGCGTCTCGTTCGACATCCGCCAGACCGAGTCCGCCGACGAGGCGGACGGGGTCGAGGTCGACGGGCGCTCGGTGGTGTACGGGCCGCACGGCGTCGACGAGATCGAACTACTGCTGGCTCCCCACCCGGGCGCCCAGCCCCGGCCGATCGCCAAGGGCGCGTCCGGCGGTGAGCTGTCGCGGGTGATGCTCGCGGTGGAGGTCGTCTTCGCGGGTTCCGACCCGGTGCCGACGTATCTCTTCGACGAGGTGGACGCGGGCGTCGGCGGCAAGGCGGCGGTCGAGGTGGGCCGACGGCTGGCGAAGCTGGCCACCTCGGCGCAGGTGGTGGTGGTCACGCACCTTCCGCAGGTCGCGGCCTTCGCCGACCGGCAGCTGCTGGTCGAGAAGACGGTGGACGGCGCGGTGACGCGCTCCGGGGTGACGGTCCTGGAGGGCGAGGACCGGGTACGGGAGCTGTCGCGGATGCTGGCGGGCCAGGAGGACTCGGAAACGGCGCGTGCGCACGCGGAGGAGCTCCTCGCCACGGCGCGGGGCGCGGGCTCCGGAGGCTAGGTGCAACACGCCTCGTCCAAGCCGGCCCGGAGGGCAGCCGGGGGCGGCAGGACCGCCGCCTTCGTCAGCGCGTTCGGGATCACGCGCGCCGTATACGAAACGCTCCGTAAACGGGCGCCCGGAGGCGCGGAGTTCGGGCGGCGTACCAACTACGCGGGGCGCACGGTGGATCTGTACGCGGGCCCCGCGACCGCCCTCGGCGCCGCCGCCGGTGCCGTCGTCCCGGCCGGTGCGCGAGGAGCCGTCCGTGCGCGAGGAGCCGTCCCGCTGGCCGTGCTCGCCGCCGCGGCCTGCGGGGCGTACGACGACCGGGCGGGCGCCGGTGATCCGCGCCGCGGCTTCCGGGCGCATCTGACCGCGCTCCGCGACGGCGAGGTGACCAGCGGAGCGGTGAAGCTGTTCGGGATCGGGGCCGCCGCGCTCGTGGTGGGCGGGCTGCTCAAGGAGCGGCCGGTGGACCGGATCCTGGCCGGTGTGGTGATCGCGGGCGGCGCGCACTGCGTCAATCTGCTGGACGTACGCCCGGGACGGGCCTGTGTCGGGGTGCTCGCTCTCGGCGCGCCGGGGCTGCTCCGGCGCGGTACGGCGGGGGCTCTGGCCGCCGTGCCCGTCGGCGCGGCAGCCGCCGTCGTCCTCGACGATCTCGGCGAGCGTACGATGCTCGGCGACACCGGCGCCCACGCGCTCGGCGCGGCCCTCGGCGCCGCCGTCGTCGCGGGCAACGGCCGGACCGGGCTGGCCTTGCACGCACTGGGAGTTGTCGCCGCGACAGCGTACGGTGACCGGGTCGGCCGGCGCGCGTCCTCACCCATGTGAGTGATCCGGGTGCCGAGTTGAGGGGCCGGACACACGAACGACCCCCCGGCGGTGCCGGAACGTGCGTACGGACTGGCATCCTTGGCGCAGCGACTTCCGGGGCCGCGCCGCGCCGCCGCGGATGTCCCGACCGTCCATCAGCCCCCTTCCCGATCCAGGAGCCTTGACCACGTGACACCACTGCGTACGGTCCAGGTACTCGGCGGCGGCAGCGTGGGCAGCAGCGCGCACGTACGCTCGCTGGCGGCCGGTCTGGCCGCCAGGGGAGTGCGGGTGACGGTGTGCGCCCCCGCCGAGCTCGACAGCGCCTACGACTTCCGTGGCGCCGGGGCCCAGCACGTGCCCGTACCCCGGCGCAGTGATCCGGCGGCCGTCGCGGCCCTGCGGGCGGCCTGTGCCGGCGCCGACGTGGTGCACGCCCACGGCGTGCACGCCGCCGTACGGACCGCGCTGGCGCTCGGCGGGCTGCGCGTGCCGCTGGTCGTCACCTGGCACAGCCGCGCGCACGCGGAAGGGCCGCGCGGCCGGCTGCTGCGGCTGCTGGAGCGAAGAGCGGCCAGAGCGGCGGCCGTTGTGCTCGGCGCCTCCTCGGAACTGGTCGACCGGGCCCGGGAGCGAGGGGCGCGCGACGCCCGACTCGCGCCGGTGGCGGTGCCCGCGCCCCACTGGCCCGCCGACGGTTCCGAGAACAAGTCGCGCGCCGAACTCGGCGCGGTCGACCGTCCCTTGCTGATGGCTGTCGGCAGTCTCGTACCGGACAAGGGGTACGACACACTGCTGGACGCGGCCACGAGCTGGCGCCACCTCGACCCCATGCCACTGGTCGTCATCGCGGGCGAGGGACGGGAGCGCGGGAGACTCCAGCGCCGTATCGAGGACGCCCAGTTGCCCGTGCAGCTCATCGGCCGCCGCGACGATGTCTCCGAACTCCTCGCCGCCGCGGATGTCGCCCTGCTGCCCAGCCGCTGGGAGGCCCGCTCCGTCCTCGCGCAGGAGGCGCTGCGGCTCGGGGTGCCACTGGTCGCCACGGCGGTCGGCGCCGTTCCCGAACTGGTCGGCGACGCGGCGGAGCTCGTACCGTACGGGAACGCGGCGGCCCTCTCGGACGCGGTGATACGACTCCTCGACGATCCCGGGCGCCGCCGGCAACTCGCCGTAGCGGGCCGTGCGCAGGCGACGAACTGGCCGACGGAGGACGAGACCATCGCGCAAGTGCTCTGTGTCTACGACGAGTTGACGCAGCCCCGGCGATCCCACTGAGCCCTGGCCCGGCCGGGTCAGAGCGTGTGGCGTCTCGCCCGCAGCGCCAGACTCAGGGCCAGTACCGTCTGCGGATCGTCCAGATCCGTGCCGAGCAGCTCCGCGATCCGCGCCAGCCGGTTGTAGAGCGTCTGGCGGTTCAGATGCAGCTCACGCGCCGTCTCCGCCTTGCGGCCCGCGTGGGCCAGATAGACCTCAAGGGTGGGCAGCAGCGCGGGGCGTGAGGTCCGGTCGTGCGCGCGCAGCGGGCCGATCGCGCGGTCCACGAAGGCCGCCAGATCGGGGTGTTCACGCAGCCGCCACAGCAACAGATCGATATCCAGCCGACGTGCGTCGTACCAGGGGCGGTCCGGCAGTCCCTGGGCCGCCGTCGCGGTCTCCGCCGCGTGCCGCAGCCCCGCGCTCGCCGCCGCCCAGCCGCCCGCGACACCGACCACCACCACCGGCGGCTGCGCCCCGGGACGCTCCAGTCCGGCCCGCTCCACACCCGCGCGCAGCGCCGTCGCGACCCGGTCGGCCACCGCCGTACGCTCGGACTCGGAGCGCAGTCCCAGCAGCAGTGGCACCCGCCCCTCCACGGGCCGTACGCCCAGCAGCACCGGCACCCCCACCGACGACAGCTCCTCCAGCACGGCCCTGGCGAGCAGCGCCCAGTTCCCGGACGGGGCCGACTCGGGGGCCAGCCGCATCACGACCGGCAGCAGGGGCCCCTCGCCCGGCTTGAAACCCAGCACCTTCGCCTGCGCGGGCGCGTGCTCGGCATGGATCCGGCCCTCCGCGAGATCTGTCAGAAAGTCGCCACGGCCGCGCGCCGCGAGTTCCTCCTCCTGACGGGCCTGCATCAGGACGACGGCCAGGATGTCCGCCGCGCGCTCGGCCGCCAGCCGGTGCACCGGCAGCGGCGGCGCCGATACGGCGGGCAGCACCAGCCGCGCCCGTACCGCCCCGGCGCCATGCCCGCCGCCGGGCACATCCACCAGCACCGCCCCGGCGGGCGGTCCCGCCGCGCGCGCCGCCCGCTGGCCGCGCAGCCCCTCCCAGATCTGGAGCGGATCGGCGGCGGCCGGACCCGCGCCCGGAGCCGCGTCCGGAGCCGCCGCGTACAGCAGGCGGCCCTCCGCCGTCTCCAGGAAGACCGGATTGCCCGCGAAATCCGCGAGGATACGGAGCACCCGCGGCACCCCGCCCCCGTCGAGCAGCGCTTCCGTGCACCGCCGGTGGACCTCCTCGGCCTGCCGCAGCAGCGCGTAATGGCCGTTCACGATCTCGGTGTGCACCTCTTCGGTGACCGAGACGAACGGCACCTCGCGGTGCAGTTGCACCAGCGGCAGCCCGGCCGCCCGCGCTGTCTCCACGATCGTCGCGGGCAGCCGGTCGAACCGGGACCCCAGCTCCACCACCAGCGCCGCGATCCCGCGCTCGGCGAGCCTGCGGACGAAGACCCGCTGTTCGGCCGGGCGGCTGCCCAGCCCGAGACCCGTTGTGAGAAGCAGCTCACCGCCCTTGAGGAGGGACGCGATGTACGGCACCTCGCCCGCGTGCACCCAGCGCACCGTACGGTCCAGCCGGTCCGCGCAGGCGACGACCTCGGGCAGGCCGGCCCGGAGTCCCGGCAGCTCAAGGGCCCGCCGTACGGTGATTCCGCCCTGACTGTCCATGACGCCGGAGGCTACTGGAAAAGCGCGCGGGGCCCGGACCACGGCGGACGCGCCACCGTGGTCCGGGCCCCGGAGTTCACAGGGACCGCGGGGGCCGCACAGGGCGGCTCCGTGCGGGCCTCAGCCGCCGTACGCCCCCGAGGCCGTCAGCCTCAGCGCCGTGTCGATCAGCGGCACATGGCTGAACGCCTGCGGGAAGTTCCCCACCTGGCGCTGGAGCCCGGAGTCCCACTCCTCGGCCAGCAGCCCCAGATCGTTACGGAGCGCGAGCAGCTTCTCGAAGAGCTTCCTGGCCTCGTCCACCCGCCCGATCATCGCGAGATCGTCGGCGAGCCAGAACGAGCAGGCCAGGAACGCGCCCTCGTCGCCCTCCAGACCGTCCACCCCGGCGTCCTCGCCCGAGGTCGGGTACCGCATGACGAAGCCGTCCTCCGTGGACAGCTCACGCTGGATCGCCTCGATCGTGCCGATGACCCGCTTGTCGTCCGGCGGCAGGAAGCCCATCTGCGGAATGAGCAGCAGCGACGCGTCCAGCTCCTTGGAGCCGTACGACTGTGTGAAGGTGTTGCGCTCCTTGTCGTACCCCTTCTCGCAGACATCGCGGTGGATGTCGTCCCGCATCTCGCGCCAGCGCTCCAGCGGCCCGTCGGCGTCGCCCGACTCGATCAGCTTGATCGTGCGGTCGACCGCGACCCAGGCCATCACCTTCGAGTGCACGAAGTGCCGGCGCGGACCGCGCACCTCCCAGATGCCCTCGTCCGGCTGGTCCCAGTGCTTCTCCAGATACTGGATCAGCTTGAGCTGGAGCACCGAGGCGTAGTCATTACGGGCCAGACCGGTCATATGCGCCAGATGCAGCGCTTCGGTGACCTCGCCGTACACATCCAGCTGGAGCTGGTGCGCGGCGCCGTTGCCGACCCGGACAGGACCGGAGCCCTCATAGCCCGGCAGCCAGTCGAGCTCCGCCTCACCCAGCTCGCGCTCGCCCGCGATCCCGTACATGATCTGCAGATTCTCCGGGTCACCGGCGACCGCGCGCAGCAGCCACTCGCGCCAGGCGCGGGCCTCCTCGCGGTAGCCCGTGCGCAGCAGCGAGGAGAGCGTGATCGCGGCGTCGCGCAGCCAGGTGTAGCGGTAGTCCCAGTTCCGTACGCCGCCGATCTCCTCGGGCAGCGAGGTCGTGGGCGCCGCCACGATCCCGCCCGTCGGCGCGTAGGTCAGCGCCTTGAGCGTGATCAGCGAACGGACCACCGCCTCCCGGTAGGGGCCGTGGTACGTGCAGTGCTCGACCCATTCACGCCAGAAGTCGGAGGTCGCCTCCAGCGAACCCTCGGGGTCCGGCAGCGCGGGCGGCTGCCGGTGCGAGGGCTGCCAGCTGATCGTGAACGTGATCCGGTCGCCCGGCGCCACCGTGAAGTCGGAGTACGTCGTGAGGTCCTTGCCGTAGGTCTCGACGTCCGTATCCAGCCAGACCGAGTCGGGCCCGGCGACGGCAACCGTGCGGTTGTCCACCTTGTGGACCCAGGGCACGACCCGCCCGTAACTGAACCGCATCCGCAGCGCGGACCGCATCGGCACGCGTCCGCTGATGCCCTCCACGATCCGGATCACCTGCGGAGCGCCGTCACGCGGCGGCATGAAATCGGTCACTCTCACGGTGCCGCGCGGGGTGTCCCACTCCGATTCAAGAATCAGTGAGTCTCCGCGGTAGCGGCGCCGAGTGGCCCGCGGCGGTGCGGAACCCGCGGGATGCGCGGGTCCCAGTCGCCAGAAACCATGCTCATCGGTGCCGAGCAGAGCCGCGAACACGGCATGCGAGTCGAAGCGGGGCAGGCACAGCCAGTCGACTGTGCCGTCCCGGCAGACCAGGGCAGCGGTCTGCATGTCTCCGATGAGTGCGTAATCCTCGATGCGCCCGGCCACGTGCATCTCCAGTCGAACGGCCATGTCCGCCCCGTGGGGCGCGTACTTCGGTCAAGGGTCGTTGACGAGCTCTATTTCCGGGAAATCGGGCGGGGATGGTGCCGTTTGCCGGCCGGACTCGGCAGCGAATGTTTGAGCAGGATACGACGCACGGCGGGGCTCTGCGCCACGGTCCCGGCAACATCGGTCCGCCGAACGGGTGGGCCCAGGGTGACTCGGGGGAAAATAGGCTGACTCGGGGGAAAGGCTCATCGGATGCGGGCGGCGGCGTGTGGCCGGAAGCACCCTCCCTTCGGCGCTGATACCCTGGTAGCCCGTGGACCGGTGGACTCCCTGCGACGCAACGGGGCCCCGTACCCGCAGCGACGGAAGTCCCTTCAGTCTTCGACCGGGACACCGGCACGCACCTCAGACCGCGACCACGGGAGCCCCCTCTTGGCCATGCCGAACCGATCCACGACATCCTCGACGACCAAGCACATTTTCGTCACCGGGGGTGTTGCCTCCTCCCTCGGCAAGGGCCTGACCGCCTCCAGTCTGGGTGCGCTGCTCAAGGCGCGTGGCCTGCGGGTCACCATGCAGAAGCTGGACCCGTATCTGAACGTCGACCCGGGGACGATGAACCCGTTCCAGCACGGTGAGGTCTTCGTCACGAATGACGGAGCCGAGACCGACCTGGACATCGGCCACTACGAGCGCTTCCTCGATGTGGACCTCGACGGCTCGGCCAATGTCACCACCGGCCAGGTCTACTCGCAGGTCATCGCGAAGGAGCGGCGCGGTGAGTACCTGGGCGACACGGTTCAGGTCATTCCGCACATCACCAACGAGATCAAGCACCGCATCCGGCGCATGGCGGCCGATGACGTCGATGTCGTCATCACGGAGGTCGGCGGCACGGTCGGCGACATCGAGTCGCTGCCGTTCCTGGAGACCGTCCGCCAGGTGCGCCACGAGGTCGGCCGCGACAACGTCTTCGTGGTGCATATCTCGCTGCTGCCATACATCGGCCCCTCCGGCGAGCTGAAGACCAAGCCGACCCAGCACTCGGTCGCGGCCCTGCGCAACATCGGTATCCAGCCGGACGCGATCGTGCTCCGCGCCGACCGCGAGGTACCGACCGCGATCAAGCGCAAGATCTCGCTGATGTGCGATGTCGACGAGACGGCCGTGGTGGCGTGTGTGGACGCCAAGTCGATCTACGACATCCCCAAGGTGCTGCACACCGAGGGCCTGGACGCCTATGTCGTGCGCAAGCTGGATCTGCCCTTCCGCGATGTGGACTGGACGGTCTGGGACGATCTGCTGGACCGCGTCCACAACCCCGACCACGAGGTCACCGTCGCGCTGGTCGGCAAGTACATCGACCTCCCGGACGCCTATCTCTCGGTGACCGAGGCGATCCGCGCCGGCGGCTTCGCGAACAGGGCCCGAGTCAAGGTCAAGTGGGTCACCTCGGACGACTGCAAGACCCCGGCCGGCGCCGCCAGGCAGCTGGCCGATGTCGACGGGATCCTGATCCCCGGCGGCTTCGGCGAGCGCGGAGTCACCGGCAAGGTCGGTGCCATCCAGTACGCCAGGGAGCACAAGGTCCCGCTGCTGGGCCTCTGTCTGGGCCTCCAGTGCATCGTCATCGAGGCCGCGCGCAATGTCGCGGGGATCCCCGACGCCAACTCCACGGAGTTCGACTCGGGCACCGCCCACCCGGTGATCTCCACCATGGAGGAGCAGCTCGCCTATGTGGAGGGCGCCGGAGACCTGGGCGGCACGATGCGGCTCGGTCTCTACCCGGCGAAGCTCGCCGAGGGCTCGATCGTGCGCGAGGTCTATGACGACCAGCCGTATGTGGAGGAGCGCCACCGCCACCGCTACGAGGTCAACAACGCGTACCGCGCGGAGCTGGAGAAGAAGGCCGGTCTGGTCTTCTCGGGCACGTCCCCGGACAACAAGCTCGTCGAGTACGTCGAGTACGCGCGTGCCACGCACCCGTATCTGGTCGCCACCCAGGCCCATCCGGAGCTGCGGTCCCGGCCGACCAGGCCGCATCCGCTCTTCGCCGGACTGGTGAAGGCCGCGGTGGAGCGTCAGCGGGCCGCCCGCGCGGACGGGGACCAGGGCGGGCCGCGGACGCCGGTGGAGCCGGTGGCCGCCCAGTCCTGAGCGGTCCCCCAAGCGATACGGTGGGAGCCGGGGCACGGGTCTTTCGGGACCTGTGCCCCGGTTTCCGCTTGTGCGCCACTGTGTGGGAGGACGCTTTCATGACGATCAAGGACGCCCCCGAGGAGTGGCGGGTCACCGCGACCTCGACGCCCTTCCGCGGCAACAAGACCAGTGTCCGTACGGACGAGGTGGTCATGCCGGACGGTTCGGTCGTCTCGCGCGACTACCAGGTCCACCCCGGATCCGTGGCGATCCTCGCGCTGGACGACGCGGGCCGGGTCCTCGTACTGCGCCAGTACCGCCACCCCGTCCGCCAGAAGCTCTGGGAGATCCCGGCCGGTCTGCTCGATGTGCCGGGCGAGAACCCGCTGCACGCGGCCCAGCGCGAGCTGTACGAGGAGGCGCACGTCAAGGCCGAGGACTGGCGGGTGCTGACGGACGTCTACACCACGCCGGGCGGCTGCGACGAGGCGGTACGGATCTTCCTCGCCCGGGGTCTGTCGGAGGCGGAGGGCGAGCGCTTCGAAGTCTCCGAGGAGGAGGCGGACATGGAGCTGGCCCGGGTCGGGACGGCGGAGCTGGTACGGGGCGTGCTCGCCGGTGAGCTGCACAACAACTGTCTGGCGGTCGGGGTGCTCGCGCTCACCGCGGCGCTGGCGGGTGACGGCATCGAGTCGCTCCGGCCGGCCGAGGCGCCCTGGCCCGCGCGCCCGTTCGAATCCTAGAACCCGCGCTGAATCCCCTCTGAACCCGCTCTGAATCTCCTCCGGACCCCCTCCGGACCCTCTGAAACGGACCTGGAGCCGGTGCCTCCGTATTCAGGGCGCCCGGTGATGTGATTCTCCAGTCTGAAAAAATGCTGATCCGATTGGGGGACATATCGGCCACGCTCCACCGTTCTCGTCGCTGAGAGTGAACTACGCTCGTACCGCCCGTGCGGAGACCCGCCGGGCTCGGCTCGTGCGCAGGCGGACGGAGCGTGGCCCGTGACGGATCAGGCGGTGGATGTGAGTGGCCCCGGCCGTCCGGGCGCCGGGGAAGAGCACGGCGGCACGCGGAGCGGGAAGCCAACCACACGGGGAGCGGAAGAAACTGACGGCCCGTCGGACAAGCGGCGGAGCCGTCCCACGTCGGCCGCCAAGAAGCGGTCGACAGCGGGTTCCGAGACGAAAGGTACGGCCCGGGTGAGTATCCCGGAGGGTCCCGACGACGCGACCGACGCCGTGAGCGCGAGCGGCACGGCCAGTCCGGCGCCGGACGCCGTGACGGAGCGTGGTGACACGCGGCAGGCGGTGGGCGAGGACGGGCGTACGGACGAATCCGGCCCGGCGGACGGCCCCGCCGGACCCGCCGACCGGGCCCCGGCGGAGGTCGCCCCGGCGCCGGCGGAGGCAGCTCCCGGGGGTGACGCGCCACGGTCCGGGCCGGGCGATCTGCCCTCCGGGCCCGGAGCCGGATGTCTGTCCCCGGTCATTCCCGCCGAGCCGGCCGTACCCCGTCCCGACCTCACACGGCCGGTCGAACCGCCGCCTCCCGCCGACCGGACGGAACCCCCGGACACGCCGTCCGACGAGCGTGGCCCGCACCGGGGGAGGCCCGCGCACGAAGGGGCGTTCTTCGGCAGGCAGCGGGAGCTCAAGGCGCTGCGCGGAGACATCGAGCGGGCCGGGCTCAACACGCTCTCCGGCCGCAAGGATCCGCGCGCCCGGGTGCTGCTGATCGCGGGCCGGCCCGGCTCGGGCCGTACGGCGCTGGCCGAGGAGCTGACCCGGCAGCTGCGCGACGGCTATCCGGACGGAGTCGTCAGGACCCGGCTCACCGAGCCCGGCGGCGAGCCGGTGCCCACCGAGCGGACCGCGCGCGAGATCCTCGACGCGTTCGGCCTCGCCACCCCGCCCGGCGCGGGCGAGGACGAGCTGTCCGAGATGGTCCGCGAGGCGCTCTCCGCACGGCGGGTGCTGCTGCTCCTCGACGACGCCGTGGACGCCGAGCAGGTCGATCCGCTGGTGCCCGACAACCCCGGCTGTCTGGTGGTCGCGGTCGCGCAGGGCCCGCTCACCGGGATCCCCGACGTCCGTCCGTGCACGCTCGGCGGCATGGACGCCAAGTCCGGCATCGAGCTGCTCGGCCAGTTCACCGGCGCCGTCCGGATCACCGTCGATCCGCAGGCCGCGGAGTCGCTCGCCGAGGAGTGCGGCGGCCAGCCCGCCGCGCTCGTGCTGGCCGGTGGCTGGCTCGCCGCCCGGCCCACCGCGTCGGTCGCCGATGTGACCAAACAGCTGCGGGCCCAGCCGCACGACTGGGACCGCCCAGTCGGCGACCGGCCGCTCGCGCGCGCCTTCCATCTCGTCTACGAGACCCTGCCGTCGCCCGCCGCCCGGATACTGCGACTGCTCGCCCTCGCGCCCGCGGGCCTCGCCGACGCCCATATCGCGTCCGCGCTGGCCGGCTGTTCGGTCTCGGCCGCCAGGACCACACTGGACGACTTCGCCGCCCGGGGGCTGCTCCGGGCGGTCGACGCCGAGCAGTACGAGGTGCCCGGCTGTCTGGTCCCGCTGCTGCGGATCGTCATGGCGGAGCACGACCGCCCGGCCGAGGTGCAGCTCGCCCGCGCCCGGATGCTGGAGCGGAGCGTACGGCTCCTCCAGTCCTGCCGCGCCGTCACCGAACCCGATGGCTCCCCGGCCCGCAAGAAGCTGGCCGCGCTGCCCCGCGCGCTGCGCTTCCCGAACGCCGCGGCGGCGGCCGGCTGGCTGAGCGCGCGACAGCCCGCGCTGCTCGCCTCCGCCCGGCTCGCGGTCGCCGACGGCGAGCTCGACACGCTGGCGAGGCGGCTGGTGGCCGCACTGGTCAGGGCGCTGGCCGCGCACCGCGGCACCGAGGCCGCGGCGCCCGAGCTGTACGGGCTCCACCATCTGGTGCTCGATATCGCCGAGCGGCGCGAGCTGCACCGTGAACAGGCCGCCGCGCTGCTGAACATCGGCGACCTGGACGCCCAGACCGGCCGTACACGGGACGCGCTCGTCCGCTACCGCGCCGCCCTGGACGCGGGAAGGACCGCGAACGATCTCTACGCGACCGGCCGCGCGATGGAATCCGTAGGCGGCGCCTATCAGGATCTACGGGACTGGCAGCGGGCCGCCGACTGGTACGGCAGGGCGCTCGCCCAGCGGCTGAGCCGGGGCGAGCGGGCCGACGAGGCCCGGCTGTACGGCCGGCTCGGCACCGTCTTCACCTACGCGGGGCTGTACGGCGAGGCGCTGCGCAACTGGCGGGCCGCCGTCGCGGGCTACCGCAGGCTGCGCGATCTCCCGGGCCAGGCAAGGGCCTTGAGCGAGGCGGCCCGGGTCCAGGAGTACGCGGGCCGGCCGCAGGAGTCGCTGCGCACCTGCCAGGAGGCGGTCGAATGGGCGCGGCTGGCCGGGGACGAACGGCTCCAGGCCGCCCTTCAGCTCAGGCTCGCCGACACCCTGGACAGGCTCGGTGATCCCACCGCGGCGCGGCTGCACCGGGCCACCGCCGAACGTCTGCTGGAAACGGAGGGGGAACACCTACGAAATCCGTAGCGGTTCCGCTGGGGATTGATGCTTTGCAAGGCTAGACACCGGGAAATCCTTCATTAAACTGGCTACGCCGCACCTCCCGCGGCGTCTGCCCGTGCGCCACGCGCGCCCGGGTATGTATGGGATCGCCCCTGGACATCCCCCGGACATCCCCTGAGCCAAGGACCGTGATCTGCCGTGTTGGTCGGTATCCCCCGTGAGGTCAAGAACAACGAGTTCCGGGTGGCCATCACCCCGGCCGGCGTCCATGAGCTGGTACGCCAGGGGCATCAGGTCGTCATCGAGCGGAACGCCGGCGCCGGCTCCTCGATCACGGACGAGGAGTTCGCCACGGCCGGCGCGCGGATACTCGCCACCGCCGACGAGGTCTGGGCCGCCGCCGAGCTGCTGCTGAAGGTCAAGGAGCCGATCGCCGAGGAGTACCACCGGCTGCGCAAGGGCCAGACGCTCTTCACGTATCTGCATCTCGCCGCCTCCCGCGCGTGCACGGACGCCCTGCTCGACTCGGGCACCACCGCCATCGCGTACGAGACCGTCGAGACCGCGAACCGCGCGCTGCCGCTGCTCGCCCCGATGTCCGAGGTCGCGGGCCGGCTGGCGCCGCAGGTCGGCGCGTATCACCTGATGCGCTCGGCCGGCGGCCGGGGTGTGCTGCCGGGCGGTGTGCCCGGTACGGCGGCCGGCCGGGCCGTCGTCATCGGTGGCGGTGTCTCGGGGTGGAACGCCACGCAGATCGCCGTCGGCATGGGTTTCCATGTGACGCTGCTCGACCGCGACATCAACAAGCTGCGCGAGGCCGACAGGATCTTCGGCACGAAGGTCCAGACCATCGTTTCCAACGCCTTCGAACTGGAGAAGGCGGTCGTCGAGGCGGACCTCGTCATCGGTGCCGTTCTCATCCCCGGCGCGAAGGCGCCGAAGCTGGTCACGAACGAGCTTGTCGCCAAGATGAAGCCCGGAAGTGTACTTGTCGACATTGCGATTGATCAGGGTGGCTGCTTCGAGGATTCACGGCCGACGACCCACGCCGAGCCGACGTTCCGGGTCCATGACTCGGTGTTCTACTGCGTGGCCAATATGCCGGGCGCCGTTCCGCACACCTCCACGTACGCGCTGACCAACGCCACGCTGCCGTACATCGTGGAGCTGGCGAACCGCGGCTGGCTCGACGCGCTGCGCCGGGACCCGGCGCTCGCCAAGGGGCTCAACACCCATGAGGGCCAGGTCATTTACCGTGAGGTCGCCGAGGCCCATGGGCTGGATCACGCCGAATTGGCCGCGCTTCTGGGCTGAGGTGTCAACGCGCTTCGTCAACTTCGCGCCAGCGGCCGGATCTTGCCCAGCGAGGTCCGGCCGTACGCGTGTCCGGTGACCGCCGGACGGCTGGTCAACACGCCTCGAACATAATGCTTTCAACCGTTTCGCGCGTCGGCGAAACCTGCCGGGCATGCCTTGGTGAGAGGCTTGTGCGCCCTTGACAGAGAGGTGTTCCGTTGCCGACACATCGGGCCGGGTCCGGCGGATTGTGTTGCTGCGAAGCGGTGACACGCCATAGAGTCGCCAACCGTCGGCATGGTGCCACGCTGACCTATCGATAAGTTTCCTGGTCCCGTCCAAGGAGGTAAGACGACTTGTGAATGAGTCGACATTTACTCCCGGGGGTGGTCTACCAGGAATGCCTGTGAGGAGCCAGAGCCCGTCGTCCGGGCTCAAGGCTGTCGGCTCCGTAGCGGTCCGCACCTTCGCCACCCACCAGCACATGACGACAGCCCACCAGATGATGGACGGCCAACACGTGAACGCCATGGCCGGCAACGAGGGTGGCCGAGAGTCCACTCCATTCGCCGACTACGACGAAGTGCCCGAGGGGCACTTCTACGACCCCGACGCCGAGTACGAGCCGGACCCCGAGTACGCGGCCACCCTCGCCCCCGACGCGGCCCGCCAGCGTCGCGAGCGGATCGGCCCGACCGGGCGTCCCCTGCCGTACTTCCCGATCCCGGGCCCGCTCACCGACCACGGCCCCGCGAAGATCATCGCGATGTGCAACCAGAAGGGCGGCGTCGGCAAGACGACGTCGACCATCAACCTGGGTGCCGCGCTCGCGGAGTACGGCCGGCGTGTGCTGCTCGTCGACTTCGACCCGCAGGGAGCCCTGTCGGTCGGCCTCGGTGTGAACCCGATGGAGCTGGACCTCACCGTCTACAACCTGCTCATGGAGCGGGGCATGGCGGCCGACGAGGTGCTGCTGAAGACCGCCGTGCCCAACATGGACCTGCTGCCGAGCAATATCGACCTCTCGGCCGCCGAGGTGCAGTTGGTGAGCGAGGTGGCGCGCGAGTCCACGCTCCAGCGGGCGCTGAAGCCGCTGATGCAGGACTACGACTACATCGTGATCGACTGTCAGCCCTCGCTCGGTCTGCTGACCGTGAACGCGCTGACCGCCGCGCACAAGGTGATCGTGCCGCTGGAGTGCGAGTTCTTCGCGCTGCGCGGGGTGGCGCTGCTGACGGAGACCATCGAGAAGGTCCAGGAGCGGCTCAACCCCGAGCTGGAGCTCGACGGCATCCTCGCCACGATGTACGACTCCCGTACGGTGCACAGCCGTGAGGTCCTCGCGCGCGTCGTCGAGGCCTTCGACGATCACGTCTACCACACGGTGATCGGGCGGACCGTACGCTTCCCGGAGACCACGGTCGCCGGTGAGCCGATCACCACGTACGCCTCGAACTCCGTCGGCGCCGCCGCGTATCGCCAGCTCGCCAGGGAGGTGCTCGCCCGGTGTCACGCCGAGTGAGTCTGCCCGGGGCCGACGAGCTGTTCCGTACGACCGGGGGCATGGCGCTGCAGTCCTCCTCGCCGGCGGACCGGCGCAGGAACGCCAACGGCGAGCCCCGGGTACCCGCTCCGGCGGGGGAGAGCGATCCGTCGGGCGACCCGGCGGGCGCCGCCTCCTCCACCGCGGTGGAGGAGCACTCCGCCGCCGGTACGGACGCCAAGGAGCCGTCCCGGAGCCGGACCGCCGACGCGGAGCAGGCCGCCTCCTCCGTGAAGGGGCGACGGCCGCAGGAGGCCGCCTCCGCGTCCTCCGCGGGCCCGGGGCAGGGCCAGGGCCAGACACCGGCCGGCGGGCCGCAGGGCGGGCAGCAGCGCCGCCGGGGACGTGGCGCCAACCGCCGCCCCAGCGGACGCGAACGGCACGACGAGAAGATCACGGTCTATGTCTCGGCCGAGGAACTGATGGACCTGGAGCACGCGCGGCTCGTGCTGCGCGGTGAGCACGGACTCGCCGTGGACCGCGGCCGGATCGTCCGCGAGGCCGTCGCCGTGGTCCTCGCCGACCTCGAATCGCGGGGCGACGCGAGCATCCTCGTACGGCGCCTGCGCGGGCGCTGAGGGTAGCCTGCGCGGGCCGCCCCGCCGCTCTCCCGCCACCAGGATCTCGATGCCCCCGCCCCCCGGTCTTCACCGCCCGCCCCGCCGCACTCTGGGCCGCGGGCCAGGGGCGTCGGCGCCCGAGCCGGTGCCCGAGGCCGCTCCCGTACCGGAGGCGCCGCCCGCGCCGGTGCCGGAGCCGGTGCCCGCGCCTGAGCCGGTGCCCGAGCTCGCACCTGTGGCGGAGTTCGCACCTGTCGCGGAGCCCGTGCCCGTGTCCGAGTCCGACTCCGCTCCCGGTGACGGGCGGTTCACCGTACGGCTGGTGAACTTCGAGGGCCCCTTCGACCTGCTGCTCCAGCTCATCTCCAAGCACAAGCTGGATGTGACCGAGGTCGCGCTGTCGAAGGTCACCGACGAGTTCATGGCGCACATCCGGGCCATGGGGCCGGACTGGGACCTCGACCAGACCACCGAGTTCCTGGTCGTCGCGGCGACCCTGCTGGATCTGAAGGCCGCCCGCCTGCTGCCCGCCGCCGAGGTCGAGGACGAGGCCGATCTCGCGCTGCTCGAAGCGCGGGACCTGCTCTTCGCACGGCTCCTCCAGTACCGCGCGTACAAGCAGGTCGCGGAGATCTTCAGCGAGCGTCTGGACGCCGAGGCCCGGCGCTATCCCCGTACCGTCGGACTGGAGCCGCACCACGCCGCGCTGCTGCCCGAGGTCGTCATCAGTATCGGGCCCGAGGGTTTCGCCCGGCTGGCGGTGAAGGCGATGCAGCCGAAGCCCAGGCCGCAGGTGTACGTGGAGCACATCCACGCGCCCCTGGTGTCGGTGCGGGAACAGGCGGGGATCGTCGTCGCGCTGCTGCGGGAGCGCGGTGAGGTCAGCTTCTCGGCGCTCACCGAGGACGCCGGGGACACCCTCACCGTCGTGGCGCGCTTCCTGGCGCTGCTCGAACTCTACCGGGAGCGTGCCGTCGCTCTGGACCAGGAGGAGGCGCTCGGCCCGCTCATGGTCCGCTGGACGGGCGGGGACGGCGATGTGGAGGCGTCGGTGACGGACGAGTTCGACCGCGAGTCCGGAGCGGATGAAGGGGCGGGCGGGGCAACGGCCACCGGAACGGTCCGGGGAACGGCCGGGGAAACGGGCGAGAAGGTGACGGTGTGAGGGCGAGCGAGCGGGAACAGGCGAGGGAACGGTCGGCGGAGCGGTCGGCGGGTACGGTCGCGGACCTCGACCTCAAGCCCGCGCTGGAGGCGGTCCTCATGGTCGTCGACGAGCCCGCGACCGAGGAACATCTCGCCAAGGTCCTCGACCGCCCCCGGCGGGCCGTCGCCGACGCCCTGCGCGAACTGGCCGACGAGTACGCCGTGGGGCGCCGGGGGTTCGAGCTGCGGCTGATCGCCGGCGGCTGGCGTTTCTACACCCGGCCCGAGTACGCGGCGGCCGTGGAGGCGTTCGTACTCGACGGCCAGCAGGCCCGGCTCACCCAGGCGGCGCTGGAGACGCTGGCGGTCGTCGCGTACCGCCAGCCCGTGAGCCGTTCCCGGGTCTCGGCGGTGCGCGGAGTGAACTGTGACGGCGTCATGCGGACCCTCCTCCAGCGCGGGCTGGTGGAGGAGGCGGGCGCGGAACCCGAAACAGGTGCGATCCTGTACAGGACGACGAACTACTTTTTGGAGCGGATGGGCCTGCGGGGCCTGGACGAGCTTCCGGAGCTCGCGCCCTTCCTCCCCGAGGCGGACGCGATCGAGGCCGAGAGCCAGGAAGGCGTTCCGTCGTTCGATCCGGACGCACCGGACACCGACGCAGACGACAAGACGGAACTTTGATGCGAAGCAACGGCAGGAACAGCGGTAGCGGCAACAGGAGCGGCGGAGGCAGGAGCGGCGGCGGCGACCGGGACAACCGGGGAGCCGGCGGCGGGCGTGACGACGAGCAGAAGCGGCCGTCACGACCCCGTCCCGAGGAGCGCCGTTACGACGTCGGCCGCTCGGGTCCCACCGGTGGTGCCGGCGCGTCCGGGGCACCTGCCGGCGCGCGCCGTTCCGGTGGCTCCGGGGGTTCCGGTTCCGGCGGTTCCGCGGGCGGCGCCTCCGGCGGGGGCTCCCGTCAGGGCGGTGCCCGGGGCGCGGCGGCCCGCGGCGGTGCCAAGGGCGGCCCCAAGCCCTCGCAGAGCGGTGGCCGCGGCGGTCCGCGCCGCGGTTCCCCGTCCCGTCCGCGCGAGCTGGACGCCAAGATCGAGCAGCGCAACCGCGACCGGTACGCGAACAGGCCCTCGGTCAAGACGCCCAGGACCAACCCGGGCGCCGAGCAGGAGGGCGAGCGGCTGCAGAAGATCCTCGCCCGCGCCGGCATGGGCTCGCGCCGGGCGTGCGAGGAGCTGATCGAGCAGGCCCGGGTCGAGGTGAACGGCGAGATCGTCCTCGAACAGGGCATGCGCGTGGACCCGGACCGCGACGAGATCAAGGTCGACGGGCTGACGGTCGCCACGCAGTCGCATCTCTTCTTCGCGCTGAACAAGCCGGCCGGGGTCGTCTCCACGATGGGGGACCCCGACGGGCGGCAGAACCTCGGCGACTACGTCACCAACCGCGAGACCCGGCTCTTCCATGTCGGCCGGCTCGACACGGAGACCGAGGGCATCATCCTGCTCACCAACCACGGTGAGCTGGCCCACCGCCTCACGCACCCCAAGTACGGCGTCAAGAAGATCTATCTCGCCGCGATCCAGGGCCCGCTGCCGCGCGATCTGGGCAAGCGGCTGAAGGACGGCATCCAGCTGGAGGACGGCTACGCCAAGGCCGACCACTTCCGGGTCGTCGAGAACACCGGCAAGAACTACCTGGTGGAGGTCACCCTCCACGAGGGCCGTAAGCACATCGTCCGCCGGATGCTCGCCGAGGCGGGCTTCCCGGTCGACCGGCTCGTCCGGACGTCGTTCGGACCGATCCCGCTGGGCGACCAGAAGTCCGGCTGGCTGCGCCGCCTCACCAACACCGAGGTCGGCATGCTGATGAAGGAAGTCGGGCTGTAATCAGCCCCGCGGCGCCCCTCCCCGGGGGCGCCGGATTCGCGAAGCCCGCGGCCCGATGGCCGCGGGCTTCTCCCTTGTGCGGACGGCCCGTTCAGTTTTATAGTCAACGTGACCATTAAGGGGGTGGCAGTGAATCCCGCGATCACGACTGGGACGGCCGTGCGCGCGTACGGCCGGGGGACCTGGACCCACGGGGGTGGCCCAGGCCCTTCCCCGGCGGTGCGGTCATGACGGCCCGGGGGCGGCGCCCTCCGAGGGGATACGATCCCGCCGCCTTCGAGCCGTTCGCGGTCACCGTCGATCTCGCCGTCTTCACCGTGCGGCTGGGCCGGCTGCATGTACTCCTCGTCGAGCGGGGAGAGGAACCGTACCGGGGCGACTGGGCGCTGCCCGGTGGCTTCGTACGGCCGAGGGAGTCCGCCGGGCAGGCCGCCCGCCGTGAACTCGCCGAGGAGACCGGGCTGTTGGTACGGAGCGCGGGCGCGTTCCATCTGGAGCAGCTGCGCACCTACAGCGATCCGGACCGCGATCCCAGGATGCGGGTGGTGTCCGTGGCGTACGCGGCGCTCGTCCCCGATCTGCCCGAGCCGCACGGCGGCGGGGACGCGGCCCGGGCCCAGTGGGTGGAGTTCGGCGCGCGCGGGCCGCTCGCCTTCGACCACGAACACATCCTCGCCGACGCCTACGACCGGGTCGGCGCCAAGCTCGAATACTCCTGTCTCGCCACGGCCTTCTGCCCGCCCGAGTTCACACTCGGGGAGCTGCGGCAGGTGTACGAGACCGTCTGGGGCGTGACGCTCGACCGCCCCAACTTCCGGCGCAAAGTCCTCACCACGCCCGGTTTCGTCCAGGCGCTGGAGGGGCCGCCGCGCCGGACGGGTGGCCGGGGGAAACCGGCCGCGCTGTACCGCGCGGGCCCCGCCACCACGCTGCACCCACCTCTGCTGCGACCGGAAGGACGGAACGCATGATCATCGCGAGGGCCCTGACCAAACAGGCCGCCACGGGCTCGCTGATCGGGCTCGCGCTCGGTGACGCGCTGGGCTTTCCCACCGAGTTCAAGGATGTGCCGTCGATCCTGGCCACCTGCGGTTCCTGGCGGGAGATGGCGCTCCCGGAGCCCGCGTTCGTCACGGACGACACCCAGATGACGCTGGCGTTCGCGCGCGGGATCAGGACGGCGATGGACCGGGGCGTGCTCGGTCCGCTGCGTCTTGAGCGCCCGGTACGCGACGAGTTCGTCCGCTGGTACCACTCCCCGGACAACGACCGCGCCCCCGGCAACACCTGCCTGGCGGCCTGCAGGCTCCTCGACAGCGACCGTCCCTGGCAGCGAGCCAGCCAGATGCACTCCAAGGGCTGCGGCGCCAATATGCGGGTCGCGCCGATCGGACTCGTCCCCGGCCTCAGCGACGAACAGCGGGGCGGCGCCGCGCAGTTGCAGTCGGCGCTCACCCACGGCCATCCGACGGCGCTCGCCGCCTCCGACCTGACGGCCCGCGCGGTCCATCTGCTGGCCAACGGCGGCGAGCCGCAGGGGCTGGTGGGCCAGCTGCGCTCGTACGCGTACGAGAACCGCGAGCACTACTACCACCGCTGGCTCGGCGACCTCTGGACCCTCTCCGGCGACCCCACGCCCGAGGCGTTCATCTCCCGAGGCTGGGACGAGTGCCTGGGGGCCCTGGAACGCCTTCAGGAGGCCCTGCGCTCCCCCTCCCCGGAGACCGACCCCTGTCTGGCCACCGGAGACGGCTGGATCGCCGAGGAAGCCCTCGCCACCGGCCTGCTCTGCTTCCTCCTCTTCCCCCAGGACCCGGTCACCGCCCTGCGCCGCGCCGCCTGCACGAGGGGCGACTCCGACTCCCTCGCCTGCCTCACGGGCGCGTTCGCGGGCGCCCACCTGGGCGCGGGTGCCTGGCCCCGGGAGTGGGCGGAGCGGATCGAGTACCACGGTGATCTGATGACGCTGGGAGCGCTCTGGGATTCTTGATCCATGAGTACGGCCGGTGTCCGGCGAGGAGACCGGCCCTTGTCTCCGGGACGGTGTGGAGATGGATCTGGTCACCCACGATCTGTGCAAGTTCGTCCGGCTGATGCTGCGGCGCAACGGCTATGTGCTGGAGCAGCTTCTCTCGCCGCTGGTCGTGCACACGAGCGAGGCCCACCGCGAGCTGGCCGCGCTCGCGCCCGGTGTGCTGACCGGCCATCACGCCCACCACTACCAGGGGTTCGCGCGGACGCAGTGGAGGCTCTTCGAGGAGACCGGCGAACTCAAGCCGCTGCTCTACACCTTCCGTGCGCTGCTCACCGGAATCCATCTGATGCGCAGCGGGGAGATACAGGCCCATCTGCCCACCCTGCTGGACGAGGTGGCCGCGCCGGCCTATCTGCCGGAGCTGATCGCGGCGAAGGCCGACGCCGAACACGGCCTGGCGACAGGGCCGGAGCGGCATCGGCTGGAGGCGGACGTGGCGCGGTCGCGCACGGAGCTGGAGGAGGCGCGGTCAGGGACGGCGCTGCCCGGTGAACCCGTCGTGTACGAGGCGCTGCACGACTTCGTCGTCCGGGTGCGCACGGAGCGCTGAGGCGCGGCGCGCGCGGGTGAGGAAGTCCTCCACGCGCGCGTGGTCCGGCTCGGGCGGCAGGGGGGAGCGGGGGGCCGCCTCATCGGCCTGGGCGACGAGGCGGGCGATACGGCGCTCCACCTCGGGCCAGGGGACCTCACCCCGCCTGACCGCCAGCAGCCGGTCCCGCTCCTCGCCGACATCGATCACCAGACCGCCCGTACGCAGCAGATCCCGGCAGGAGGCGAGCAGCCGCAGCAGATGCATGGCGTGCTTCCAGCGCGGGGCGCCGTGCCGGCGTACGTCGGCCGCCAGCTTCCCGCGCTGGCTCTCGGCGTAGCGGACGAACGTCCGATGCGCGTGGCGGGAGAGGAACGCGTCGCGCAGCGCGAGCAGTT
The DNA here is from genome assembly GCF_040681655.1 of Streptomyces sp. NPDC051662. NCBI lineage: Bacteria > Bacillati > Actinomycetota > Actinomycetes > Kitasatosporales > Streptomycetaceae > Streptomyces > Streptomyces sp. NPDC051662. The sequence continues at coordinate 31,902 of NZ_JBFAZD010000049.1, forward strand.
CGCGGCCGGTGTCGTCGATCCGCTCGACGAGCGGGGAGTGCAGACACTCCAGGACATTGGGGTTGGTGCGCAGGGCGAGCGAGCAGAAACGCTCCAGCTCCCAGGAGAACTGTTCCGGGGCCGGGCCCTCGACATGGGCCGGCGGCTTCTCGAAACGCCAGAAGAGCGGGGTCGGGGCGAGGAAGACCCCGCGCCGGTCGGTGTCGCTCCCCTCCGTCGCCAGTCCGAAGGCGCGCGAGCCCATCACACACGCGTAGACGGTGTGTTCACGGACGAGCGCTTCCGGCGAGGTCATGGAGCAAGAGGGTACGGGGGCACCCCGTAACGTTCCGGGGTGGTCGGAGAACGTGGCGGGCGAACGGTCGCCGCGACCCCGTCGGCTACGGCTGACTACCCTGGGGCGAGCACTCGATCACTGAGGAGAACGTCGTGGCGGTACGAGCGGTCCGTGGAGCGGTCCAACTGGAGCGGGACGAGGCCGGGCACATGGACGACCAGGTCAGGCAGCTCCTCACCGCGATCCTGGAGCGCAACGCGCTCACCGCGGACGATCTGATCAGTGTCTGGTTCACGGCCACGCCCGATCTGCACAGCGACTTCCCGGCCGCCGCGGCACGCGGGCTCGGGATCGTCGACGTCCCCCTGATCTGTGCCCAGGAACTGGACATCGCGGGCGCCCTGCCGCGCGTCGTCCGTATCCTCGCCCATATCGAGTCCGACCTCCCCAAGTCCGAGATCGCGCACGTCTACCTCGGCGCCACGGCCACCCTCCGCAAGGACATCGCCCAGTGAGAACCGCCGTTGTCATCGGTACGGGTCTGATCGGCACCTCGGCGGCGCTGGCCCTGGCCGGCCGCGGGGTCACCGTTCATCTCAGCGACCACGACCCGTCGCGGGCCAGGACCGCCGCCGCTCTCGGCGCGGGGACGGACGAGGCGCCCGAGGGCCCCGTCGACCTCGCGATCATCGCCGTACCGCCCGCGCATGTCGCCGTCACGCTCTGCGCGGCGATGCGCGACGGCGTGGCCCGCGGCTATCTGGACGTGGCCAGTGTCAAGGGCGGCCCCCGGCGGGAGTTGGAGGCGCTCGGCCTCGATCTCGCCCCGTACATCGGTTCCCACCCCATGGCGGGCAAGGAGCGCTCGGGACCGCTGGCCGCGACCGCCGATCTCTTCGAGGGACGGCCGTGGGTGCTGACCCCGACCCGGGAGACCGACACCGAGGTGCTCAACCTCGCCCTGGAACTGGTCGCGCTGTGCCGCGCCGTGCCCGTGGTGATGGACGCCGACGCGCACGACCGCGCGGTCGCCCTGGTCTCGCACACCCCGCAGCTGATCTCGTCGATGGTCGCCGCCCGCCTTGAGGAAGCCGACGAGACGGCCGTACGCCTCTGTGGCCAGGGCATCCGCGATGTCACCCGGATCGCGGCCTCCGACCCCGGGATGTGGGTCGAGATCCTCTCCGCCAACCCCGGCCCGGTCGCGGACGTACTGGCCGGGGTCGCCGCCGACCTCGGCGAGACGGTCGAGGCGCTGCGCGCGCTCCAGTCCTCGGACGCGGACAAGCGGCGCGGCGGTGCCGCCGGGATCGAGGACGTCCTGCGGCGCGGCAACGCGGGACGGGTACGGGTGCCGGGCAAGCACGGCGCGGCCCCCGCGACGTACGAGATCGTGGCCGTCCTCATCAATGACCGGCCCGGTGAGCTGGCGCGTATCTTCGCGGACGCGAGCCGCGCCGGGGTCAATGTGGAGGACGTGAGGATCGAGCACGCGACCGGGCAGCAGGCGGGCCTGGCGCAGCTGATGGTCGAGCCGTCGGCGGCCCCGGCGCTCTCGGCGGCCCTGCGGGAACGCGGCTGGTCGATCCGGCAGTAGGCGTCCCGCCGAACGGGTGCATTCGGGGTCCTGAGTACTCGGTAACCTTGTGCGGGGGCGTATGTGCGTCCCCGCACATCCACCCCCTTGAACCAGGAAGGTGTCCGACCCCCGTGGACAACGGAGCAACCCCCGCCCGGACCGCCCCGGCCGCTGTGATCGTCGCCATCGACGGGCCCTCCGGCACGGGCAAGTCGAGCACCTCCAAGGCCGTGGCCGCCCAGCTCGGGCTGCGCTACCTGGACACCGGCGCGCAGTACCGCGCGATGACCTGGTGGATGATCACCAACGGTGTCGATGTCTCGGACGCCGCGGCCGTCGCGACCGCCGCGGGCAAGCCGGTGCTGGTCTCCGGGACCGACCCGGCCGCCCCCACGATCACCGTGGACGGGTCGGACGCCGCCGGTCCGATCCGTACCCAGGAGGTCACCTCCAAGGTGAGCGCGGTCAGCGCCGTGCCCGAGGTACGGACCGTCGTCACCGAGCTCCAGCGCTCCATCGCCGCGGCGGCGGCGAAGGGGATCGTGGTCGAGGGCCGCGACATCGGTACGACCGTGCTGCCGGACGCCGATGTCAAGATCTTCCTCACGGCGTCGCCGGAGGCGCGCGCGGCGCGGCGCAGCGGTGAGCTGAAGGGCAAGGAGGCGACCGATGTCGCCGCCACCAAGGACGCCCTGGTCAAGCGGGACGCGGCCGACTCCGGCCGCAAGACGTCCCCGCTCGCGAAGGCCGACGACGCGGTCGAGGTGGACACCACGGAGCTCACGCTCCAGCAGGTCATCGAGTGTGTCGTGACCCTGGTCGAGGAGAAGCGGAACACGAAGTGAGCACACCGTCAGCACCGGCGGCCGGAGCCATGTCACCGAAGGATGTGACCCGGGCCCCGGCCCCGGCCCCGGCCTCGGAGAAGGGCGCGGCGATCGGGCGCGGCATCGGCATCGGGCTGATGAACGGCCTGTGGAAGCCGCGGGTGCTGGGCGCCTGGCGGGTCCCGGCGAACGGCCCCGTCATCCTCGCCGTCAACCACGCGCACAACATCGACGGCCCGATGCTGATGGCCACCTCGCCCCGTCCGGTGCACTTCCTCATCAAGAAGGAAGCGTTCATCGGCCCGCTCGACCCGTTCCTGCGGGCCATCGGCCAGCTGAAGGTGGACCGTTCGGTCGCCGACCGCGCCGCGATCACCGACGCGCTCGGGGTGCTCAGGGACGGCGGTGTGCTGGGGATATTTCCCGAGGGGACCCGGGGCGAGGGAGACTTCGCCTCACTGCGTGCCGGGCTGGCGTACTTCGCCGTACGGTCCGGGGCGCCGATCGTGCCGGTGGCGGTCCTGGGCAGTACGGACCGCCGGGGCCGGCTGATACCGGCGCTGCCCCCGCTGCGCAGCCGTGTGGACGTCGTCTTCGGTGACGCCTTCGAGGCGGGGGACGGCACCGGCCGGCGCACCCGCAAGGCGCTGGACGACGCCACCGCGCGGATCCAGGAACGGCTGACCGTCCACCTGGAAAACGCCAGGCGCCTGACCGGGCGCTAGCGGAAACTTGAGTACTTGAGTAGTGCGCCGCGTGCCGCGGCGCACCGATCACGATGAACGAGGTACGGACTTCATGAACGACCAGATCGACTCCGCCGACGAGCACGGAGAGCTCGGCGATGCCGAGTACGCGGACTTCATGGAGCTTGCCGCTCAGGAGGGCTTCGAGGCCGAGGAGGTGGAGGGCGCGATCGGTGAGGCCGGTCATGGCCCGCTGCCCGTCCTCGCCGTCGTCGGCCGCCCGAATGTCGGCAAATCCACTCTCGTGAACCGGATCATCGGCCGCCGTGAGGCGGTCGTCGAGGACAAGCCCGGCGTCACCCGCGACCGGGTCACCTACGAGGCCGAGTGGGCCGGCCGTCGCTTCAAGATCGTCGACACCGGCGGCTGGGAGCAGGACGTCCTCGGTATCGACGCCTCCGTCGCCGCCCAGGCCGAGTACGCGATCGAGGCCGCCGACGCGGTCGTCTTCGTCGTGGACTCCACGGTCGGCGCGACCGACACCGACACGGCCGTGGTCCGGCTGCTGCGCAAGGCGGGCAAGCCCGTCGTCCTCTGCGCCAACAAGGTCGACGGACCGAGCGGCGAGGCCGACGCCACGGCGCTCTGGTCGCTCGGGCTCGGCGAGCCCCACCCGGTCTCCTCGCTGCACGGCCGGGGCACCGGCGACATGCTCGACGCGGTGCTCGAAGCGCTGCCCGAGGCCCCGGCGCAGACGTTCGGCACCGCTCTCGGTGGTCCCCGCCGTATCGCGCTCATCGGCCGCCCGAATGTCGGCAAGTCGTCCCTGCTCAACAAGGTCGCGGGCCAGGACCGCGTGGTCGTCAACGAGGTCGCGGGCACCACCCGTGACCCGGTCGACGAGCTGATCGAGCTGGGCGGCGTCGTCTGGAAGTTCATCGACACCGCCGGTATCCGGCGGCGGGTCCATCTCCAGGAGGGCGCGGACTACTACGCCTCGCTGCGTACCGCCGCCGCCGTCGAGAAGGCCGAGGTGGCGGTCGTACTGATCGACACCAGCGAGTCCATCAGCGTCCAGGACCAGCGGATCATCACCATGGCCGTCGAGGCGGGCCGCGCCCTGGTCATCGCGTACAACAAGTGGGACACGCTCGACGAGGAGCGCCGCTACTACCTGGAGCGGGAGATCGAGACGGAGCTGGCGCAGGTCGCCTGGGCCCCCCGGGTGAATGTCTCCGCGCGTACCGGCCGTCATATGGAGAAGCTGGTCCCGGCGATCGAGACGGCCCTCGCGGGCTGGGAGACCCGGGTACCGACCGGCAGGCTCAACGCGTTCCTGGGCGAGCTGGTCGCCGCGCATCCGCACCCGATCAGGGGCGGCAAGCAGCCCCGCATCCTGTTCGGTACGCAGGCGGGGACGAAGCCGCCGCGTTTCGTGCTCTTCGCCTCGGGCTTCATCGAGGCCGGCTACCGGCGCTTCGTGGAGCGCCGGCTGCGCGAGGAGTTCGGCTTCGAGGGCACCCCGATCCATATCTCCGTCCGGGTGCGCGAGAAGCGCGGCCGCAAGAAGTAGGCGAGGGAGCCCGGACGTACATCGCGCCGGAAGCGGTGGGGCCCGGCCCTCCCCGCCACCGCCGTCGCTTCCGCCGCTGCCCTGGGAGGGCTTGTCCTGACCGTTGTAGAGACCGGCCAGTACATACGGCCGGTCCAGAT
>NZ_JBFAZD010000050.1:0-33946 GCF_040681655.1 Streptomyces sp. NPDC051662
TGGGAGCCCCGTCTGCTGGCGGGGGGTTTTGTTTTGTGGGGGCCCAGTTGCGGGGTGATCGGGGTCGGCGGGGGCCGCGGGGGGGGGGGCCGGGGCGATATCGCCCGGCCCCCTCCTCGCGAGCGCCCGACTCAGGTGGCGTGAACGTCCTGAGGGGTGACGACGGGAACGTCGCCGTGATCCTGGGAGGCGACCGTGGCATGGCCACCGGCCGCGAGGGCCGGCGCCGCCGAACCCGCGGCCGCCGCGGCTGCCAGAGCCGTGGTGATCAGAATGCGCTTGATGAGTGTCATCTCAAATCCTTTGCGGCAGGGACTCTTGAAGCGTATGCGCGTCGGCCCGCTCCCTGGTGGTGGAATCCGGACATGCCACGACCGCGGCGGCCCCCCCTCCGCGCCGCCGCGGTCGTCTCCCCCCGTCGAAGAGGTATTGGTCAGGCAGGCTCGCCCGTGGCGTGGATGTCGCCCTGGGTGGTGGCTTCGCCGCCTGTGGCATGGATGTCCTTGACAGTGTTCTCGCCGCCGGTGGACGTCGCGTGGATGTCCTTCGGCTTGAGTACCGTCTCTTCCTTCTGCTTGTCACCCATGATTGATATCTCCCCTGTTATCCACATGTGCGTGATGGGCTGAGAGATGCCCGTCCGACGGCTCCCCCGGAAGCCGTCGGCCGGGCACCTCGGGGACCGGGCACCGTGGTGCGCCGGTCCGCGTCGTTCCGTCTGCCCCCCGATACGACGGCTCGACGTGCACCAGAGTGACGGGTGACGATAAACGAACGATGAACGCCCCACTGGGGCCGGGATCACGCCGCGGCGGCCGGTGACAGCAGCGCGCGTACGCCCGCCGCCTCCGGGGCACCGAGGTCCTCGTAGAGGGACAGCGCCTCGCGCCAGCAGACCTGGGCCCGCCCGGTCTGCCCGATGCCGTGCAGCGCCCGGCCCAGGACCGTGAGCACGTTCCCGCGCCGCCACTCCCCGCCGATGCCGCGCAGGACCGTCAGCGCCATCTCGGCGTTGGACGCGGCCTGCGCCGCCCTGTGCCCCTCCAGATCGGCCTCGGCCAGCCGGCAGAGCGTCATGCCCTCCCATAGCCGCTGGCGGCTGTCCCGGAAGACGACCAGCGCCTCCTGGAGTCGCTGGGTGGCATCGCCGAGCTGCCCGGCCTGGGTGAGCGCGAGCCCCAGCGCGTAGCGGCCGTTCGCGCCGCGCAGGGAGTGCCCCAGACCGTCGTATATGTCTATGCCCTGCTGGGCCAGGGCGACGGCGCTGGACGTACGTCCGGTCGCCAGCCGGATACGCGAGAGGTTGCACAGGGCGCTCGCCTCGCCGGCGCGGTCCCCCGCCGCCCTGAACCACTCAAGGGAGCGCGTCAGATACTTCTCGCCCTCGGCGTGCCGGCCCTGGAAGAGCGCGATGACGCCCCGGGCGTTCGCCGCCCAGCAGCTGGGCAGCGGGTCCTGCGCCGCCTCCGCGTGCCGGTGCGCCTGACCCGCCTCCTCGTCCGCCTCCTCGAAGCGGCCGACGAGCTGATGGACATTGGCCAGAATCACCAGGGCGCGCGCCTCGGCCCGCTGGTCGCCCGCCGCACGGGCGGACTTCCGCAGGACGCCCGCGGCCTCCTCGTACTGCTTGGAGTTGGCGCCGGACTCGGCCAGGTCGACACAGGCCCAGAGGAGATCCACCGCGCGCCGCAGCGTCGCCGCTCCGGAGCACTGGCGTACGAACGCCAGCAGGCAGTCGGCCTCCGCGTACAGCCAGTCCTGCGCGTCGTGCCGGTCGGTGAAGGACAGGCCCGGGTACGACGTCGGCTCCAGGTGGTCCACCAGCCGGTCCCCCGGGCGCTCCAGGGCGAATACGCTCGCGGCCGTCGCCAGGTAGAAGTCCAGCAGCCGCGAGAGCGCCGCCTCCCGCTCCGAGGGCGGCTGTTCGTCGCGTTCCGCGCACGCACGCGCGTAGAGACGCACCAGGTCGTGGTAGCGGTAGCGGCCGGGGGCCGCGGACTCCAGCAGGGAGGTGTCGACCAGCGATTCCAGCAGGTCCTCCGCGTCGTGCAGCGGCAGGTCCAGTACGGCCGCCGCGGCGGCCAGCGAGAGGTCGGGGCCGTCGGCGAGGCCGAGCAGCCGGAAGGCGCGGGCCTGGGCCGGGTCCAGGGCGCCGTAGCCCAGTTCGAAGGTCGCCTTGACCGCGAGGTCGCCCGCCTGGAGTTCGTCCAGCCGGCGCCGCTCGTCGGCGAGCTTCGCCGCCAGGACCGAGACCGTCCAGGTGCGGCGGGCCGCCAGCCGGGACGCCGCGATCCGGATGGCCAGCGGGAGGAAGCCGCACGCCGCGACGACATCCAGCGCCGCCTTGCGCTCGGCGGTGACGCGCTCCTCGCCGACGATCCGGGTGAAGAGCTGAAGCGCCTCCTCCGGCGACATGACATCGAGGTCGACCAGATGCGCGCCCGCCAGATCGACCATCCTGACCCGGCTGGTCACCAGCGCCGCGCAGCCCTCCGTACCCGGCAGCAGCGGGCGGACCTGCGCGGCGTCGCGGGCGTTGTCCAGCAGGACCAGGATGCGCCGGCCGTCCAGCGTCGAGCGGTAGAGCGCGGAGCGGTCTTCGAGGGAGTCGGGGATCGCGGTGTCGGGTGTGCCGAGCGCCCGCAGGAACGAGCCCAGTACGTTCTCCGGCTCCGCTGCCCGGGTGCCCGCGCCCTGGAGGTCCACATACAGCTGGCCGTCGGGGAAGGACGTCCGCGCCGCGTGCGCGACATGCACCGCCAGCGTCGTCTTGCCGACGCCGCCGATGCCCGCGAGCGCGGAGACCGCCATCACGGACCCCTCGATCGTGGAGAGCCGCTTGCCCAGCTCCCGTACGAAGGAGACGCGGCCGGTGAAATCGGGCACCGTCGCCGGGAGTTGCGCGGGCCGCATGAAGGTGTTCGGGGGCGCGGGCTCCTCGACGGGGCGGGCCAGTTCGGCGTCCGCCTGGAGGATGCGCTGCTGGAGCTGGGAGAGTTCGGGGCGCGGGTCGACCCCCAGCTCCTCGGCGAGCAGCCGGCGCGTGTCCGCGTAGACGGCGAGCGCCTCCGCCTGCCGCCCGCTGCGGTAGAGCGCGAGCATCAGCAGCTCGCGCAGCCGCTCACGCAGCGGGTGAGCGGCGGTCAGGACGGTCATCTCGGAGACGGCCTCCGCGTGGCAGCCGACCTCCAGGTCCAGATCGAGCCGGGTCTCGGTGAGCTGGAGGCGCCACTCCTCCAGCCGGGCGCGCTGCGTCTCCGCGTACGGGCCGGGTACGGAGGCCAGCGTCTCGCCGTCCCACAGTTCCAGCGACTTGTTGAGCAGCTCGCGGGCCTGGTTGCGGTCCCCGGCTGCGCGGGCCTTCTCCGCTTCCGTGGCCAGCACCTGAGCCTCGTTCAGATCCAGCAGATCCGGCCGGTTGCGCACCGCGTAGCCGCCGGCCTCGGTGATCAGCACGCCGGAGGAGAACTTCTTGCGCAGGCGCGAGGCGTAGGTCCGTACGGCGGCCAGCGCCTGCGAGGGCGGTTCGTCGCCCCAGAGCGCGTCGATGAGTTCACCGGCCGTGGCGGTACGGCCGTCGCGCAGCAACAGGGCCGCGAGCAGGGCGCGTTGCTGCGGTGACCCGGGCGGCACCGGCTCGCCGCCGCGCCAGGCCCGTACCGGTCCGAGCACGCCGAAGCGCAGTTCGTCGGAGTCACCCGGCACGACCGGAGCCCGCTGCTCCGGTACGCGCGGCCCGCCGTCACGTTCCATAGCTCCCCCTGCCTGCCACTGCCGGTATCGCCCTCGACAGTCTGCCTTGTCGATGGCTGCGCGTCAGCAGTGAGTGGGGGTCTGCACAAGCCCTCGACAGGATCGGGACCGCCGCTGACCCGCGTGACGCGGAGCACTGGATTCCAGTTGACCACTGGGTATGAGTATGACGGTGACCGTGCGGGGACGGACGACGAGGAGGCAACGGCCATGACCGAGGTGATCGTGGTGGGTGCGGGTCCGACCGGATTGCTGCTCGCGGGGGATCTCGCGACCGCCGGACACTCCGTGACCTTGGTCGAACGCCGCCCGGAAGCCGTCGGAAATCTCACCCGGGCCCTCGCCGTCCACGCCCGCACGATGGAGCAGCTGGACGCGCGCGGGCTCGCCGACGAGCTGGTGGCGCGCGGATATCCGGTGCGGGAACTGCGGCTGCTCATGCGGGCGTCCATTGATCTGAGCCGGTTGCGCAGCCGCTTCCCCTACGTCCTGATCGTCGGGCAGTACGAGGTGGAGCGACTGCTCGAACGGCGCGCCCGCGAGGCCGGTGTCACCTTCCTGTACGACACCGAGGTGACCGGCGTACGGCAGGACGAGGACGGCGCGGAGGTGAAGGTGGCGCGGGCCTGCGGCGCGTACGCCGGGGGCGCGTTCGGGGCTGGGGCGGGGGCCGGGGCGGAGTTGGGGGCGGGGGCTGGGCTGGGGTCCGGGACTGGGACTGGGACTGGGCTGGGGTCCGGGTCCGGGTCCGGGTCCGGGGCCCGCATGCTCCGCGCCTCCTATGTCGTCGGCACGGACGGCGCTTCCAGTACCGTCCGCCGCTGCCTCGGACTGCCCTTCCCGGGCTCCGCCATCATCCGTTCGATGGTGCTGGCCGACGTCCGGCTGACCGAGACACCGCCCGCCCCGCTGATCGCCAACGCCGAGGGCGACCACCTGGCGCTGATCGGCACGTTCGGCGACGGCTGGTACCGCGTCATGGGCTGGAGCCGCGCCCGGCAGCTCCCCGACAGCGCGCCCGCCGATCTCGACGAGGTGCGGGAAGCCGCCCGGGGGGCGCTCGGCTCCGACTACGGCATGCACGACGCGCGCTGGATCTCCCGCTTCCACAGCGACGAACGGCAGGTGCCGCACTACCGCGTGGGGCGCGTCCTCCTCGCGGGCGACGCCGCGCATGTCCACTCCCCGGCCGGCGGCATGGGCATGAACACGGGCCTTCAGGACGCCGCGAACCTCAGCTGGAAGCTGTCGGCCGTGCTCGCGCGCCGGGCGGGCGACGCGCTGCTCGACACGTACGAGTCGGAGCGCCACCCGGTCGGCGCCCTGGTGCTGCGGGCCAGCGGCATCATCACCCGGTTCGCGCTGACCCGGTCGGCCCCCCTGCGCGCCCTGCGGTCGGCCGGCTCCCGACTGCTGTTCCGGGCCGTCCCGTTCGGCGACCGCGTGATGCGCGTGGTCACCGGCATCGGCATCGCGTATCCCGCCCCGCGCGGCGCCCACCCGCTGGTCGGCAGACGCGCCCCTGACCTGGCGCTGTCGTCCGGACGGCTGTACGAGGCGTTGCGCGCGGGCCGGTTCGTGGCGGTGGGACCGCGCGGGGACGCACGCGTACGGTCGGTGGTGCCGGACGACGGGCCGTCGCTGTACGCGGAGTTCGCCCACAGCACCACGCGAACGCTGCTCATCCGGCCCGACGGCTATATCGCCTGGGCGGCAGACCGCCCGGACCCGGCGGGCCTGCGGGGCGCCCTCGCGGAATGGACCGGACAGCGGACCGGACAGTGGACCGGACAGTGGACCGGACAGCGGGAGGGACGTCCGTAGCGCACGGCGGGATCTCCGCGTGCCCACCGGATCGAGGTTTCCACGACCCGGTGGACGAGGACCCGGTGGCCCGGGACGTAAAAAGCTCTCAAGAACCCGGGTAAGAACCCCTCCCAACCACCCCCTCTTCCCCCGGCGGTCCTCGTCACTCGCACGGGTGAAGATGGCAACATCTGGTCATTGGTGGTGTGTTGGTGTGGTTACGCTCAGCGACGCAACCCAAAAACAAGTTCGGCCCCCGGCCGGGACTGGCATCCCGATCGAGGGCCTGACCACCCAGGAAGAAATGACCTTCCCGATGGCTCTTCAGCAGCTTAACGCGCCCTCGCACGCCCAGTCCGGCATTCCGGCGACCGTTCCCCCGTCCGGGGTGGCTCATCAACGGCACCGGCACACCGACAAGTTCACCGTGATCGGCAACCACCTCGCCCAGCACGAGGAAATGTCGCTGGTCGCGCTGGGTCTCGGGGTGTACATCCAGTCCCTGCCCGACGGGGTGAATGTCGGTATCAAGAGCCTCGCCGCGCGGTTCCAGGAGGGCGAGGTGACGATCGCCAAGGGGCTGCGGCAGCTGGAGGCGTACGGCTATCTCAGCCGTACGAGGGAACGCACCCCGCAAGGCCGCTGGGTGACGAGGACGGTGGCGTACGACATGCCGCAGGCCGTGATCCAGCAGCCGACCGCGCCGAAGCCGATGCCGACGCGGAAGCCGACGCCGACGCCGAGCGTCGCCCCGGCCCCGGCTCCCGCCACCACGTCCGCGCCGGCCAACACCCGTTCCCCGGCCCGGACTCCGTCGCCCGCTCCGCCCCTTCCCGAGCCCGGCCATCCCGACCTCACCCGCCACCGCACCGCCACCGAAATCCTCGCCGGACTCCGACGCCACGACCCGCGACTGGTCCTCTCCGAACGGGATGTCCGCCGCCTCGCGGGCGCCGTATCGGCCTGGCTGGAGCGTGGGATCGAATCCGCCGCCGTGCAGCGCACCCTGACCGGCCTGCTCCCGCAAGACCCCATCCACTCCCCAGCGGCCCTACTCGCCCACCGCCTCACCACCCTGCTGCCCCCGCCACTCCCCGCCGTACCGGCCCGACCACGCGTCGTCCCCCTCCAGAACTGCGACCGCTGCGACCACGCCTTCCGTGCACCGGAGCCAGGCAACTGCCCCGGCTGCCGAGAAACCGACGGTCCGCCGGTTGAGGGTCCGCCAGTTGAAGGGGAGTTCGACCCACGGAGTTGAACAGCGACCGAGCTCAAGGACTCTGACGACTCTGCTGAGGCCGGACAGACGGCATACGGGAGACCAGCGCCAGCGCAGCCGCCATGACAACAGCGGTCGCCGTGAACGCCCATGTGAAGGACAGCGCATCCACGAGCGCTCCCATGGCCAACGGGCCCAGAATCATTCCCATGTCGCCGGCCATGGAGTACAGGGCGACCGGCATATTGTTTTTACCCACGGAAACGTCAGCCAGAACCGCTCCGCTCGGCGGCTCGATGATCCCTGCTCCAGCACCGAAAAGAAAAAGTCCGATGAATAGCGACACGGTATTCGGAAGGCAGGCAATGAGAAGCAGGCCGATGAAGGCGATGGCGCATCCGGTGAGCAGAACCGGGCGTCGCCCATTACGGTCGGCGAGTTTTCCACTCGGTGGCAGCACGATCACATTGGTCGCCGCGCTCGAAAAAAGTGCCACACCGACCAACTCGGGTCGTTCGTGCAGACGCTCGATCATGTACAGGGGTATCAGTGAACTACGTACCCCGAGAGCCCACGTCGACGCGAAATTCACTCCCACGACGGCACGGTAGGAACGCTTGCGCAGAGCCTCTCGGAGAGACACGGCCTCCTGGTCGCTGCTCGGTACGGAAGTACGACTCCCTTTACGTGACAATCCGAAGTAGACAATCGCGAGCGAAATTCCTGCCATCACCGCGTAGCCGAACAACGGTGCCCTGACAGAAATCGCCGCGAACGGAATACCTGCCGCCGGGCCGAACGCGGCGCCGAGCAGGAGCGCACCGATGTAGGTGCCGGTGGCCCTGGCGCGACCCGAGGCGGGGGCATGGCGTGCGACCAGGGTCAGTCCGCTCACACTGAACATGGCGGAGCCGACCCCCCCGATGGCCCGCATGGTCAACAGCATGAGATAAGAGTTCGACCAGCCGGCCAGGGCGCTGGAGACGGCGAGGATTCCAAGTCCCCACAGCATTACGCGCTGTGCTCCCACACGATTCGACAGGCGCCCTACCAACAGCCCGCACACGAGCCGAGCCAACGCGAAGGCAGAAATGACGGCCGCCGTGCTGGCGTTTCCCACTCCGAAGCTGCGCGCGAACAAGGGAAGTGTGGGTGCCAGGATGCCGATACCGAGCGTCGTGACGAATCCGGCGATGCTCAGGACGGCCAACTCGCGTGTGAGGGGAAGCCCCGAGCGAACCTTGTCGGCCAGCCTGGAAACGATTTTCGTGGCGGCCACTATTTCCCGTGCCCTGTCGTGTGCCGTGTCGCCCGCAAACTGTACGAGACGGGAAGCGCCTCCCCGCCGATCAGAAGCTGGTAGCGACCATCAGCGTTCCGGGTGAGTGGATTTCCCGCGCGTGGCGAAGCCTCGGCCCGGTCCATGTATTCAGTAAGCGCGTCGATTCGCAGTCCTGCTCCGGCGGCTGCGGTGGCTATTTCACCGATCCCATGGGCGTATCCGACCGTCCCGCTCTGTTCGCGGGGGACTTCGAGTCCTGAATACGTGGACGATACCTGCCGGTGGCACGGCTTCGCGCCACCGTACGGAAAATCGGCATGGGCGGGGTCGACCGACTGGAACATCTGCACCAAGGGGTGGGTTTCCACTACGACAAGTTTTCCGCCCGGACGCAGCGCGGTGGCCGCGGACCGCATCCACGCATCGATATCGGCGATCCAGTAGAAGATGCCGTAGGAGGCGAATACCACGTCGAATTCACCCGCGAGATCAGTCGGCAGCCGCTGTGCGTCCGCGACTCGGAACGCGGCGGGAAAACCCGCCTCATCGGCCAGTCCTCTGGAGATCCTGATCGCGGCAGGCGAGTAATCGAGGCCGGTGACCACGGCACCCAGCCGGGCCCAGGAGAGGGTGTCCAACCCGATATGGCACTGAAGATGGAGCAGTCGGACACCGGCCACGTCACCGATCGCAGCCGCCACTTCACCGCGTTCACGGTCGTCAAGGCTCAGATTCCCGGCGAGGAATCCCTCGATGCCGTAGTAGGCGCTGGACGCGTGCTCGTCCGCGATATGGTCCCACCACCTCCGATTGACGCTGTCCGGACTTGCGATTGCGATTCCCTCGTCTCGATCCGGATGTGTCACGTCAGACTCACCGGCAAGGAGTTCAGTCCGCGCAGGGCGGGGTTCCTCTCCACTACTGCTGGTCCCGTCAATCTTGCCTTGGGATAATCCGTTCCGAGCATCTCAAGAACGCCGCATCCAATGGACTGGGCGAGCGAAATGCCTAGACAAGCATGCGCGCCGCGGCCAAAACCGAGATGGGGATTCGGACGTCGGTCCAGGATCAGTGTGTCCGCGTCCTGGAAGCGTCTCTCATCGCGATTCGCGGATCCCAGGAGTGCGATGACACTGTCCCCTTTCCGGAGCTGTTGCCCATGCAGAGAAGTAGGCTTCGAGCAGAAACGCGCGGCGGACTGGGCGCTACCTTCGTAACGAACGAGTTCATTGAGCGCCTGATACTTGGACGGGGTGGCAACAAAATACTGAAGACCGCCCTCGTGAGACAGCAAGGTGCGCATGGACAGCGCAAGAAGTCGCTGCGTTGAATTGATCCCGGCGAGTAGCACAACACGCAGGGAATTCAGCAGAGCCTCGCGGTCGATCGAGGTGGCTTCTGGCATGCCGTGAATAATTCCGAGAAGTCCCTCATCCGATTTTCCATACCATGCGTCGAGGACGCTCGTGACTATTTCCCGCTCGCGCAGGCCGGCTGCTTTCCCTTCGGGGATCAGGCCATGCATCATGCTCCGCACGATGGCAGTGGAAGCATCGGCAACCCGGTCTTCCGCAGCTGGACCGAGTCCGAATAGTGAGAGCGTAGCTCGCGTCGTTACCGGCACCGCGATATCTTGCACAAAATCAAGATTGTCGATTCCGCCATGACCCCCGATCAGCTGCTTCAGCAGATCGCCGGTGTGATCATGGGTGAGAGATGGATCTATGCGCTGGAGTGCGGAGACAATAATGTTACGGATTCGGGCATGCTCTGTTCCGTCGAGCGTCTGAATGCTGACCCTGGGCCGGGGCAGCTCCTGGCCTATTCTTCGTGGATCCGCGCAGAAGACATCCGCGTTGCGTAAAATTTCCAGACAGTCGTCATAGCGGGAAACAATCCATGACTGCATGCCTTCGTGCCAATGCACCGGATGGCGTTGCCGCAGTTCTGAAAGTACTGGATAAGGGTTTTCCAAATAGTCGTCATCAAGCGGATCAAAGACGAAGCCGGTCACGGTGTCTCCATCCCGGTCATCGGGCGTCAATCCTTTTCCTGTCGGCGTGCATACGACCCCCGGGTGGGGCCGTATACACGAATCGAAAGCGCATCAGAATCAGTATTCGTGGCGCATGACTTTCACCTCCGCTCTTTCTCGGGACGACGTGAATAGTAGTCATGGTGCCGGTTGGCGTGACCAGTTGTAATTCGGCCACGTTTGATGGCCGAGATGGTATTGCTGGAGTGCCGATGTCGAGTCTGACTAGTATTCATTCTTCCTGTCGATCAAGGCATAGGCGTCGCCTATTGACCCGGCTCAAATGGCCCGTTCGAGGGTGTAACGGACGCGCCGGGGCGAGGGGAGGAGCGGGAAGCGAGGCGTTGGGCCAATAGCAATGCACAGCTCCGCTATCGCGCCGGACAGGGGTATTTCCGGCGCAGCCGGTGCGGACCGCACGCGACCAGATTGACGGAGAGGAACCGGCCGCCGGTTACCCACCATCCCCCCACGACGTCATCGCCGGCCGCCAAACGCCGTACGATCTCGTCGCGGTCGGCGGTCGGAGCGTACGTACCGACGAAGGTCCCGGTGTGATCGGCCAGTTGCTCGGCGTACCAGTCCGCGGCCTCATTCGGCTCGGCGAACGTCGCCTCGATCCGGGCAGCGGATTTGAGCAGCCAGTCCGCGCTTTCGAGGGGCATCACCTGCGCGGAGGGGAATTCCGGGTGTCCCGCGCGACGGTGGGCGTCGCCCGGCTTCACCAATACGTCTCCGTGGCCGAGCCATACGTACGCGTGGTGGTGCGGTGCCACTTCTCTCCTTGACGTTCGGCAGGCGGCCCCGCCCTGATGCGCGGGGCCGCCCGGTTCAACGATGTGTCGTTACTTCCGGCCGCAGCCGTCGCCGTCTCCGCAGCCGCCGGAAGGGCTGCCGCCCTTGCCGTCGTCCTCGCCGGTGTCCTCTCCGCCGGCCTTGACCGGCTCCATCAGGTGTCGCATGGTGACCTCCTGTGCCTTATCGACGCCCGGTCTGTCCGGGCGAGCCGATTGGTGCAGTGCTGGGCCCTTGTGGCCCGACCCGTTCCGGTCGGCGATTCCTTCGCCGGGAGTCCGGCCGGAACGGGCGTATACGTACCGTCCGGAGACGGTGATGCGACCCTGACCCGATGCGGTCGCCATGGGTTGTGGGCGCCGGTGCTCCCGGTGCCGATCGCGCTCTCACTCGGGGGGCCCGTAATCGGGGCACAGGGAATGCCCGCATTCACACGGGGGCCAGCGCAGTGCCGACCCGGGTACGAGGTCGGTGTTTTCTCCTCCGGGGCACTTCGGGATGGCGAGGAGGCCGTCCGTCCCGAACTCTTCTGTCAGCTGGGCCAGGACCTTCCGCGCCTTGCTGTGTGTCATTCCGCCTCTCGCCTCAGTTCGTGGAGTACGCGCTCCAGGAGCGCCCTTGTCACCGGGTCGTACATCCGGGGAACGGATTCGGGCACGAGGCGCCAGAAGCCGCCGCTGTGGACCGTGGCCTCAAGTTCGGCCGTACGGGCCGCCGTTCGAGGGGCTTGCTCGCACACGTTGGTGCTGTGCCTTCCGTCATCGCGTCGCCACCCTCCGTAGTGGTGGCTGTGCATCAGTGAACGACCGGGCGGGCACAGGGGGGAGGAAAAGCCGGAACGGCACGCGGCGGAGCCGACCGGAAATTTCACAGTTGTCCGCTTCTGCCTCAGCGGCATGACTGGCTACGGTGAAACGGTGGAGGGCAACCAGAAGCTCATGAGCCGCATGGATGAAGCGGGTTTCACCCAGAACGAATTAGCCGAAGCGGTGAACGCCTATCTGCGTGCCCTCGGCCATGCCGGGACCGTGAGCGACCGCACCGTACGCAACTGGCTGACCGGAAAAACTCGCTGGCCCCATTCGCGGCAGAGGGAAGCGTTGGAGACAGTCTTCAACTGTCGGATCACCGAACTGGGATTCGCGCCCCGGGGTGAAAAATCTCCCCCGCCATCGGGACCAATGGAGGACCGTGTGCTTCGCCGCCACTTCATCAGTGCATCGGCCGGAATCGCTCTGACTGCTGCCTCTGCCACCCCCGCCCATGGCCATTCCGTGCAACGACGCGTCGGAGCGGGCGACGTGGAGCGGCTGTTGAGCAAGTTCTCCGCTCTTATCGTGAGCGATCAGCAGTACGGCGGCCGACTCACCATCGAGACTCAAGCCTCCTCCCTCGCTGCCGAAGCCCTGGCTCTTCAAGAACGCGGCACCGCAAGCCAGCGGGTAAGGAGTGCCCTGTATGCCTGCGCGGCTTCCTTCATCTCCAGCGCCATGTGGGCCGCGATTGACGGACGCCGCTTCGACGAGGCTCAGAACCACTTCGACCGGGCAGCCGGCCTCGCCGCCATGTCCGGTGACAGCACCATCCAGTTCCGCATCTGGTCCCACGCGGGCAGCCTGTACCGGCATCTCGGGCGCCCAGCGGACGCCGTGGCGGCCAACGACGTGGCACGCGGCCTGCCCATCGCCCGCCGCGACCCGCTTTTCGCCTCGCTCGGCCACGCCCGCCATGCCGTCATTCACGGCCTTGTCGGCAACGCCACAGATGTGAGGCGTGCCATCGGCCACGCCCGAGAGGCACTCGACCGCGCAGATCCGAACGCCTCCCGGCCTGTATGGATGACCGCGGTCCGTGATCAAGGAGAGATCGAAGAACTCGCCCTCTCCGCACATCTCAGCCTGGGGAACTTCGAAAGGGCCGAAGCTCATGCCCACCGCAGCCTGTTCCTGCTGCGCCCCTATATGCAGCGGGACCGCGCCATCGTCACCGCACGGCTGGCCCACGCTCAACTCGGTCAAGGCGACATCGAACTCGCCATCGGCACAGCACAATCCATCCCCTCAGGCGTCTTCACCCGTCACCCGCGCGTCACCAGATTGCTCGGCGACTTCGGCGTCAGGCTTCACGCCGCCGCGCCGTCCAGTTCGTTCTCCAGGGCGTGGGACGAGTACGCCCATGACAGTCGAAGGGACAACGCGTGACACTCAATTGGCATCGAACCGCGTCACCCCCACGACGGGGGAACTTGATGGACGGTAGGGCGAGCGGCTGGCCCGGCATGCGTCCGAGCCCGGATGGGAGGCCGTCATCGCGTACCGCGGCCAAGAGCCGGTGGGGTACGCCTACGGGAACACGCTCCCGCCGGACGACCGCTGGTGGCGGCGTATGACGACCGCCCTGCCCGCGGGATGCACCGACCTCCCTACCGTGGCTCTCAAAGAGGGCATGCTTCGATAACCAGCCACACCGCATACCTGTAGGGGGCGCACCATGCGCGTGGGCATCACCGGACATCGCGGTCTGTCCAAGGAGATCGAGCAGCAAGTAAAGGCCATACTCGCCGAACAGATCGCCACGCTCGACGTACGCGACCTCGTCGCGATCAGCTGTATCGCCGACGGCCCGGACACATGGTGGGCTCAAGCCGTCCTGGACGCCGGTGGGCGCATCGAGGTCGTCATCCCGGCGGCGCGGTACCGCCAAGGCCTACCCGACTGGCATCACGCTGAGTACGACTCGTTGTTCTCCAGTGCCTCCGATACTCACCACACGGGCATGACCGAATCCACCTCGGAGGCACATCAGGCGGGAAGCGAGATCCTCGTCGGCCTCTCCGACGTCGTACTCGCCGTTTGGGACGGTCTGCCGGCCCGGGGATTCGGTGGCACCGCCGATGTCGTGGCGTACGCGGCACGCGTAGGTGTACCCGTCACCGTCCTGTGGCCCGGCGGCGCGACCCGGTAAAGCCCCTTACCCCAGCAGGGGGCCCGGCCGACACCCGTCCCCGGTGGGTGTCGGCCGGGCATCCCGTGCGGGGTGTCGTCACTCCCCGAGGAACACCGGGTTCGTGAACGCCGCGAGCGCGCCCGGGAAGCCCGGTGTCGTCGGGGCGTGGCGGATCTCCGCGCGTACGTACGTGGCGTAGGCCGGGGTGGTGTGCCATTCCACCGTGCCCGTGCCAGAGGCCGGGAGCGTGGTGGTGTGCAGGGTGCCCTGGTCGGTGACGAAGTGGGTGGTGCGGCCCGGGGCGCCGGTGACCTCAAGGCGTACCGTCACCGGTTCGTCGTCGCGGACGCGCAGCCGGTCGCCGATGCCCGCGTGCTTGCCCGGGCCGCCCGCCGCGCCGAAGGTCAGGGAGACCGAGGAGGACTCGGCGACATAGCTGTGGCCCGCGCGGATACCGGCGAGGATGGCGTCGCGGGTGAGGTCGTCGGCCAGGACGACGGTCTGCGGGGTGCCGATGGGGTCCGGGTCGCGGTGGGAGTCGCTGCTGCCCATCGCGGGGGTCCAGGGCCGGCCGGAACGGGCCGCGGAGACCAGGGTGTTGTCCCAGTCCGCGAGGGAGACCTCGTCGTCGACCGTGTAGGGGCCGTTCCACACCTCCACCGCGTCGGCGTCGGCGAAGCCGAACTTCCAGTTGCAGCCGATGCAGGTGGCGTGCGGATGGGCGGGGACGACCAGACCGCCGGCGCGGCGGATCTCGCGGGCGTAGTGGCCGAAGCGGTTGTCGCGGGCGCGGTAGCGCCAGTCGATGAACGTACCGCCGTCCATGCCGAGTGCCACCACGTGCCCGTTGCGGGTGGTGACCTCCTCGCCGGTGAGGATCAGCAGGTCGTCACCCCACAGGCCGTCCCAGGCGCTGTGCGCGGAATGCGTGTTGTGCTCACTGGTGTTGATGAAGTCGAGACCCGCGGCCCTGGCGAGCGCGGCGATCTCGGCGGGCGTGCGCCTGCCGTCGGAGTGGACGGAGTGGATATGGCAGTCGCCGCGGTACCAGGCCCGGCCGCGGCCCTTGGCGCGCTCCGGCGGGTACACGGGCTTCGGGGTCTCGCCGGGGGCGCCGAACCGCAGGGTGATCGTCACCTCGTACGCCAGGCCCTGGGGGGCGACGGTGTACGGGCCGAGCGCGATGTGCCAGGTGCCCGCGTTCACCGGGCCCGGGAGGTAGCCGGGGGTGGCCGCGTCGGCGCGCAGGAAGAACTCCGTGCGGGCGCCGCCCGACCAGCCGCGGAAGCCCTTGCCGCCGAGCCGGGTGCCGCGCTCGTCGAAGATGCCGATGTCGAGGGCGTTGCCCTGGGTGCCGGCCGGCATGGCGGGGCGCTCGTAGGAGTAGGCGACATGGATCTCGCGGACGCCGCGCGGTATTTCCACGGGCAGATGGACGAAGTCGGGCGAGCCGGGCGGCAGCGTGCCGCGGACGGTTCTGGTCCGGTCGTCGGCCGGGGCGTCGCCGGAAGATCCGGAAGATCCGGAAGGTGTCGCGTTCGCGAAGCTCACGGTGCTCAACGTAAGCGCGGCGGCGGCTCCCGTCACCAGAAGACCTCGTCGGGCGATCGCGCTGTCGTGGGTGTCTGCGTGGTCCTTACACATGCCGGCGGCTCCCAGGGTGCCGAGAGGGACAAGTGGTCACACGCGCGACCACCCGGTTCGTGCGTTCGAACTCTGGTATTGAGCCGTGAACCAGGCGGCAAGGGAAGGGTGTCGGCAGATGGCTGAGAAGAGTCCAGGACCTGGACGCGTACGGGACGACCTCGTCGGAAGTCCCGCGTCGTGGCAGGCCACAGCACCGAACGTATTCTCGGAGGATGACGACCCGCGTGCCTGAGGAATCCGGAACTGGACGACCGACGACCCCCCGACCCGCCGGAGAACGGACCGGACAACCGGCACACCCCGGACAGCCGGAACACCCGGCACAACCGGCGCGTCCCGGAGGGACGGCGGCACCCACCGCCAACGCCATGCGGCGTGCGCTCAGGCGGGCCCGGGACGGGGTCGCGCTGGATGTCGTCGAGGCCGCCGTGCTGCTCCAGGCGCGCGGCGACGATCTCACCGACCTCGCCGCGTCCGCCGCGCGGGTGCGGGACGCGGGGCTGGCGGCGGCCGGCCGGCCGGGCGTCATCACGTACTCCCGCAAGGTCTTCATCCCGCTGACGCGGCTGTGCCGGGACAAGTGCCACTACTGCACGTTCGTCACCGTCCCCGGCAAGCTGCGCCGCGCCGGTCACGGCATGTTCCTCTCCCCTGACGAGGTCCTGGAGATCGCGCGCCAGGGCGCCGCGCTCGGCTGCAAGGAAGTGCTGTTCACGCTCGGCGACAAGCCCGAGGACCGGTGGCCGGAGGCCAGGGAGTGGCTGGAGGCGGAGGGGTACGACGACACCCTCGCGTATGTCCGCGCCATGGCGATCCGCGTCCTGGAGGAGACCGGGCTGCTGCCCCATCTCAACCCGGGCGTCCTCTCCTGGACCGATCTCCAGCGGCTCAAGCCCGTCGCGCCCAGCATGGGCATGATGCTGGAGACCACCGCCACCCGGCTGTGGTCCGAGCCCGGCGGCCCGCACCACGGCTCGCCGGACAAGGAGCCCGCCGTACGGCTGCGGGTACTGGAGGACGCGGGCCGCTCCAACGTCCCGTTCACCACCGGCGTGCTGATCGGGATCGGGGAGTCGTACGAGGAGCGCGCCGACGCACTCTTCGAGCTGCGGCGCGTCCAGCGGGCGTACCACGGCATCCAGGAAGTCATCGTCCAGAACTTCCGCGCCAAGCCGGACACCGCGATGCGCGGGATGCCGGACGCCGAGCTGGAGGAGCTGGCGGCGGCCATCGCCGTGACCCGGCATGTCCTCGGCCCCGCCGCCCGTATCCAGGCCCCGCCCAACCTCGTCGACGCGGAGTACGCGCTGCTCATCGGCGCGGGCATCGACGACTGGGGCGGTGTCTCGCCCCTCACCCCCGACCATGTCAACCCGGAACGGCCCTGGCCGCACATCGACGAACTGGCCGCGCGTACCGCCGAGTCCGGTTTCGAGCTGCGCGAGCGGCTGACCATCTACCCGGAGTTCATCGCGCGCGGCGAGCCCTGGCTCGACCCGCGGCTGATGCCGCACGTACGGGCGCTGGCCGACCCGGAGACGGGCCTCGCCCGCGAGGACACCCGCCCGGCCGGGCTGCCCTGGCAGGAGCCCGACGAGGGCTTCACCGCCACCGGCCGTACGGATCTGCACCGCACGATCGACACCGACGGCCGCACCACCGACCGGCGCGACGACTTCGACGAGGTGTACGGCGACTGGGAGGCGCTGCGCGAGGCCGCGGCCCCCGGCATGGTGCCCTCCCGTATCGACACGGACGTACGGTCCGCCCTCGCCCAGGCCGCCGACGACCCGGTGAAGCTCACGGACGACCAGGCGCTCGCGCTCCTCCACGCGGACGGCCCGGCACTCGACGCGCTGACCCGGATCGCCGACGAACTGCGCGCGGACGTGGTCGGCGACGACGTGACATACATCGTCACGCGCAACATCAACTTCACCAATGTCTGCTACACCGGCTGCCGCTTCTGCGCCTTCGCCCAGCGCCGCACGGACGCCGACGCCTACACCCTCTCCCTGGACCAGGTCGCGGACCGCGCCCAGCAGGCGTGGGAGGTCGGGGCCACCGAGGTCTGCATGCAGGGCGGGATCCACCCGGACCTGCCCGGCACGGCGTACTTCGACATCGCGCGCGCCGTGAAGGAACGCGTCCCGGACATGCATATCCACGCCTTCTCCCCGATGGAGGTCGTCAACGGCGCCTCACGCACCGGTCTGTCGATCCGCGAGTGGCTGACGGCGGCGAAGGAGGCCGGACTCGACTCGATCCCGGGCACGGCGGCGGAGATCCTCGACGACGAGGTGCGCTGGATCCTCACCAAGGGCAAGCTGCCGACGGCGACCTGGATCGAGGTCGTCAAGACCGCTCATGAACTGGGCATCCGGTCCAGTTCCACGATGATGTACGGCCATGTCGACCAGCCACGCCACTGGCTCGGCCACTTCCGTACGCTCGCCCGTATCCAGCAGGAGACGGGCGGCTTCACGGAGTTCGTGACGCTCCCCTTCATCCACACCAACGCTCCGGTGTATCTGGCCGGTATCGCCCGCCCCGGCCCGACGGACCGTGACAACCGCGCGGTCATGGCGATGGCCAGGCTCCTCCTGCACCCCCACATCACCAATATCCAGACGAGCTGGGTGAAGCTGGGCACGGAGGGCGCGGCGGAGATGCTCCGTTCCGGTGCGAACGATCTGGGCGGCACGCTGATGGAGGAGACCATCTCCCGGATGGCCGGCTCCAGTTACGGTTCGTACCGCTCGGTGAAGGACCTCATCGCCATCGCGGAGGCGGCGGGCCGCCCGGCGAAGCCGCGTACGACGTTGTACGGCGAGGTCCCGGAGGAGCGCGTACGGACGGCGGCGGCGTCGGACGGGCATCTGCCGGAGCTGCTGCCCCTGCTGCCCGACTGAGCTACGCGCCACGGCGGGGGCGCTCGTCGCAGCGCACGGCCCGCGCGGGCCGTGCGCTGTCGCCGCCGTCGCCGCTGCTGGCAGACTGAGCGGGCGGGAACGGAACGGACACGGGGGAGTACGTACGTGGCGCACGCGCATCAGCCGTCGATGGCCGAACTGATCGCGCGTCGCCGCAGATTCGTCGGCCGCAGCGCCGAACTGACCGCCTACCGCGACAACTTCGGCTGTCCGCCCGAGGACGAGCGGCACCGCTACCTCTTCCATATCCACGGCAACGCGGGCGTCGGCAAGACCTCCCTCGTACAGGAGATGGAGCGGACCGCCCGGGAGTGCGGCGCGCTCACGGCGTATGTGGACGAGTCCGTCAGCAGCGTTCCCGAGGCGCTGGCCGCGATCGCCGAACAGCTCGGCCGGCAGGGGCATCCGCTGAAACAGCTGGACCGGCAGCTCGCCACGTACCGGCAGCGGCGGCACGAGGCCGAGTCGGCGGCCGAGTCGGCGGCCGTGTCGGGCGCCGGTGCGGCGGGCGGGGAGTCCCCCGCCCCGTATGCCCCGTACGCCCAGCCCGCCCCCTCCGCCGGGTCCACCGCCGCCGTCACGGCCGGGGTGATCGGGCTCCGTATGGTCCCGGTCGTCGGGGCGTTCGCGGACGTGGTCGACACCCAGCAACTCGCGGCGGGAGCAGACCGGCTACGGGCCACCCTGAGCGCACGCTTCCGCGACCAGGAGGACGTTCAGCTCGTCCTGAAACCGGACCAGGTGCTCACCCCCGTACTGGTCACCGAACTGACCGAGATCATCCGCTCCGTGCCCTGGATCGCGCTCTTCTTCGACACGTACGAACGCACCGCGCCCTTCCTGGACACCTGGCTGCGCGACCTGATGACGACCAGCGCCTACGGCCGGTTCCCCGGCGCGGTCGTCGTCACGGTGGCGGGCCAGCGCCCCTTCGGCGCCGCGCGCTGGGGCGAGTTCGCGGACTTCGTGACGGACCTGCCGCTCGCGCCCTTCACGGAAGGGGAGGCGCGCACACTCCTCGCGGCGAAACGGGTCACGGACGAATCCGTCGTGGAGGAGGTGCTCAGGCTCTCGGGCGGCCTGCCCGTCCTCGTCTCCACCCTCGCGGAGAACCAGCCCGCGGACCCCGACGACGTGGGCGACCCCAGCGCCACCGCCGTCGAACGCTTCCTCAAGTGGGAGCAGGACCCGGTACGGCGGGCCGCGGCCCTCGCCTGCGCCCTGCCGCGCCGGCTGGACGAGGATGTCTTCCGCGCGGTCGTGGCCGAGGACGCGGCGGGGCTCTACGACTGGCTGCGGACGCTTCCGTTCGCCACGCTCAAGGACGCCGGGGTCTCGTACCACGGCGTGGTGCGCGCCCCCATGCTGCGCCTCCAGCGCACCCGCTCCCCCCGCGGCTGGCGCGAGCGGCACACCGCGCTCGCCGCGTGCTTCGCCCGCTGGCGCGCCGAGGCGGAGACGGACCTGCGGGCCGACGAGGTGTGGGAGAGCGCCGAGTGGCGCGCGCTGCGCTTCGAGGAGACGTACCACACGCTGTGCGCGGGACCGCGCGGCGCGCTCCCCGGGGCGCTGCGGGACGTGGTCGAAGGCTGCCGCGAGTCCCCGGCGGCGGCCCGCCGCGCCGCGCAGGTCCTGGCGGAGGCCGGTGCGGACACCGACGACGCGGCGGCCCGGGAGTGGGGACGGCGGCTGGTGGCCGCCCTCGACGACGAGGAGGAAGGGGTACGGGCGGCCCTCGGCCTGCTGCTCGACCGGCCCGGTCTGGACACCCGGGGCCGCGCGGCGGCGCACACCGTACGGGGGCGGGAGCTGCGGGGCGCGGGCGAGTACGCACAGGCACTGGCCGAGTACGACCGGTCGCTCGCGCTCGATCCGGACGAGCCCACGACGCACTACGGCCGTGGTGTCGCCCACCAGTTGAACGGCGATCTGGTGACAGCCCTGGCCGATCTGCGCCGGGCCGACGAACTGGCCCCGGACACCCCCTGGATCCTCGACGAGTACGGGGAGACGCTACGGATGGCCGGCAGGCGCGAAGAAGCCGTGGAACTGCTGGACCGTGCCCTCGCGCTCGACCCGACCAACGGGTACGCCCTGGCCTGCCGGGGCGTCGCCCAGCACGGACTGGGGCGGCACTCCGCCGCCCTGGCCGATCTCGGCCGCGCCCTGGAGCTGAACGACGAGTATCTGTGGGCGCTGGTCCGCAGAGCGCGCGTGCTGCGTGACATGGGGGAAGCCGACCGGTCCTTCGCGGATCTCGACCGTGCGGTCGAACTGGCCCCGGACAGCGCCTGGATCGCCTCCGAGCGCGGCGAGGCGTACCGGCTCGCCGACCGGAACGAGGACGCGGAACGGGAGTTGACCCGCGCCCTGGGAATCGACGCCGATCATGCCTCGGCCCTGGCGAGCCGGGGGTATGTCCGCCATCTGCTGGGGCGGGATGCCGAGGCGCGCGCCGATCTGGACCGTGCGATCGAACTGAACCCCGAGTACGCCTGGGCACTGGTCCACCGCGCCTTGCTGCGGCAGGAACTGGACGACACCACGGGCGCGTTGGCCGACCTGGACCGGGCCGTCGAGGCCGAGCCCCGCCTCCGGTGGGCCCGGCTGGAGCGAGGAGAGGCGCGGCGGCGCGCCGGACTCCACGAAGACGCCGTCGCCGATCTCACCGCGGTGCTGGCCGCGGGGCCCGACGACACCTGGGCGCTCGTCCTGCGCGGCAGGTCCCACCATGCCCTGCGCCGCTACGGTCACGCCCTCGCGGATCTGGACCGGGCCCTGGAGATCGATCCGGAGTACGCGTGGGCGTACCACTGGCGGGCCGGCACGGCACTGGCCGTGGGCCGTCCCGAGCGGGCGCTCGCCGATCTGGGACGGTGTGTCGCCCTGGACGCCACGGCGGACCACGCCAGGCGCAGGGCGGTGAGCGCGAGCCTGAACCTCGGCAGACCCGAGGAAGCCCTTCAGTGGCTGGACGAGCTGACCACCGCCGACAACGACGACCTGGGGGACCGGTGCGAGGCCCTGCGCCGTACCGGGCAGTGGGCCGAGGCGCGCGCGGCGGCCGACCGGTACAGCGTCGACGAGCCGCTGTACGGCGCCCTCCAGCGGGCCATGACGGTGACCAGGAGCGAGGGCGCCGCCGCCGGCGCCCCCGCCTGGCGGGAGCTGGCACGACGGCTGGAGGAGACCGCGGACCCCGCGCCCGAGATGCCCGCCTACGTGGCCATGCTGAGCGGGGCCGCACGCGGGGACTGGGACGCGCTGGACGCCTCGCTCGCCACGCTGCTCGCCATGGAAGCCGAATGGGACGACCTCGCGAACATGGTCGGCCATCTCGAAGAACTGCTCCACGCCCCCGGTATCGACACCGCCCGCCTGAGCCCCCGCATCGCCCGGGCCATCGCCGCGCGCGACGCGTTCGCCGCTCGCTGGGCGTGAACCCGAGTACTACTCGGGCACTGCCCGAGAAAGACGGAAGGATCCCGCGGACCTACTTTGGTCGGATGCGGCGCCCCGGCCGCCGACCGTAGCGTCGTACGGTATGACATCACCGCGCCCCACCGATCCCGCCGCCGATGCCGCCGTCGATGCCGCCGTCCCGGGCAGGACCGCGACCGCGCGGCTCGCTGATGTCGACGCGCTGCGCGGCTTCGCGCTCTTCGGCATCCTGATGGTCAACATCCCGTTCTTCGCCAGCGGTTACACCCTGCTGGACGTGCCCGATCCGGCTCGGCTCGCCTGGCACGACGATGTCGCGGGGAACGTCGTCCAGTTCCTCTTCGAGTCGAAGTTCTATCTCCTCTTCGCCTTCCTCTTCGGCTACAGCTTCACCCTCCAGCTCAACTCGGCCGCCGCGCGCGGGCTCACCTTCCGCCCTCGCTTTCTGCGTCGGCTCGGCGGGCTGTTCCTGATAGGTGTCGCCAACGCGGTCCTGCTGTTCTACGGCGACATCCTCATCACCTACGCCGTGCTCGGTCTGCTGCTCTTCCTGGTGCGCGGCATCTCACCGCGCCGCGCGCTGTGGGTGGCCGGGGCCATCACCGGCACGATCGCGCTGCTGTTCCTGACCGTGGCCGTCCTCGTGGCCGTCATCGACGGTGCCTCAGCGACCGCCACCGCCTCGGAACAGGCCAGGATGCTCGCCGACGGACGGGCCGGCACGGAGGCGATGCGCGGCGGCGTCGGGTCGGTCATCGGTGAGCGGGTCTCCTCGCTGGGGAACGCGTTCCCGCTGATCTTCTTCTTCCAGGGGCCGCTGGCGTTCTCCGCCTTCCTGGTGGGGCTGGCCGCGGGCAAGCGGCGCGTACTGGCCCACCCCGCCGACCACGGGAGGACGTTGCGGCTCATCCAGCTCATCGGCTTCCCGGTGGGGCTCGCGGGCTCGCTGTTCTACACCTTCGGCGGGGACGAGAACCTCTTCCCCAACGCCGCGCACATCGTGACCGCGCCCTTCCTCACCGCCGCGTATGTCGCCACGCTCCTGCGCGTGTTCAGGACCCCGCGCGGTGCGCGGCTGGCCGAGATACTCGCCCGCCCGGGACGGATGGCGCTGACCAACTATCTGAGCCAGTCGCTGCTCTGCGTCCTGATCTTCACGGGGATCGGCCTCGGACTCATCGGCCATGTGCCGTACGCGGCGGTCGCCGCCATCGCCGTGGCGATCTTCTCCGTACAAGTGGTGTGGAGCGCCTGGTGGATGCGGCGGTTCCGGATGGGCCCGGTCGAATGGCTGCTGCGCGCCGCCACCCACCTCGAACGGCCCGCCATGCGGCTGCGTGAGAGCCCCCGCCGCAGCCCGGCGTCCGTGTGACACGGACCTTCGGACAGCACGGCGCGCCGGGCCCCGCCAAGGGCCTGTCCGCGAGGATCCGCCGGACAGGCCCCGGCCGTCACGAAACCTTCGCACCCGGTCCGGCCGCCCAAAACCGACCTCCCGGTCGTCCGCCGCCCATACCGCCCCACCCCGCTCCGGGCAGCGCGAAGCGCGCCCTCAACCCGCTGTTCCCGGTCGATTACAGTGCTGCGCAGTTTGTGCGGTCGCTCGGAGGCACAGGGGAGGGAGTGGCGCGTGAGCACACCGTCCGGAGCCGTCTGGGGCCGTGCGGAACAGCAGGATTTCCGCAGCCGGGTGCGGGGCTGTCTGCTCGGCGGTGCCATCGGGGACGCGCTCGGTGCCGGGGTCTCCGCGCTCACGCTCGACGAGATCAGGGCCGCCCATGGAGAGGGGGCCGTGAACGACTTCGTGCCCGCCTTCGGCCGCCGCGGGGCGGTCAGCGCGGCGACGCAGCTGACCCTGTTCACCGTCGACGGGCTGATCCGCGCCCAGGTCCGCAGGGACACCGGCGCCTGGCATCCGCCCACCGACGTACACCGCGCGCATCTGCGCTGGGCGGCGACGCAGCGGGACTGGGGGCCGGATCTGCGCCGTAAGGACGGCGGCTGGCTCGCCCAGGAGGAGTGGCTGTACGCGCGCCGCGACCCGACCATCTCCTGTCTCACCGGGCTCGGCGACACCATCATGGGCACACTCGACAAGCCCAAGAACACCATCGCGCGCGACTCGGGCGCCCTCGTACGGTCCGCGCCGTTCGGGCTGCTCGTGGGCTGGGAGCCGCAGTTGGTGTGCCAGCTCGCCGTGGAGTGCGCCGTCCAGACGCACGGCTCCCCGGGCGCGTATCTGTCGGCGGGCGCCTTCGCGGTGATCGTGCACGCCCTGGCGCGCGGCGAGACGCTGGACGCGGGCGTGCAGCGGGCCCTCGCCCAGCTCACCCCGCGCCCGGGGCACCAGCCCGTCTCGGACGCCCTCCAGCAGGCGCTCGGCGCCGTACGGCAGGGGATCCCGGGCCCGGAACGTATCGCCGCGCTCGGCGAGGGACGTACCGCGGAGTCGGCGCTCGCCGTCGCCGTCTACTGCGCCCTGGTCGCCGAGGACATCCGCCAGGGACTGCGGCTGGCCGTCAACCACGACGGCCCGTCGGCGGCGACCGGCACGCTCTGCGGCGCGCTGCTCGGCGCGCTCCACGGCGAGACGGCCCTGCCGCCCGCGTGGCTGGCGGAGTTGGAGGGCCGGCCCACCCTGCTGGAGATCGCCGACGACTTCGCGATGGAGATGACCCAGGGCCCGGCGCTGCACAGCCCGGGTACCGCGGCCTCGGGCTGGCTGGTCCGCTATCCGCGCGGCTGACGCCGGGGCCCGACGCGACGGTACGGCGGGTACGGACGCGACGGTACGGCGGGTACGGACGTCACGTACGCCCCCACCCGCCGCACGGCGGCCCAGCGGCCTCCTCAGCCGTCCGAGCCCTTCCTGTCCGTCGTCTCCGTCGCCTTCGCGTCACCCGGCTCGGCGGGCGCGGGCACACTCAGCGAGGCCGCGGTCAGCTCCGAACCGTCGCCGTCGCCCTCCCCGTTGATCCGGGCCAGCAGCACATCGCGCTCATCGGACTCCTCCGGCTTCAGGAAGCCGATCACGATATAGAGCACCAGCGAGACCGCGAGCGGGATCGACACCTGGTACTGGAGGGGCACTCCGCCGTCGACGCTCCAGTTGATGGGGTAGTTGACCAGCCAGAAGGCCAGCAGCCCCAGCGCCCAGCTGACCAGCGCCGCGGTCGGTCCCGAGCGGCGGAACGGCTTGAGCAGACCCAGCATGAACGGGATCGCGATCGGGCCCATCAGCCCGGCCACCCACTTGATCACGACGGTGATGATGTCCTTGAACGTCGGCGAGTTGACCTGTGTGGCGATCGCCATCGACAGCGCCAGGAACGCGATCGTCGACAGCCGCGCCGCCATCAGCCCCGCCCGCTCCGACCAGTTGCGCGCCGCCTTCGAGACGACGGGCGCGATGTCCCGGGTGAAGACCGCCGCGATGGCGTTGGCGTCCGAGGAGCACATGGCCATGGTGTGCGAGAAGAAGCCGACGATGACCAGGCCCAGCAGACCGTGCGGCAGCAGCTGTTCTGTCATCAGGGCGTACGAGTCGGACGCGTCCGGCTTCTGCGCCTCCACCAGCAGCGGCGCGCACCACATCGGGAAGAAGAGGACCAGCGGCCAGACGAGCCAGAGGATGGCGGAGAGCCGGGCCGAGCGGGTCGCCTCGCGGGCGTTGGCCGTCGCCATGTAGCGCTGGGCCTGGTTCCACATGCCGCCGTTGTACTCGAACATCTTGATGAAGAGGAAGGCCAGCAGGAACGTCACCGTGTACGGCCCGGCGGTCGGGTCGGCGTGCCCCTCGGGGAGCTTGTCCCAGACCGTCCACAGCGCGCTGAAGCCGCCGAGCTTGCCCATGACGGCGACGAGCATCGCGATACCGGCGAAGAGCTGGATGATGAACTGCCCCAGCTCCGTGAGCGCGTCGGCCCACAGACCGCCGATGGTGCAGTAGATACCGGTGATGACACCGGTGACGAGGATGCCCTGGTTGAGCGAGATCCCGGTGAAGATGGAGAGCAGGGTGGCGATGGCCGCCCACTTGGCGCCCACGTCCACGATCTTCAGCAGCAGCCCCGACCAGGCGAGCGCCTGCTGGGTCTTCAGGTCGTAGCGGTTCTTGAGGTATTCGAGCGGCGACGCGACATGGAGCCGCGAGCGCAGCCGGTTGAGCCGGGGCGCGAAGAGCTTGGCGCCGATCCCGATGCCGATGGCGATCGGGAGGGACCAGGTAACGAACGAGGTGACACCGTAGATATAGGCGATGCCCGCGTATCCGGTGAACATCACCGCGCTGTAACCGGACATGTGGTGCGAGATACCGGAAAGCCACCAGGGCATCTTGCCGCCGGCGGTGAAGAAGTCGCTGACGTTGTCCACGCGCTTGTGCGACCAGAGGCCGATCGCGACCATCACACCGAAGTATGCGATGAGCACGATCCAGTCGAGGCTGTTCATGTGCCCCCTCCAGGGGTCCGCCTTATGAACGTCGAGTGCGCTCTTCGTCAGTTCGTCCGGTCGCCGGTTCCCCGTGCGGGAGCGGGGACTTCGGGGATTGAACCGCCTGGCGCGGCGGCTGGTCAAGGGCTCCGCCGGTCATAGATGTGAACTCAGGTCAGAAAGCCGAACGATTTTACTTGTTCTTGACCTGTGGGGGCGTTGTCGTGAACGTGACGGCGCCCACACGATGAGCGGGCACTTCGTCAGGCTTCGGACACAACGAAAAACGGCCGCAGGGATGCGGGTCCCATGCGGCCGGGAACGTGAGGGCGTGGAAGAGCGAGAGAAGAGAAGAGCGAAGGAAGAGGCGGAGACGGTGGGGAAGCCGGCGCCGGGCATGGCCGAGCCCCCTCGGCCAGGACGGCGGACCGGTCGAGAGGGCTCTTTCCATGGTGCGGGTGCAGGGCGCCGAATGACCTCAGCCGAGGTCGAAAGCGCCCTTGTTCATTTCCTGCACAAAGGCATTCCATGAGGTGGGGACGAAGGAGATCGAGGGCCCTTCGGGGTCCTTCGAATCCCGGACGGCAATGGCCTGGACGACGGGGGACTTGACCTCTACGCACGCGCCGTTTCCGCCGGAGTACGAGGACTTGATCCACGTGTCCGTAGCGCCCTGAAGAATTGCCATGTTCGCTCCGGTTCAGCAATGGGGGTGAAATAGCGCCAACGTCCTGCTGGCATGATCGACGCTACTAGCCCCACTCCATGGGCGGGACGGGCGTTCACTCGTCCTGATGGCTTATCGTCTGAGGGACTTACGCATCCGGGTAGCGGAGGTGTACCTTCCCCTCGCGCGGGACCGGGAAATGGGCGTACGCGACATTATGCGCAAATGCCTTGGCGGCGGGCTCCATCGGAGCCGCTGAATCGGCCGCCGATCAGTCACCGACCGGCCGCCGGCGGTCGTCCTCCGGATCCGGCGGCCGGTATACGGTTCGAAAGCCCGCTCGGGCCCGGGGTCAGCTAGCGGGCATATTCCTTGGCGATATCCGCGATGAACTGCCGGGTCTGATCGGCGTTCAGGGCCTGTGCGCGCAAGTGCTCGTACATCACGCTGTAGCGCTGCACATCGTTCGCCTTCTCCAGATAAAGATCGCTCGTGACGCCCTCGATGTAGACCACACTGGAGTCCGAGGCGTCCGGGAATTCAAGAATCGCGTAATGCCCGGTGATTCCGGGATGCGCGCCCATGTCGAAGGGCAGCACCTGCACGGTCACATGCGGGAGCTGTGACTGCTCGACGAGGTGTTCCAACTGCTCACGCATCAGCTGCCGGTCGCCGACGCGCCGGCGCAGCGCCGCCTCGTCCACCACCGCCCACAGCCGCAGCGGATCGTCGGGCGTGCTGATGCGGTCCTGCCGTCGCAGCCGGACCCCGACGCGCTTCTCGACGTCGAGCGCCGGGGATTCGGGCAGCGCGCCGTTGATGAGCGCCTCCGCGTACGGCCGGGTCTGGAGCAGCCCGGGGACGACCTGGGGCTCGTACACGCGCAGGGACGCCGCGTCCGTCTCCAGACCGATGTACACGCTGTACGGGATGTCGCCGAAGGCGTGCCACCAGCCCTGCTGACGGGAGTCCTTGGCCATTTGCATCAGCGAGTCCACGATGCGCTGGTCCTCGACCTCGTACACCCCGCACAGGTCACGGACGTCGCGCTGGCTGATGGAACGGCGGCCGTTCTCCAGACGGCTGATCTTCGACTGGGAGACCAGCAGGCGCTCCGCCACCTCCTCGGCCGTCATGCCCTTCAGCTCGCGGAGCCGGCGCAACTCCTGGCCCAATCGGCGTCGCCTGACGGTGGGATTGACGTTGGACGCCACGGAAACTGCACCTCCGGCTGCGTAGCTGTACGTATCTACCGCTCAGCAGACTGCCACCAAATGCCGTGACTGCGCTGGAAAATGGCCACAGAGACGAATGGGCCGGTCTGCGCGGTTCCCCGCGCGCCGGTGCGAGCGCCCCCGCGCCGTAACGGACTTCGACCCACCCCCGGCCCCGCCTGATCGCCCACAGGCCGTCAGGGGGCCTGTCAGGGCCCGCCAGAGGCCGTCAGGGGAGCGTCAGGGAGCCGTCAGAAGGCCATCAGGGGGCCACTACGCGACGCGCGGGGCAGCCAGACTGATGTCGTCTGGCTGCCCCGCGCGTTGTGTGCGGCTCCCGGACCGGCTCTGGGGACGTCGGTGCGGCGGACTGCGGTGTTGGCGGTTCCTGCGGGTGTTGAGGGTGTTGAGGGTGTTGAGGTGCTGCGGAGGTGCTGCGGTCGTTCAGTGCGCCGGAACGCGGGCCATACCGCCGTGATGCGGTTGCATCGGCACGGCCCCCGGTGTCCGTCCGCCACCCGGGGCGCTGGGGGCGCCCTGGGCGGGATTACGGCGTGGCTGTGCGCCCACACCGTTCTGGACGTCCATCACGGCGTGTGCCACGAGACCGCCCATCGGGTCATGTCTGATCAGGTCCCGGAGACGGGAGCGCGACGAGCGCCCCTCGTTGCCGGGATAGAGGTGCTTGCCGAGTCCGACCGCGTGGGCCAGCGCGGCGAGCGCCGCGGTCCGCGGGTCCGGCGGTACGCCGGTGCGGATCGCACTGTCCAGCCGGGACCTGATCTCCCGGCTGATCGCCGTCTCCGTCGCCTGGTAGCGAGTCGTCGGCAGCACTCCGCACATCTGGCCCGCGACGGCATGCACCATGCCGCACCGCTCCAGATGCGAGAGATAGGTCTGGCGCAGCCCCAGTCGGGGCCCGCCGATCCAGTGGACGGCCCGGACCGGGCTGCCGCGTCTGCGCAGCAGTTCCAGTGCGGAGTCCAGAGTCGGATCTCCGGTCGGCCGTGGCATCACCACGGCGATACGATCCCCGTCAGGGGCTATCCGTCCTGCCAGAGCCAGCTCCACTAGCTGTGCTCCGGCCAGGCCGAGGTCGAGCGACTGCGGCTGCGCTGTGGTACCCGTGGCCGGGTCCAGAGCGAGCAGCAGAAGCTCCTCCGGAATTGTTCTGCGGCTCCTGCCCATCCATGCCTCCCCGCGTGGATGAATGACAGGGTGACCCCTCTCACATTGGTCTGTCGAGGGTGCCTGGGTGCTTTGTGCGGGAACCGTTATGTATGTCGTTCTCGTCTAGCACGTTGGCCGAGGTCTCAGAGCAGGACACTGATAGATGCTTCGGACAGTTCGGTACGTCGGATGAGACATGAAGGAGACACGGTGGCGGGCGAGTCCCCCGGCAAGTCGGATCAGCGGAAGTCATCGGGGGAGACGGTCACGGGAGAGCGGGACCCGCGGCTCGCGGTCTTCCGAGAACCGGCGACAGGGGCGGCCGATGAGGCGGGGCGGGCGGAGCGGGACTCCGGCTCGGCGGTGTCGACAAAGGTTGCGATCGCGAATCGCACGGAGGAGTCCGAAGAGTCCGAGGAGGCCGAGGACGCGCACGCGTCGGACGGTGGACGCATAACTCCGGCTCCCGGGCCGCCGAAGGCCGAGCCCGCGAAGGCGGAGGATTCGGACGACGCGGAGGCGGCGGGCGCGGAGGGTACGGAGGAGCCCGTATCCGCCGATACGGACGCCGACGTCGACGCGGCGAGGGCCGACAAGGACGACAGGGCGGGAGGGACCGGCAAGGGCGACGAGGGCGAACAAGGCGACAAGTCCGGCAAGGGCAGCGAGGACGGCAAGGGCAGCAAGGGCAGCGAGGACGGCAAGGACGGCAAGGTCCCCTCCTGGGCCACGGCCGCCGCCAAGGAGGACACCAAGAAGACGTCCGAGGCCGCCTCCAAGGACGCCGCCGCCGACGCCGCCCCTGCTGACCCCGCCGACCCCGACGCCCCCGCCGCGGACTCCACCCCCGTCGACCGGCCCACCGCCGTCTTCACCACGCTTCCGCGGCCCGCCGTCGATCAGGCCACCACCACGCTCACGGTGCGGGAGAGGCGCGAGGAGAAGTCCGAGTCGGCTGAGAAGCCCGCCGGGAAGCCCACCGAGAGCGCCGACGAGAAGTCCGGCGAACGGGCTGACGAGCGGCCCGAGTCGGCGGCCGAGCGGACCAGTACGTTCGTACCGCTGCGCCGGGACGACGCGCGGCCCGCCCCCGCGTCCCCGCCCCGGCCGCCGTACCCGTCGCCGTCCCCGTCTCCGGCCGCGCCCACCCCGCTCCCCGAGGCGGCCGAGCGGACCCGGCAGCAGCCGATGCCGCCCATGCCGCCGCTCGATCTGCTGGCCGAGCTGACGAACAAGCCCGCCCCGCCCGAGACTCCGGTCCGTACGGCCGTCCGGCGGGTCAAGATCTACACGCCGCTCGTCGTGCTCGCCCTGATCGTCCTCGCGGTCGTGCAGGCACTCCGGCCGCTCCCGGCGCCCACGCTCGCGCTCGCCGCCGACCCCACGTTCACCTTCGAGGGCGGCGAGCTCGACATGCCGTGGCCCGCCGAGGGCCAGGGTGCCGTCGAGGTCGAGGGCGTCGGCACGATCGGTACGTACGGGCAGCAGAAGCCCGCGCCGATCGCCAGTGTCGCGAAGGTGATGACCGCGTACGTGATCCTCAAGAACCACCCGATCACGGGCGAGCAGGTGGGCCCGAAGATCGAGGTCGACAAGAAGGCGGGCGAAGAGGCCAACCGTCCCGACGAGTCGACGGCGCCCATAAGGGAAGGGCAGGAGTTCACCCAGAAGCAGATGCTCCAGCTGCTGATGATCCCCTCGGGGAACAACGCGGCCCGGCTGCTGGCCCGTTGGGACGCGAAGTCGGAGCCGGCGTTCGTCGAGAAGATGAACGCCGCCGCCAAGGACCTGGGCATGACGAACACGACGTACACGGACCCGAGCGGTCTGGAGTCCTCCACCGTGTCCACCGCCACCGACCAGCTGAAGCTGGGCAAGGCGGTCATGCAGAACGATGTCTTCCGCGAGATCGTGAATCTGCCCCAGGTCGAGATCCCGGGCATCGACAACCTGATCATCAACAACAACTCGATCCTGCTCGAACCCGGCGTGAGCGGGATCAAGACCGGCTCGTCGACCCCGGCCGGCGGCAATCTGCTGTGGTCCGCCAACACGATCATCGACGGCCAGAACCGCCGGATCATCGGCATGGTGATGGGTGCCCAGGACGCCGTGAAGCTCTGGGACAAGCTGGAGCTGGCGATCCAGAACAGCCTCAAGCTGATCAAGAGCGCCCAGGACGGTGTCACCTCCGCCACGGTCGTCAAGAAGGGCGATGTCGTCGGGTACGTGGACGACGGCCTCGGCGGCCGGACCCCCGTGGTCTCCACCAAGGACCTGAAGGCGGTCGGCTGGGGCGGTCTTCAGGTGAAGCTCAACCTCACCGAGGGCAAGGAGACGGTGCCGCACACCGCCGCCTCCGGCACGGTCGTCGGAGAGGTCACGGTCGGCACCGGCGCCGGCCAGGTCTCCGCGCCGGTCGCGCTCCAGGAGGA
The DNA here is from genome assembly GCF_040681655.1 of Streptomyces sp. NPDC051662. Taxonomy (NCBI): domain Bacteria; kingdom Bacillati; phylum Actinomycetota; class Actinomycetes; order Kitasatosporales; family Streptomycetaceae; genus Streptomyces; species Streptomyces sp. NPDC051662. The sequence goes on from NZ_JBFAZD010000050.1 coordinate 31,778, forward strand.
ACTGGCGGAGCCGGGCTTCGGCGCGAAGCTCACCCGGGTCGGCTGACCCGCCCCACCGCGCGTCCGACGGCCCCGCCGGGGCCCGGCGGCCGGGGAAGGCGCCGGAAATGGCGTCCTCCCCGGCCGCCGTCACGTGCTAGCGTCCCGAAACGGACATCTGCATGAGGCATCTGCTCGGCCGGCCGCCCGGGCAACCGCCGGACGCGGGGACGGCGTCTTGCCGGATGTCGGGGGTGGCACACCGGTGGGGACAACGGTGAGACGGAGAGACGTGGAGAGCCGCAGTGACCACCACTGAGCCGACGCACGCCGGCGGCGTCACCCCGCCCGAGCGGAACACCGCCCGGCCCGCCCGGCCACGAATACGACTGCCGGCGCCGCGCGGCGCCGCGCCACCCGAGGGGCCCGGGGAGCCCGAGGGGCGCCCGCGGGGGCGGGTGGCCCGTCACCCCGTCCTCTTCACCGCCGCCGTCGCCGCCGTCGTGCATGTGGTGTGGTTCCTCTTCTTCGCGAACAGCGGCGGCGACATCGCCGCGCAGGACGCCTGGGCCGAGTTCGTCGGCCAGCACCCGGACTCCGCGTACAACCTCGCCTGGTACGGCGGGATGCACCCGGTCTCGTACAGCGTGGTCTCGCCGTATCTGATGTCCGTTCTCGGCGTCCGTACGACGATGATGATCGTCGGGACCCTCTCCGCGGCCCTCACCTCACTGATCCTGGTCCGGGTACCGGCCGTCCGTAACCCCGTGGCGTGCTCGCTCGCCGGGGTCTTCGCGTTCCTGTGCAACGCGCTGTCGGGGCGGGTGACCTTCGGCCTCGGCATGATGTTCGCGCTCGGCGCGGTCGCGGCGGTGTTCTGCTGGCCCTACCGCTGGCGGACGAAGCGCTGGGCCAAGGCGGTCGCCGCCGCCCCGCTCGCCGGTCTCGCGACCGCGGCGAGCCCGGTGGCCGGGCTGTTCCTCGGGGTTGTCGCGGCGGCGCTGTTCCTCAACAAGCGGCGCCCGGGCGCGTACGCGCTCGGTCTCGCGCCGGCCGCCGTGGTGGCGCTCTCCTCCTGGCTGTTCCCGTTCTCCGGGACGCAGCCGATGTCGGTGGCGACGGCCTCGCTGCCGTTCCTCTTCGCGGTGCTCGTGTTCGTGCTCGTACCCGCCCAGTGGCGTACGGTCCGGGCCGCCGCGGCGGTCTACGGCGTCGGGGTGCTGCTGACCTATGTGATCGATTCGCAGATCGGGTCCAATGTGTCCCGGCTCGCGATGGTCATCGCGGGTGTGGTGCTGCTCGCCGCGCTGCCGTACACGGCCCCTCGCTCCCGCCGCTGGTACGCGCTGGTGATCGCCTTCGCCGGGCTCAACTTCTGGATAGGGTTCAAGGGCGTCGACGACATGGTGCGTACGGCGCCCACCGCGTCCTGGACGCGCGCGCTGGCGCCGCTGGTCAACCAGTTGCAGCGGACAGGCGCGGAGAAGGGGCGGGTCGAGGTCGTACCGGCCAGGAGCCACCGCGAGGCCTCCGCGCTCGCTCCGTACGTCAATCTCGCCCGCGGCTGGAACCGCCAGGCGGACATGGAGCGCAACCCGCTCTTCTACGACGACACCCTGACCGCCGAGAGCTACCGCGGCTGGCTGGACCGCTGGGCCGTGCACTATGTGGTGCTGCCCAAGGGCAAGCCCGACTCGGGCGCGGGCCTGGAGGCCGAGCTCGTCCAGAAGGGGCTGCCCTATCTGGAGCAGGTCTGGGGCGACTCCAACTGGCAGCTCTTCGCCGTCAAGGACCCGATGCCGCTGGCCGATCCGCCCGCGACGGTGGACCGGGCGGGCGCGGGCGAGCTGACGATCCATGTGAAGTCGGCGGGGCGGGTGCTGATCCGGATCCCGTACTCGCCGTGGCTCGGCCTCGTCGACGCGGAGGGCAAGAGCGTGCCGCCCCCGGAGGAGACCCCGGCGTCCAAGGCCGACAAGGACGGGCCCAACGTCTACACGAACCCCAACGGCTGTCTGCTGAAGGCCGAGACGAACGTGGAGGGCGACGAGTGGACGGAGCTGCTGGCGCCGCGCCCCGGCGTCTACCGGCTGGCCGCGCCGTACCAGCTGCCGCGCGGGACCGGCTGCCCGGAGGAGCTGCGCTGAGGCGACAGCGGGGGGCGGGGGCGTAACCGTACGTACGGTTACG
>NZ_JBFAZD010000051.1:0-32270 GCF_040681655.1 Streptomyces sp. NPDC051662
ACCGTCGTCAGCTGGCAGCCCGCCTCCGCCCTCGCCATCCCCGAGTACAGCGCGCAGAACCGCACCGTACTCGCCGGACTGCTCGGGGTCACCGCGGCCGCCGCCTGCCTGGGCTGGCTCCACATCGTGGTCGTACGTCCCCTGCGCGAACTGGCCGGCCAGGCCGAGACACTGGCCGACGGCGACCGCCGCACCGTCCTCTACCCGCGCCATCACGACGAGGTCGGGGCCATCACACGCTCCCTGGAACTCCTGCGCCAGCAACTCCAGGAGCAGCGCAGACGCGAAGGCGCGCCGCCGGCCCTCGCCGAAAGGATCTGACCGACCCGCGTTCACCGCCCATGGCGTCCTGACCGTAGACAACCTGCTCGGTGTCCTGCCGTCCGTCTGAACCGCCCACCCACGGAGCCGAATCGTCATGAGTGCCAAGTCCAAGCGCGGCCGACCCGTCCTGCACGGCGTGACCGTACTCTCGCTGCTGGCCGGCAGCGCCTATTTCACCGTCGAACTCCGCAAGGACGAGCAGGCGAAGGCGCCCGCCATCCAGACCATCACCGACATCCCCCACCTGAGGTCGGGTTTCGCCAGGAGCGCCGGGGAACAGGACTGGGAGCGGCTGAGGAACCCGGACCGCTCGGTGCTGCGGACCGGCAACGGCGACATACTCGCCACCTTCACCGACGGCGCCCGTACGGCCACTCTCACCGGTCCCAGCCGTACCTTCGACGAGCCGGCCAACACCTCGTCCCGGGTGGTCACCCAGAGCTGGGTACGGCTGATGCCGGAGGTGTGGACGAAAGGGGCCGAGAAGGAACAGTGGTTCAAGGACTGGTTCAAGGAGTACAACGGCAGCGAGCGGGACGACCTCTTCGCGATCGCGTTCCAGTACGTCGAGGGCGCGCCGGTCAGGACGGACGACGAGGGCGTCCCGTACGCGGGCGACGCGGACTACGGTCCGCTCAACCCGAACGGCGGCGAAGGCGAGGCGCCGCGCCTCGAAGAGTCCGACTTCTACGACTACTTGGGCGTCTCGTACACCTTCCGTGACGGCACCACCAAGAAGCCGGAGGCCGCGCGCTACCGCTCGATCGACTGCTCGGGCTACATCCGGACCGTGTTCGGCTACCGGGGCCGCTATCCGCTGACGGCGCCCGACGGCACCGGCGCCGGACTGCCACGTACCGCCGACGGCATGGCGCGCTCCACTGCGGGCGTGGACATCATCGAGCTGTCGGGCTCCGCGCCGCACTACGAGCGCCCGAAGTCCATCAGCGTGCTCCAACCGGGCGACCTGGTCTTCTTCAAGACCGAGCCGCGGCCGGAGTCCCGCCTGGACCACATCGGCATGTACCTGGGTCCGGACACGGAGGGGCACCAGATCTTCATATCGAGCAGGAAGGAGGTGAACGGTCCGACGATGGGCGACGAGGGAGGCAGCTCCCGCCTGAACGGCGACGGCTATTACGCCACCGCGCTGCGCAGCGCGAAACGCCTCTGATCCGCACGAGGGCGCCGTGTGGCGTGTGCGGCACGTGGGGTGAGAGCGCTTGGGCGGGACGGGAATCCGGGCCGCCGGTGTGGCTGTTTCCCGCGCGGTGGCAGCGGTGATACCTCACTATCGTGACCACCATGGCAGCGGATGACACACCCCAGAGCACTCAGACCGCCCCTACAGCCGGAGAAGTCGGCGCCTCGTACGACGAGTTCGGCGACCTTTACGGAATGATCCTCGGCGACTCGGCCATCCACATCGGTATGTGGACGCCCCCCGGCGGACCCGCCCGCGCCTCCACCCTCCTCGATCTGGCCAACCTGGCCATGGACCGCCAGACCGACCATTACATCGACGCGCTGGACCTCGGCCCGCAGGACCACCTCCTCGATATCGGCTGCGGCACCGGCGGCCCCGCCGTGCGCCTCGCGCGCGCGACCGGCGCCCGGGTCACCGGAATCACCGTCAGCCAGTCCCAGATCCCGCTGTGCGAGACGCGGGCCCGCGAGGCGGGACTGCGCGACCGGGTCGCCTTCGTCCACGGCGATGCCATGGACCTGGGCGAAGAACACACCGACGCGTCGTACGACGCGGCCTGGGCCATCGACTCCTTCCCCCACATGTCCGACCGCCTCGCCGCCCTGCGCCACGCCTGGCGGGTACTTCGCCCCGGCGGACAGCTGCTGTTCACCGAGTTCACCCGCCGCGGCGATCCCAGCCTCGAGCAGCTCGCCGTATACCGCGCGGTGTGGACCTCACCACCTCCGCAGACCCCGGCCGCGCTGCTGGAACGGACGGCGCGGGCCGGATTCGACCTCGTACGACTGGAGGACCACACCCACAACGTCATGGTGAGCGGCCAGCTCATGGACGTCCTCTACCGCGACCATCACGACGAGATCCTGGAACGTTACGGTGCCCGGACCACCGCGCAGATGGACGCCTCGATGCCACTGCTGCGCGAGTTCGTCAACGACCACCTCGGCTACTACGTCTTCCTGCTCCGCAAGCCTCGGTGAGGCAGCGCGCAGGCTGAGGATGATCCCGGCCCGCCTCTGCACGCGACCGGACCGCCGAGGACAAATGGCTGTGAACTTGTCGCCGTTGGATGGCTCAGGTGACTTGGCCGCCCTTCCTCCCGACGACGACCCGATCGCTGTGTAGGACAACGTCGGCGACGTCGTCCCGGCACCGGAAGGCGGACTACGTGCGCCGGTACTTCGAGCCTTCACCGGAGGCGAGCGCCGAGCCGACCAACCAGTCTGCTCGCACCGGGCGACAGCCGCGGCTCCCCACACGTGGACCGGTTCGTCGATGTATTGGCGGTCTGTGGCCTTGATGATGGCGGGAACAGGCTCTGGTGTGACCGTGGCACCGTAAAACCAGTCGCCAGCTGACTCGTAGCGGCGAAGATCCGCGCGGTGGTGCTCGGCGTGAGCTTCCCGAACGAATCCACGTTCGGCCGCCGCGTTGGCGATCGTATCGGTGGGCTTGTCGTCGGTGAAGGCGTCGGTGGTGCCGGCGGTGATGCCGCCGACCAGCAGACCTGCGGCAACGGTGGCCACCGCCAGTGAGCGGACTCGTGTGGGGATCAATCCGCGACCTGCGCGGCTACAACCTCAACGACCAGACCCGCTCCCGGCGCATCAACCGCGGCTGACTCCGAACGTCTCTCCTTGCACGGACCAACACCTCGGTGGCCCCCGACCCTCTTGCAGGTGACTACGCGAAGCTGAGGATCACCAGCAGCGCCGCGCACTCCAGCAGGTGCTGCACGACGAACGCCGCCTTGCGTACACGCACCGTGGGCGCCGCCGAGAGTAATCCTCAAGACCTGTGGATGGGTTGATCTCAGTTTCGTTCGGAGATCAGATCTTAGGTCCTGTCCCCGGCGTCCGCACGACGGGCTGGACTGCTGCGCGGCGAATGGCGATCGCGGCGGCCGCAGGTCAGCTCTTCCTGGAATACTCACCGAGGTGCAGGTCACCCGGCGGATGCGGCAGTGTGCGGGTTCCGGTGGCGCGGAGCCCGTCCAGGGTCAGTTCGAGGTAGCGGCGCCATGCCTGCGGCTGTGCGGCCAGCAGGGGCGCTGCCGTTTGATGGATGCCCGCGAGCAGCAGCACGATGTCCGTGCCCGTCACATCGCCGCGGACGGTTCCCTGCTCCTGCGCCCGGGCAGTGAGTGCCTCCGCGGCGCCGCAAAGGCGGCCGATCGCGTCCCGTACGCCGGCATGGTCCAGTGACGGGCGCCCGATCACTTCGCAGAACGCGCGGTCGGCGGCCAGAGTCTCGATGCTGTCGGCCATGAACTCCACCAGCGCCGCATCCGCGTCGTCGGCCTCAGCCAGGCGCTCCGCTGTGCCGATCAGCCGGTCGACAAGCTGCAGCATGATCGCCGCAAGCAGGTCTTCCTTCGATGCGAAGTGCCTGAACACGGTGCCTTTGGCCAGGCCGGCGCGTTGGGCGATCTCGCCCATCGACACGTCCGTCCCCAGCTCCGCGAACGCCTTCGTCGCGGCCTGGAGCAGAAGGCGCCGATTGCGCACCATGTCCGCCCGCCGACCCGCAGTGGTCGTCTCACTCATACGTACCCCTTATCCGGCGGGCACGAGTCTACCAGCAACATGACCGAGCGGTCATGTTTGGTGCTACGCTCAAAATGACCCAGCGGTCACTTTCTACTGGCTCAACCGCCGGCTGTCGTCAAGACACCTGGCGGGCTACCGCCTCTCACCATGCATCTATCGGAGGAAGACATGAGCAACACCCTTGACGGAAAGGTCGTCCTGGTCACCGGCGCCTCCTCGGGTATCGGACAGGCCACCGCGCTTGCCCTGTCCGAAGGCGGCGCCCGGGTGGCGGTCGGGGCCCGCCGGGCCGATCGGCTGAAGTCGCTCGCGCAGGACGCCTCCGGGGAGATCCTGGTCCTGGAACTCGATGTCACCGACCGCGAGTCCGTGCAAGACGCGGTCACGGCGACCGTCGAGCACTTCGGCGCCCTCGACGCCCTCGTGAACAACGCCGGCGTCATGCTCAGCGGACCGATCCTGAACGCGGACACCGCCGAGTGGACACGCATGATTGACACCAACCTCCTGGGATCGATGTACACGGCCCATGCCGCCCTGCCCTACCTGCTGGAGAGCAAGGGCGCCGTGGTGCAGATTTCCTCGACTTCAGGGCGCACCGCGTCTGCCGGCGGCGGTGTGTACGCCGCAACCAAGTTCGGCATCACCGCCTTCTCGGAAGCCTTGCGGCAGGAAGTCACCGCGCAGGGCGTACGCGTCATCGTCATCGAACCCGGAATGGTCGCGACCGAGCTGGCCACCCATATCACCGACCCCGCTATGCAGGTCCTCGCCAAGAACTACGCCGACTCCATGCGGACGCTTCAATCCCGGGACATCGCCGGTGCCGTCCTGTACGCGCTCACCCAGCCCGAGCATGTCGCCGTCAACGAGATCCTGATCCGACCGACCGACCAGATCCGCTGAAAACGGTGTGCGGGCCCACCGTCGGGGCTCGCGCACCAGCGGCTGGACTCGATGGCATCGAGGAGGTGAAACGAGAAGCCCCGGCAAGGCCGCCGGGTGTCAGCACCTCGCGGAGGCGCTGGTGCCGTGGCTCGTCGGTTTGCCGAGCCGGAGCAAATCGTCAATGCCTGCCGGTCGGTTGAGGTTGTTCATGCCGCAAGTGTCTCGGGGCGTTCGACGAGGTGGCCGCGTTCGAAGTGGGCGCCGGCCCGGACCGGGCGACGAGGTGGGGCGCGTTCACGGCCCGCCAGCGTTCCTGTGCGGACTCGATGACCATCACAGGATCATTCGGGAAGGTACGCCCTTCGCGTGCCAGCCCGAGGCCGATCCACAGGTCTTGAGCATTGCTTGCTCTATGGTCTGAGTAGGTTTCGTTGGCTGATGCTCTCGGGTCGTTTCACGGTCTTGCCGACGTCGTAACGGGTGGCAGGTCATCGGTTTGGCGGCTCGTCATCGAGCGAGGAAGGAACCCGCTTCCGCGGCTCGCGTCCTGGACTTCGCATACCGTTCGGTCCGGGACACCTCAGAACGCTGGTGACATCGCCTTGAAATCCTCACCGCCGTAAAGGGATTCATAGTGAATCTCGATCACCAGACGTCGGGTGATGAGATTCCAGAACCAGTCATGCTGGTCCTCACTGAACTCTTCCAGGGCAAAGAGGAAGGTGGACTGCCCAGCCAGCACTACGGCACCTGGACGAAGGGAGAACGCCTCGGGTCGCACTGACAACGACTCCGAGACGCGTTCCTGGGTGTGGTAATTCCATTGTCCGATTTCTTCTCCATCTAGTCTCACCACTGACTTCGTCACGATGGCCGGCCCCAGACCGGCATTGATGACCTCAATTCCGGCCTTGCTGTCTCCGCGTTCCTTGAATCGTCGTACTTGGAGGACAGGCCTGACAGACTGGTGGCTATGTAGCCTGCTCTCCTTGGCCTGCGTGTAGCTGACCCAGAGCGATCCGAGCGCTATGACCGTCGCCGCGATGGCAGTAACCGTGTCTGAGTTCATCTGCCTGCTCCCCCGCACGACACCATGGGACCGTGGTCGGTTCTTCCCCACGAGACCACCGTTCCAGTCCGCGAGTGGGAAGCTTGCCGAATCCTCGTGCTCGAACGGGCTCGAACTGAACGGGGAACCAGCTGGTCTGACCTCCTTGGCCTGCCCATACGTTCGGCCTGTGCCCGGTGCACGGCGAGCGCGTGGCGGCGGCCGTCCGAGGCGGTCTCCTGGGTGCGGACCGGGCTGGCCGGCGTGGCCGCGGACGTCGGGGCGACGTCCGGTCGGGTACCGGTTCGGGCGTGAGTGTCCCACCTTGCCTCACTGCGAAAGGTGTTGTTGGCGATACCTGGGGCCTGATGAACTGTGAGTTCGAGCGCTGGCGATGTGACGCGGACTGCGTGGTCCATGGAGATGTGACTGAGCGCTTCAGCCGGCGGATGAGCGGTCCAGTTGGCGAGCCGAGTCCCGAGTCGTTCAGGTGGCGAACCCTTGGAAGGTGCCCTGGGGGTCTTCCTCGGCCGCTTCTTTGAAATCGCCAAAGGACAGATTGGCGATCATCAGGTTCGCGTGCATCTCATGGACGCCGGCAGGGACGGTGCGGAACTCGCCGCCGTCCGCTTCGAACTCCTCGTCGCTGTCGCACTCTTCCCTGGCCAGCACGGCCACTGCCTGTTCGTCGCTGTAATCGGTCCTGATGATCAGCGCCGCGTCCCGATCGCGCCCCGCCAACCACTCCATACGGTCACTCACGCCGCGGCCCACCCATCCGCGCAGGTCACAGCCCGCACATTTCGCATGAACGCTACGCGACACCACTGACACACCCGTGAGCGCCGCAGTTGGCGAAGCTCGCCAACTGCGGCGCCAGGTGGTGCGTGCCGGACAGGCGCTGCGCCGGGTCGACCAGTTGGTGGCCGCATAGACGCCTCACCGACGTCTCGCCTCGCAGTCGGGCGCGCTCCAATGCCGGGGGGGGCGTTCACTGCCACTGGGTGGGCATGTCGGACCTGCATTCCGCGGGCAGCCGGCCTGTCTCGCGCGTTGCCGGGCAGGCGACTTGCTGGTCGAGCCGGTCTTCGTTGACCACCGCGGACGGCGGGCCGCCGCGCGCCCCGGAAGGCCGGCTTTCGACCGCGGAGCGTCACGCTGAAAAAGCCTCTGTAGCCCGGCGCACCAAAGCACCTAGAAAGCCACCACGTGCCACCCTCCCGGACTTTCCCGCCTGGAAGGCAGGGGGGATTGACTGACCGGCCGAGCGGCGGCGAGATGGGCGTCTACGACGCTCCTTGCCGTAGGTTCGCGTCGCACTTTCGATATCGTGGAACGCGTCCCGTCGCCCTCCCGGCGCCGGGATTCGCGGGCCCCGGGGGTCCCCCTCGGCCTGCCCGCGTCACGTTCTCCGTCCAGCGATCCGACCACTCCCGCACCATGGCGCGCGGGAGCGTGGTTTGCCATGCCCGAAAAGAGAGCATTGTGACTACTTCCGGCACTCACGCCGCCTCCGATATCTCCGGCGCCGAGCAGAACGGCCATGCCGGGTCTGCCGTGTACGACGCCAACGCGATCACCGTCCTGGACGGGCTCGACGCCGTACGCAAGCGGCCCGGGATGTACATCGGCTCCACGGGCGAGCGGGGTCTGCACCATCTGGTGCAGGAGATCGTGGACAACTCCGTCGATGAGGCGCTGGCCGGGGTGGCCGACCGGATCGATGCCACGATCCTGGCCGACGGCGGCGTACGGGTGATCGACAACGGGCGCGGCATCCCGGTGGGTATGCACCCGGTGGAAAAGAAGCCGGCCGTGGAAGTCGTACTGACCGTGCTGCACGCGGGCGGCAAGTTCGGGGGCGGCGGGTACGCCGTCTCCGGCGGTCTGCACGGGGTGGGCCTGTCAGTGGTCAACGCGCTCTCGACCAGGCTGACGGCGGAGATCTGGACCGACGGCCACCGGTGGACCCAGGAGTACAAGGACGGGGCGCCGGCCGCGCCGCTGGCCCGCCACGAGGCCACCTCGAAGACGGGCACGTCCCTGACGTTCTGGGCGGACGGCGGCATCTTCGAGACCACCGACTACTCCTTCGAGACGCTGGCCAGGCGGTTCCAGGAGATGGCCTTCCTCAACCGGGGGCTGACCCTGACCCTCACCGATGAGCGCGCGTCGGCCCGCGCGACGTCCGCGGCCGACGAAGCGGGTCCGGACACCGCCGGGGAGCGGGCCCCGAAGACGGTCTCCTACCGCTACGACGGCGGCATCACCGACTTCGTCGCCTACCTCAATGCCCGCAAAGGGGAACCGGTCCACCCCTCCGTCGTCTCCATCGCCGCAGAGGACACCGAGCGGCTGCTGTCGGTGGAGGTCTCGCTGCAGTGGAACAGCCAGTTCGCCGACAGCGTCCACTCCTACGCCAACACCATCCACACGCACGAGGGCGGCACTCATGAGGAGGGCTTCCGCACGGCGCTGACCACGGTCGTCAACCGGTACGCGCGTGAGAAGAAGCTGCTGCGCGAGAAGGACGGCAACCTCACGGGTGAGGACATCCGCGAGGGTCTGACGGCGATCATCTCGGTCAAGTTGGGTGAGCCGCAGTTCGAGGGCCAGACCAAGACCAAGCTGGGCAACAGCGAGGCCAGGACGTTCGTGCAGAAGGTCGTGCACGAGCGGCTGACGGACTGGTTCGACGGCAATCCCAATGAGGCGGCCGACATCGTCCGCAAGGCGACGCAGGCGGCCACCGCCCGGCTTGCGGCCCGCAAAGCACGGGACCTGACACGCCGCAAGGGCTTGCTGGAGTCAGCGGCCCTGCCGGGCAAGCTGTCCGACTGCCAGTCCAGCGAACCGGCGAAGAGCGAGATCTTCATTGTCGAGGGCGACTCCGCCGGCGGCTCCGCCAAGTCCGGCCGCGACCCGCGGTACCAGGCGATCCTTCCCATCCGCGGCAAGATCCTCAACGTCGAGAAGGCCCGTATCGACAAGATCCTGCACAACCAGGAGGTCCAGTCGATGATCTCCGCGTTCGGCACGGGCGTGCACGAGGACTTCGCCATCGAGAAGCTCCGGTACCACAAGATTATTCTGATGGCGGACGCCGACGTCGACGGCCAGCACATCAACACCCTGCTGCTGACCTTCCTGTTCCGCTTCATGCGGCCGCTGATCGAGCACGGACATGTCTACCTCTCCCGGCCGCCGCTCTACAAGATCAAGTGGGGCCGGGACCACGTGGAGTACGCCTACTCCGACCGTGAACGCGACGTACTGCTGGAACGGGGCCGGCAGGACGGCCGCCGGTTCAGGGAGGACTCCATCCAGCGGTTCAAGGGCCTGGGCGAGATGAACGCCGAGGAGCTGCGCATCACGACCATGGACCAGGAGCACCGTGTCCTGGGCCAGATCACCCTTGACGACGCGGCCGTTGCCGACGCCCTCTTCTCCGTCCTGATGGGCGAGGACGTCGAGGCCCGGCGCTCCTTCATCCAACGCAACGCCAAGGACGTGCGCTTCCTCGACATCTGATCGCGCCGGCTCCTGGCCGCCCGCTCCCCCAGGCCGCCCACTCGCCCAGGCCGCCGATTCGCCCAGGCCGCGAACGCGGCCTGGGCGATCCACCGTTGCCCGTCCGTCGCTGAGAAGAGCATTACGTGAGCACGTTCCCCGTCCCGTCCACCGGCAGCCGCGTCCAGGACGGCTCCGACTACACCGCGCGGCACCTCATGGTCCTCGAAGGACTTGAGGCCGTGCGCAAGCGCCCCGGCATGTACATCGGCTCCAGCGACAGCCGCGGCCTGATGCATTGCCTGTGGGAGATCATCGACAACGCCGTCGACGAGGCTCTGGCCGGCGCCTGCGACCGCATCGAGGTCATCCTCCACGAGGACGGGTCGGTGGAGGTGAGCGACAACGGCCGCGGCATCCCCGTGGACAACGAACCCCGCACCGGCCTGTCCGGCGTCGAGATCGCCTACACCAAACTCCACGCCGGCGGAAAGTTCGGCGGCGGCTCCTACGCCGCCTCCGGCGGTCTGCACGGCGTCGGCGCCTCCGTGGTGAACGCCCTCTCCGCCCGGCTCGACATCGAGGTCGACCGCTACGGCCGAATCCACGCCATCAGCTTCCGCCACGGCGTCCCCGGCACCTACACCGCCCCCGGACCCGATGCCCCCTTCATCCCCGCCCAGGGCCTGCGCCGAACGGCCAAGATCCCCACGTCGCGTACCGGTACGCGCGTGCGGTACTGGGCCGACCGCCAGATCTTCCTCAGGGAGGCCAAGCTCTCCTTGGACACACTGCACCAGCGCGCTCGCCAGACCTCGTTCCTGGTGCCAGGGCTGACCATTGTCGTCCGCGACGAGTACGGTCTCGGCGCGGGCGGCGGCAAGGGCGAGGAATCCTTCCGTTTCGACGGCGGCATCAGCGAGTTCTGCGAGTACCTGGCCGGCGACAGAGGCATCTGCGATGTCCTGCGCTTCAGCGGGCAGGGCAGCTTCAAGGAAACGGTCCCGGTGCTCGACGAGCACGGGCAGATGGCGCCCACCGAGGTCACCCGGGAGCTCGGCGTCGACGTCGCGATGCGCTGGGGCACCGGCTACGACACCACCCTCAGATCGTTCGTCAACATCATCGCCACCCCCAAGGGCGGCGCCCACGTCACCGGCTTCGAGCAGGCGGTGGCCAAGACGATGAACGAGGTACTACGAGCCAAGAAGCTGCTCCGTGCCGCCGAGGACGACATCACCAAGGACGACGCCCTGGAAGGTCTCACGGCGGTCGTGACGGTGCGCCTCGCGGAGCCGCAGTTCGAGGGCCAGACCAAGGAGGTCCTCGGCACCTCGGCGGCCCGCCGCATCGTGAACGCCGTCGTGGCCAAGGAACTCAAGGCATTCCTGACCTCCGCCAAGCGCGACGCCGCCCAGCAGGCCCGCGCCGTCATGAACAAGGCCGTCTCCGCGGCCCGTACGCGTATCGCCGCCCGTCAGCACAAGGACGCCCAGCGCCGCAAGACCGCCCTGGAGTCCTCCTCGCTGCCCGCCAAGCTCGCCGACTGCCGCAGCGACGACATCGGCCGCAGCGAACTGTTCATCGTCGAGGGCGACTCCGCACTGGGCACCGCCAAGCTGGCGCGCGACTCCGAGTTCCAGGCGCTGCTGCCGATCCGCGGCAAGATCCTCAACGTCCAGAAGGCTTCGGTGACCGACATGCTCAAGAACGCGGAGTGCGGCGCGATCATCCAGGTCATGGGGGCCGGGTCCGGCCGTACCTTCGACCTCGGCCAGGCCCGCTACGGAAAGATCATCATGATGACCGACGCCGACGTGGACGGCTCCCACATCCGTACCCTGCTGCTGACCCTGTTCCACCGTTACATGCGGCCCATGGTCGAGGCCGGCCGGGTCTTCACCGCGGTGCCACCACTCCACCGCGTCGAGCTCGTCCAGCCCAAGAAAGGCCAGGACAAGTACGTCTATACCCACTCCGACCGCGAGCTGCGCGACACGCTCACGGAGTTCCGGAGCACGGGAGTCCGGTACAAGGACTCCATCCAGCGCTACAAGGGCCTGGGCGAGATGGACGCCGACCAACTGGCCGAGACGACGATGGACCCGCGCCACCGTACGCTGCGCCGCATCAACCTCACCGATCTGGAGGCCGCCGAGCGGGTCTTCGACCTCCTGATGGGCAACGACGTCGCGCCCCGCAAGGAGTTCATCTCACGCTCCGCCGCGGGGCTCGACCGGTCCCGGCTCGACCTCTGAGCCACCGCCGCATCCGCACCTCGGCGTCTTCTCTTCAGCCACCTTTTCCAGCAACTCGGCGATCTGGGGCAGACCCTCGGAGTCGTCAGCGTCGGCGAGGCCGAGAATCGCGCACTTCTTGCCGAACGGCTTGCCGGTGTGCGGGTCGGTCGCGGCAGTAGCAGCGGCGGTGGGTGGAGCCCTCCAAAGGCGTTCCTCCGGAATGGTGTTGGGGTTGGGTTCGGGCGCGCTGAGCGTGGGCGGACAGCAGCCGGTGCATGTCCGGTTCCAGGCCGGGGTCTGTGACCACGGTGACGGGGTGGCCGTGGACTTTTCCGGCGAGGGAGCGGCCGACTCCGCGGGAGAGCACGTTGATGGCAGGGCGGTGCATGGTGGCTGCTTTCTGCTTCGCTCTGGAAGAGCGCCGTACGACAGGGGCTCACCCCGCGCGCTCGGCATGAAGGCAGGCGGGGGTGAGGGACCGACGGCTCAGTCCGATCAGCGGGCCCGGGGTCGTCTCGGCCAGGCCGAGGCCGCGGACCGTCTCGTCGGCGCTCAGCCGGCCGTACGTCTGAACGGCCTGCTGAGCGACGTACGCGAGTACGGCATAGGCCCCGTCGAAGGTCACCACCGCCGTGCTGGAGAAGAACAGTCCCTCTGTGGCCTCTGTGGTGAAGACGCTGCCGGTACCGACGTTCCCCTGCCCCGCCCGGCCGAAGCCATCAACAGGATCTGCCGAGCCCTCCAGCGGAATCTCACCCCGCAGGAACAGTCGACGTACCTCTCCGACCAGTCATCCAACCCCGTGTGCCCAACCTGAGTCACAACGGCCTGGCCGAGCCGTGTCCTTGGCGTGGCGCCAGCGACATGACCAGCGTCGTGTGCTGCAGTCCGGCCGCTACGGCACTGCCACTCGGCCGTGGTGGGCGAGAGTGGCGTGCGGGTCCTCCCCATCCGTACGGGTCGGGTCGGGATGAATCAGTGCGGCCGTCAGACGGGGGACGGCATGCAGCAGGGCATGCTCGGCTTCGACGGCCACCTGGTGAGCGGCGGTCAGGCTCAGGGAACCGTCGATGACGACAGCCGCCTCGGCCCGCAGTTGATGGCCGATCCACCGCATCCTCAGTTCGCCGACCTCGACCACGCCCGGTACCGCGCACAGCGCCGTTTCAGCGCGGTCGACCAGGGCGGGATCGACCGCGTCCATGAGGCGGCGGAAGATCTCCGTGGCGGCGTCCTTGAGGACCGCCAGGATCGCGAGGGTGATCAGCAGGCCGACGATGGGGTCGGCGAGGGGCCAGCCGATCGCGGCCCCGCCGACGCCCAGCAGGACGGCGAGCGAGGTGAAGCCGTCGGTCCGGGCGTGCAGACCGTCGGCGATCAGCGCCGCCGAGCCGATCTTCCGGCCGGTGCTGATGCGGTAGCGGGCCACCCACTCGTTACCGATGAACCCGATGACCGCAGCTGCGGCGACCGCCGGCAGGTAGGAGATCTCACGGGGGTGCAGCAGCCGGTCCACCGAGGTGTAGGCCGCGAGCACGGCGGATGCGCTGATGGTGAGCAGGATGACGATGCCCGCGATGTCCTCGGCTCTGCCGTAGCCGTACGTGAACCTGCGGGTCGCCGCCCGCCGCCCGAGGACGAAGGCGATGCCCAGCGGCACGGCGGTCAGCGCGTCGGCCGCGTTGTGGACCGTGTCCCCCAGCAGGGCGACCGATCCGGACATGACCACAACCACGGCCTGCAGCACGGTCGTCACGCCCAGCACCGCGAGCGAGATCCACAGGGTGCGCATGCCCTCCGCCGAGGACTCCATCGCCGGGTCGACCTTGTCCGCCGCCTTGTGACTGTGCGGGGTCACGGCATGGGCGACACCGTGCTTGATCCTCGCCCATCGGCCTGCCCCGTGATCGTGTCCGTGATCCCGATGGTCAGGGCTGTGTGGTTCCCGGCATGCGCTCGTCTCGCTCACGGCAGCTCACACCTTCCGGTCTCACGTACAGGGCAGGTGGGTTGGGCACGGCTCACTCATTTCATTATGTGCGTATGCGCGCACGAAAGCATCTATTAGGTGCATGCGGTGAGCAACAGCAAGACATGGGCAAACGGGCCATCACGGCAGCCGAGGTACGTGTGACCGGGGGCCATACCTTGGCGGCTGGGCGGTCGTGGAACGACGACCGCCCAGCCGCCGTGGGCGTCAGGTGGAGGAGGTGACTTCCACAGGCTCGATGCCCGCGGAGCTATGCCGCACGGCCCAGTTCTCCAGGGCGGTACGGCACGCGTGGTCAAGGTGGTGCAGCCCTGACAGGTCGAGCTGGATCGGGCGATTCCGCGGCAGCGCCTCCAGACTGTCGAGGATCTTCGGGAGTCGCAGGAACGTGGCGTTTCCCGATACGTATGCCTGAATGGGGCCGGCGCCCTTGTCCACGACCTCCAACTGGGCGTGCGAGGTCTCCCACGCCGTCTTCACGACCGCGAGGGCGAGCCCGATCAGTACGCCCTCGAACATGCTCACCGCGACGATCGACACCGCTGTGACGACCAGGATCAGCGCCTCGCCCCGGTGCTCACGCCACAGCCCTGCCACCTCCTTGGCGGGGATCAGCTTGAAACCGGAGTAGACGAGGATGCCCGCGAGCGCCGGGATCGGGATGACTCCCAGCGCGGCCGGGAGCAGTGCGGCGAAAAGCAGCAGCCAGACACCGTGCAGCACGCGGGATGCCCTCGTCCGCGCCCCCGCCTGGACGTTGGCCGCGCTGCGCACGATCACCGCGGTCATCGGCAGCGCGCCGAGTACGCCACATACGGCGTTGCCCGCGCCTTGCGCCATCAGTTCCTTGTCGTAATGGGTGCGCGCTCCGTTGTGCAGCCGGTCCACCGCAGCCGCGCTGAACAGGCTCTCCGCCGAGGCGATCAGAGTGAATGCGACCACCGTGCCGAGGACACCCACATTGATGAGTTCCCCGAAAGCCCCTGGTGACGGGGGCTGGACGGCGCCGAGCAGACCCCGCACCTCGACCTTGGACACCGGCATGCCGAGGAGCACCGAGGCGAGCGTGGCAAGCCCCACGGCGGCAAGTGGCGGCGGCACCGTCTGGATCGCTTTGGGGAGCTTCTTCCACAGTGTGAGCACGGCGATGGTGCCGGCACCGAGGCCGAGAGCGGCCAGTGCCTGCGGCGAGCCGGCCGTGTCGGCAAGCATCGCGGGCAGCCCGACGATCTTCGCGAGGCCCTCGGCCGGAGCCTTCTTGTCGGCCATGGAGTAGAGCTGGCCCGCGATCAGGACAAGTCCGATCCCGGCGAGCATGCCCTCGACCACGGCGACCGAGATGGCACGGAACCACCGCCCCCACCGAAGTGCCCCCATCAGGATCTGGAGCAGTCCGGTGGCGAGGACGATGACGCCCAGCACGGGGAGTCCGTACTCCTGCACGGCCTCGAACACGAGCACTGTCAGTCCGGCCGCCGGGCCACTGACCTGGAGGCTGCTGCCGGGCAGCAGCCCGGTCACCAACCCGCCCACGATCCCGGTGACCAGGCCGAGTTCCGCCGGAACCCCGGAGGCCACGGCCACCCCGACGCACAGCGGCAGGGCGACGAGGAAGACGACGAGGGAGGCGGCGAAGTCCTGCCGCGGAAGGAAGCCCGAGGCGCCCGTTGGTTTGCGGTGACTGCCCCTGCGGGAGGCGTCGGACGATGGACCGGCGCTCCCCCTGCGCGCGCTCACAGCGCGACGAAGGTGTCGGCGGACGGGCGGTGTGCCAGCACGGTCCCGGTGTGGATCTCGTAGAACCAGGCGTGCAGGCGCAGTTGCCCGGCGTCGAGACGCCGGGCGAGGTACGGGTACGAGCGCAGCCTGAGAATCTGGGCCAGGACATGGGACTGCACCGCGTCCGCGATCGCGGGATCACCGTCGGCCTTCGTGCCGTCCGCACGGGGTGCCGCATGGGGTGCCGCATGGGTGAGCCAGTCGCGTACGGCGGGCACGGCCGTCAGATCGTCGCCGCGTACGAGCGCGCCCACGGCGCCGCAGTGCGAGTGACCGCAGACGACCACGTCCGTGACACCGAGGACCTCCACCGCGTACTCGATGGTGGCCGCTTCGCCGGTCGGCCGCCCGGGATCGTAGGGCGGAACGATGTTCCCCGCGGTGCGCAGTTCGAAGAGTTCCCCCGGGCGGGCGCCGGTGATCAGGGACGGGATGACCCGTGAGTCGGAACAGGTGATGAACAGGGCCTGCGGTGCCTGGCCTTCGGCGAGCCGGGCGAATTCTTCCGGCCGCGCCGCGGTCTGCTGCCGGAACGACCTGGCGTAATCGATGAGGGGCTGCATGTGGGGATGCCTCCTGGGCGCGCCACGGGGGCGCGTCGGTCCTACAGGGCGGAGTGTCACAACAGCGAGCGGGAATGGGCACCCGATGCCCCGCGCGAACGCGCGGGTGAGCACGGCGGCCGGAGCCCGGCTCCAGCCGTCGGAATCGGCGCTTGCCCGCGGGCTCGATCAGCAGCGGTAGGTCTGAAGCACCGCGAGAGTCGGTCCGACGGCCGATCTTGGTTGCGAGAGTGAAACTCCGGCGGACGGGAACGGAGATTCCACGAGCACACCGGCGTCCATGGCGGGCGCGTCGGCTGTGGACCCGTCAGGGGCGTACGTCTCGGACCACTGGCGATCGCGTGTCAGGTAGTGCTGGGACACATCACCGAGGATGAGCGAGCCGTGGCAGGTGACCGTCTCAGCTTGGGCGGCCGTCATGTGCCGTGAGTGGACGGATCCCACCGGCGCCGTGTGAGTAAACAGCTGAAGGACCAGCAAGACGGCGGTAAGAGCCCCCAAGAGGGCCCACGCCGACTTGCTTTGCGACACGACGCTCAGCTCCCAGTCTCACAGTGCTCGAAGCGGCCCAGCTATGACGACGTACGAATTCGCTTGTCCATGAGGTTAGTTGCCATAGTAAACGCAGCGGGTGCCCTGTGGTTACGGAGGGGTTTCACCACCGCGAGGCTCCTGGCCAGGCAGAGCGTCTGCCCGTGAGCATGCCGCGGTCGCTGGTTCGGCCCCCTACGGCACTACGTCACCGGGGGCGATGTCGCGCAGTCCGAGGCGCAGGTGCTCGACGTGGAACAGCGCCTGATCGAGGAGTTCGGCGACGTGATGGTCATAGAGGGCGTAGACGATGGAACGGCCCCGGCGCTCGCCGGTGACCAGGCCGAGGTTCCGCAGGAGGCGGAGCTGGTGGGAGCAGGCGGACTGCTCCATTCCGACCGCTTCGGCCAGTTCACCGACGGCGCAGGGACCTTCCTGGAGACGGGCGAGGATATACAGCCGCGAAGGTGTCGCCAGCGCCTGAAGGGTGGAGGCGACGTCGGTCACCCCCGCGACGTCAAGACGCTCGCGGGTGGTGGCGGTGCTCGTGTCATCGACTCCGTGGCCCATGGGGACCATTCTACCGATGACAAATGAAGACATGTTCATTCTTTCTTGTATGGTGGATGGGTTGCTCCGCACTGTCCGCCGCCGAAGGAATCCGCCTCCATGTCGTCCACACTCACCGACCCCTCTTCCTCGGTCACGGCCGCACGGGGGGCCGCCGCTCCCCGGCGTCGTACGCGCGTGTTCGCACTGCCCGAGGCCCGCTGGGCGACCGCGGCGCTGGTCCTCTTCCTGATCGCGCTGCCCCTGCAACTGACCGGTGCCCCGGCATGGGCCTGGGTGCCGCTCTACGCGCTCGCCTATGTGACCGGCGGCTGGGAGCCCGCCTGGGCGGGGCTCCGGGCGCTGCGGGAGAAGACCCTCGATGTCGATCTGCTGATGATCGTCGCGGCGATCGGCGCGGCCTCGATCGGGCAGGTGATGGACGGCGCGCTGCTGATCGTCATCTTCGCCACGTCCGGCGCGCTGGAGGCGCTGGCCACCGCCCGTACCGCGGACTCCGTGCGCGGCCTGCTCGACCTCGCGCCCACGACCGCGACCCGACTGCTGGACGACGGCCGGGAGGAGACCGTCGCCACGGAGAACCTCACGGTCGGCGACACCATCCTGATCCGGCCCGGCGAGCGGGTCGGCGCCGACGGCCGCGTACTGGACGGCGCCAGTGAGGTCGATCAGGCGACCATCACCGGCGAACCCCTGCCCGTACCCAAGGAGTCCGGGGACGAGGTGTTCGCCGGGACACTCAACGGCACCGGCTCGCTGCGGGTGAAGGTCGAGCGCGACGCGTCCGATTCGGTGATCGCCCGGATCGTGACGATGGTCGAGGAAGCCTCCGAGACCAAGGCGCCGACCCAGCTGTTCATCGAGAAGGTCGAGCAGCGGTACTCCGTCGGGATCGTCCTCGCCACCCTCGCGGTCTTCGGCGTTCCCCTGGCCTTCGGCGCGCACCTGACCGACGCGCTCCTGCGGGCCATGACCTTCATGATCGTGGCGTCCCCGTGCGCCGTGGTACTGGCCACGATGCCGCCGCTGCTGTCCGCCATCGCCAACGCGGGACGCCATGGCGTACTGGTCAAGTCCGCCGTGGTCATGGAACGGCTCGGCCAGATCGACGCCGTCGCCCTCGACAAGACGGGCACGCTCACCGAAGGCACCCCGCGTGTCACCGACATCCGTCCCCTGCCCGGTACCGCGTCGGCCGGACTGACCGAGGACGGGCTGACCGAGGACGGGCTGCTGCGCCTGGCGGCGGCGGCCGAGCATCCCAGCGAGCACCCGCTCGCCCGCGCGATCGTCACCGCCGCCCGTGAACGGGGCCTGGCCCTCCCGGACGTACGGGACTTCTCCTCCTCCCCCGGCGTCGGCGTCACCGCCGTCGTCGACGGCTGTACGGTCGCCGTCGGCGCGCCCGCGCGTCTCCTCGCGGACGCCGCCGACCCGGCCGTCGCCATGGTCGTGGGCGAGTTGGAGGACGGTGGCCGCACCGCGGTCCTCGTCCAGTGGGACGGTGTCCCCGTCGGGGTGCTGGGCATCGCGGACCGGCTGCGTCCCGACGCCGCCGCCACCGTCGCCGCCCTCACCACCCTGACCGGCACCGCCCCCACCCTGCTGACCGGCGACAACCCGCGAGCCGCCGCCCGCCTCGCCGCCGAGGCCGGGATCACCGATGTCCGCGCCGGGCTGCTCCCGCAGGACAAGGTCACCGCCGTACGCGAGCAGGAGGCGGCCGGCCGCAAGGTGCTGGTGGTCGGCGACGGTGTCAACGACGCCCCCGCGCTGGCCGCCGCCCACACCGGACTCGCCATGGGCCGGGCCGGCTCCGACCTCGCCCTGGAAACCGCCGACGCCGTCATCGTCCGCGATGAACTCGCCACCGTGCCGGCCGTCGTCGCACTGTCCCGCGCGGCCCGCCGCCTGGTGGTCCAGAACCTGATCATCGCGAGCGTATTCATCTCCGGCCTGGTCGTCTGGGACCTCGTCGGCCATCTGCCGCTGCCGCTCGGCGTCCTGGGACACGAAGGCTCGACCGTCATCGTGGGCCTCAACGGCCTGCGCCTGCTCCGCGACGCGGCCTGGCGCCGCGCCGCCACACCCACCGAAGACGCGCGATGAGTCGCCGTAGCCGGGAGGCCGCCATTCCGCCGGGGTCGGCCCGCCCGACCGTGACCGTCTGCCGAGGCTGCTGCTGCGGCACCCCCAAGGTCCCGCGCCTGGACCATGCCGCTCAACTGACCGATCTGCGCAGGTCGTTGGCGGATGTGGCCTCCGTACGGCGTACCGACTGCCTGGACGCCTGCGAACGAGCCAACGTCGTCGTCATCCAACCCTCGGCCGAGGGACGCCGGGCCGGTGGCCGCCCGGTCTGGCTCGGCCTGGTCAACGACCCCGACGCCGCCGCCGACATCACCACCTGGGTGAAGAACGGTGGCCCCGGACTCGCCGACCCGCCCGAGATCCTCGACCTCTACGCCTTCACCCCCTCCCGCCGCGTCCGGCGAGAACTCGAAGACTGATCTCCCGGGGCGCCCCCGTGGGCCCGGCGGTCAGACTCTCTCGGAGGCGCGGCGGGGTGAGGGCCAGCGGGTGTGCAGGGTGTCGATGCGGTAGTCGTGGCCGTGCCGCCATCCGGCGCGGGTGGGGACCGCGTCTCGTACGTGCGGATGCTCGGCGGGGAGTTCGTCGTGCAGGTGGTCGAGTCGGTCGGGGTCTTCGCGCGGCCAGCTGACCAGCGCGGTGACGGCGGCGGTGAGCGCGACAGCGGCCAGTGCGGCGGTCGCCACGGGCATGCCTCCCATTGACGCCAGCCAGCCTGCGAGAGGGTAGGTGAGCAGCCAGCAGCTGTGCGTCAGTGAGAACTGTGCGGCGAAGGCGGCCGGAAGATCGGCGGCCGTGGCGGAGCGTCGCAGGAGCCGTCCACTGGGAGTGAGGATCGCGGAGGACGTGGCGCCGAGCGCCGTCCAGGCGGCGAGCAGGGCGGGCCAAGCCCAGGGACCGGGGGCGACGGCGGTGCCGAAGGAAAGGGCGATCAGCACCCCGGTCAGGGCAAAGGCCGCGGGCAGCATCACCGTACGGTCGTTGACGCGGTCCAGTACTCGGGGCAGCAGAAGCGCGGCGGCCACGGATCCGGCTCCGTAGGCGCCCAATGCCAACGAGACGTCGCCGACGGTCCGGTCCAGGTTGTCGCGCACCAGCACCACCGTGTTGACGATGACCATGGCGCCACCGGCCGCGACTGCCAGATCCAGCGCCAGCAGGGCACGGAGTCTGGGGGTGGCGAGGAACAGCCGCGTACCGAAGGACGCCTTCGCGTACACGCCACCACCGTGTTCGACCGGCGCCGGCCGGGGCAGCAGCACCGAGACCACCAGTGCCCCCGAGGCGAGAAAGCCCACCGTGGTGCCGGCGAACAGCCAGTTGTAGGAGATCACGGTCAACAGAGCGGCGGCCAGCGCCGGGCTGAGCAGGCTCTCCAGGTCGTACGCCAGCCGCGACAGCGACAGCGCGCGGGTGTAGTCGCGCTCCTCGGGAAGGACTTCCGGAATCGTCGCCTGGAACGCCGGAGTGAAGGCCGCCGAGGCGCATTGCAGCAGGAAGACCAGGACGTAGACCTGCCAGACCTGGGTGACGAAGGGCAGGGAAAGCGCGACACCGGCTCGGATCAGGTCCATCGACACCAGCAGCGCGCGGCGCGGTATCCGGTCGGCGAACGCGCCGACGACCGGGGCGACGCCCACGTACGCGACCATCTTGATCGCCAGGGCCGTACCCAGCACGGCGGAGGCGTCCGCCCCGGCCATGTCGTAGGCGAGCAGGCTCAGGGCCACCGTGGCGAGACCGGTTCCGACGAGCGCGATGGCCTGGGCCGTGAAGAGATGCCGATACGTGCGGTTGCGCAGCACAACGAGCATGCGACGTGCTCCTTAGACCGGCGGGCGGGATACGCTCGTCAATCTAGTGCACATGTGCGCATCCATGCACATGTTGGAGCTGGATCCGGCCAGGAGGAAACCCGCGGGAGTGCTCAGTCGTGCCAGGGTTCGCCGGTGACCTGATGGTTCGCATGACTGATCGCTTCAACGACCAGGCGGCGAAGGTGTCCGTCCGTGAGCGCGTAGACGACATGACGGCCGTCCTTGCGCGCCTGCACCAGCTCCGCGAGCCGCAACTTGGCCAGATGCTGACTCACCGCCGGCCGCGCCGCCCCGCACGCCTCCGCCAGCGCGGTCACATCCGACTCACCTCGGGTCAGCAGCCACACCAGATGCAGTCGCGTGGGGTCGGCGAGCAGGGAGAAGACCGACGCCGCCGCGGCGAGTTCACGGACGCCGGGCGTGTGCTGATGCGCATCGCTTGCTGTTGAGGGTTCTGCGCGTCCGGGCATGAAGACATCGTAGGCGTGTGCGCTCGCGGGAAGCGCTCAGCCACCGGTGGGACGCCTGGGCGGAAACGCTGCCAGGAGAGCGGGCCACGTCCGGCGGGCCTTTGGCCGCAGCCGAGGAGCGATCTGTGTCCCGGACGTCGTATGACATACCGGAAGTCCGTACCGGCAGCCGGTGGTCATGCCGCATGATGGGGCCGCCATGTCGTGGACGAGCGGGTTCCGCGCTGCGCGCCGGGCCGGCTCAGACCCGCCGACCGGTGCGCCGGTCGCCGCTGTCCGCGCCGGGGTGTTCGCCCTGGTGAGTACCGGCCTGGCCGTCACCGGGCACCATCTGGCTTCCGGGCATCCGGTGCCCTGGCGGAGCGTCCCGGTCGCTCTCTGCCTGCTCTTCCTTCTGACCATGCCCGCCGTCCGCAGGCCGAGGTCGTTGCCCGCGGTGGTGTCGGCCACCGGAGCCGCACAGGCCTCCCTGCACTTCTGGCTCGCGCGGGCGGGTGGCCACCGGGCGACTGATCCGCACATGATGACCGACCATGGCGCGCCGCTCGACGCCCACGAGGTATGGCACTCGGGGCATCACGGAACCTCGATGACCGCAGCGCACATCGCGGCCGCCCTTCTGGTGGCGTGGTGCCTGCAGCGAGCGGACGCCGCGTGCCGGGCGGCCGGAGAACGCCTCGGCGATGTGATCGTCGAGTTGCTCGTACGACTGGTCCCGGCCGGAGTACCGCCTGCCGTGCCGCGCGTTCTGCGACCCGTCAGAGCGCGGGCGCAGTCACCCCCACACAACTCCCTGGTACTGGCGCACGCGGTGGTGCGCCGAGGTCCTCCGGCTGAAGTCGTCCCAGCCACCTGACCTCGGGGCGCGCTGCCGCGTGCCCGTACACCCCTCACCATCATGGGAGTTACCCGTGTCCCGATTCACCGCGTCGCACACCGCGCGTCGCCTGTCCGCCATCACCGTCCTCGCTCTGGCCGCCGCTGTCGCTCTCGCCGGTCCGGCGTCGGCGCATGTGGAAGTCGAGGCGAAGGACGCCGGCGCTCTCGCCGAGAACGTCACCCTGGACTTCAACGCCGAGACGGAGTCCGACAAGGCGGGGATCACCAAGCTGGAGGTGATCCTGCCCGAAGGCATCGCACCGGCCGACGTCACCTACAAAGAGGGCCCCGCGGGCTGGAAGCTCGAAGCCACGGACCGGGGCTACACCGTGGGCGGCCCCCAGGTAGCCGTCGGTAAGGACGCCGCCTACGCCGTGACCGTGCGACAGCTACCGGACGCCAAGTCCCTGGCCTTCAAGACGCTCCAGACCTACAGCGACGGCCGCATCGACCGATGGATCGAGCTGGAAGAGCCCGCGGAAGGCGGCCACGGCAGCCTCGCGCCGATGCTTGAACTCAAGCCCGCGGCGCCCGGTGCGAAGCCGGCCAGTCCCAGCCCGGCCGCGGAACCGAGCACAGCCGAGCCGTCCAGCCCAGCGGCGAGCGAACCGACGAACAAGCAGTCCGCCTCGCCCACCGAAGTCGCCACGGCCGGCAAGGAGGACGACGGACCGAGTCCAGTCCTGATCACCGCTCTCGTGGTGGTCGTCCTCACCCTGATCGGCGGCGGCTTGTGGTGGTTCCGGCGCCGAGGCGCCGCCAACACGGCCTGACATACCGATGGGTGGCCCGGTAGACCCGTACGAACGGATCCGCCGGGCCACACGCCGGCCGCTCCTTCAGGTGTGGCGGATGGCTGAAAGGAAAGTGCCGGCCGCCGACTTGGAGACTCCGCCTGGGTGATGGACCCCAAGGTCCGTGGGACGCTCAATCTGGAGGAGGCGCTTGCCCCGTACGACCCGGACTTCCTCTGCCTGTTCGGCTCCAACGCGGCCAACGTCGGTGACTTCGGTCTGGTCGACTACGTCGCGGCGAACGCCTTCCTGGACGCCTATGCGCAATCCCGCACCCCGTGGCGCCGGGTGGTGGCCATCGACTGGGGACCCTGGCAGGAAGGCGGAATGGCCGTCGAGACCAGCCTTCCGGAGCCCCTGGCGAAGGTCCGAGCCGAGGACGTCGCCCAACGCGGCATGGCCCCTGCACAGGCTTTGGACGCATTGGACCGGATCTTGGGCTCCTCCGCTGAACCCCAGTTGATAGTTTCCCCGATGGATGTGAACGTGCTGGTGGAAACGGCGTTCACGCTGCCGTCGGCCTCTGCCGGGGTGGAGGGTGACGGGCGACGGGCAGAGTACGAGCTCACCGAGAGCCGGGGGCCACGACTCGACCTCGCGATCCCGTGCACCCCGCCGCGCGGGGTGACGGAGCAGCGGCTCCGCACGGCCTGGCAAGAGGTTCTCGGGGTCGACCACGTCGGCGTACAGGACAGCTTCTTCGATCTCGGAGGCAGCTCCCTCGTCGCGATCCAGCTCGTGCCGAGGATCAACAGCATGCTCGGCGCCGCTCTCACTGTGGCTCAGCTGTACGAGGCCCTTACCGTGGCCGAGCTGGCCCGTCTGATCGACGGTGCTGGTGATCGGCAGGCCGACGCCGTCCATCAGACGATCGAGCAGGTCCGGGACCGGGCCGCAGCCCGCCGGACGCACCAGCAGAGCCGCGCGTCCAAGGCCAGGGCACGCCGTTCGGCCCGATGACGGGCCGGTGCTACGTTCAGCCGACGCGTTCACCTGATCTGGAGGTGCCACGACGGTGTTTCACCTGGACCACATGGCGCTCGGCGTAGCGGATCTCGACGACGGCGTACGCAGGCTGGCTGGGCAGACCGGGTTGGGCAACTACGAGGGCGGTGTGTTCCCCGGCGGTTTGCGCAACTGGATCTTTCCGCTGGGTGGGGATGTCTACCTGGAGGTGGAGAACGCCGCCGGGGCGACCGGCGGCCCGGCCGCCTGGTTCCAGCGGGCCACCGGCGACGGGACGGAGCGCTGGATGTTCTGGTGCCTGCGCGCGGACACCCGCGAGGAACTGGAGCAGGTCGCCTCACGGCTGGGCAGCGAGGTCCAGGTGATCCCGGGGCGCAGGGAACCCGACGGCACCCAGCGCGTGGTGACCAGTGCGCCGGCCGGGGAGGTGGCGCTGCGGGCCCGTCGGGCGGGCCTGCCGAACTGGTACTACCGGGATGATCCGGCCAACAATCCCGCCCGCCGCGAAGTGACCGGCGACCGGACCGCGGTCGGGGTGGCCTGGCTGGAGGTGGCCGGCGACCGCGAACAGTTCCGCGAGCACATCGGGCGGGAGACCTTCGACCGGCTGCCGCTGCGCTTCGTCTCCGGTGAACCTGGGCTGCACGCGGTCGCGGTGCACACCGCCGACGGCGAGGAGACTGTGATCCGGCGCGCCCCCGCCGGACAGGACACCTTCTGATGCCGTTACCCGGCTCCCGGTGACCAAGGGAAGAGGTGTCCCTCAGACGGACCGCTGCGCTGGATCAGATCCTGTTCGGCTACGACCCGAATCAGACTGACGATCAGCGAAGCTACAGCGAGCTCTGTTCTCAGGGCCTCACCGCTGCTGCGCGGCTTCCTGTGGCGTCGAGCCATCCGTTCACCCCCTTCCCTCAGCGGCGCGGGGGGACGTGACGCTCTGACACATGATGGTCACCGCAGCGTCAGCCGGCCTATGGACGTTGGGTCGCCTGCCGCTCCACCGCCTCCGCGATGCCCGGGTCCCTCTGCCCTACCGCCCTTCGGCTAGTTTGTTGCAGGACAGGTACGCGGGCCCGTGGTGCACGGGGACGGGAGGTGGGGAAGAGTGTCGCTGCGCGTAGGCGATCCGGCCGAGATCGGCGGTTATCCGCTTGAGGCGCGACTTGGCTCGGGTGGCATGGGCACGGTATTCCTGGCCCGTACGAGTTCGGGGCGACCTGTCGCGATCAAGCTGATCCACCAGCAGTTCGCGGGGGACGAGGAGTTCCGCATCCGTTTCCGGCAGGAGGTGGCGGCTGCGAGGCGGGTGAGCGGCGCGTTCACCGCCGCCGTGGTCGACGCTGCCCCTGAGGCCGAGCAGCCGTGGATGGCGACGACCTATATCGAGGGGCATACGCTCGCCCAGCGCATCGCCGCGGAGGGCCCGCTGAACGGGCCGGAGCTGAGAAGGCTCGCCATCGGGCTGGCGGAGGCGCTGCGCGACATCCACCGGGTGGGGGTTGTCCACCGTGACCTGAAGCCCTCGAACGTCGTGCTCTCGCCCGAAGGCCCGCGCGTCATCGACTTCGGCATTTCGCGCGCCGTGGACCAGCAGACGCTGACGATGACGGGACGGGTCATCGGTACGCCGCCTTTCATGTCGCCGGAACAGTTGCAGGCGCCGCGTGGTGTGGGGCCGCGGTCCGATGTGTTCTCCCTGGGGACACTGCTGGTGTACGCGGCGACGGGCCACGGGCCCTTTGACGCGGACAGCCCGTACCTGACGGCGTATCAGGTGGTGCACGAGGAGCCGTCGCTGGATTCCGTGCCGGAGGCCCTGCGCGCGGTCGTCGAGCCGTGCCTGGACAAGGATCCCGAGGGGCGCCCCTCGGCGGACGAACTCCTCGTGCTGCTGCGGGACCTGTCGGCCGACCTCGGCGGGACCGAGACGAACAGAGTTGGCGCGGGCCGCACCCGCGACATGATCACCGAGCATGACTTCGCGGCGCTTGCCACCCCGGCGCCGACTCCCCCGACCAGCACCCCCGCCGGTCCCGGTACAGGGAGCACCGGCACCCCCATCGGCCGCCGTCTGCGCAGCCGATGGCGGCCTGTGCTCGCCGCCGCGGTCGCGGTGGCGGCGATCGGCGGAGGAGTCGCCGTGCTGCGGGCGGGCGGCGTCGGGGGGAACAGCGACGGCGACAAGGGCAACAGCGTTGCGGCGCCGGGTGCCACACTTCCGGACGGCTTCGACCCGTGGCGCGAGACCGTACTGGGCGGTCGCGAGGACATCCCCGACGAACTGCGTTGCGTCGCGCGCGGCGACGCACTGTTCTGCGGGGGCGGCGGTGTTGTCGCGACCCGTATCAGTGCCCTGGACGGCTCGCGGGTGTGGACGGCGAAGAGCCCGGGCGTCCCCGTCCAGGGCATGCACCTGGTGGGCGCCACCGACGACACGGTGCTCGGTTACCGCTTCGCCGCCGAGGACGCCCCGCAGGACCCTCATAGCGAGGTGGTGGCCATCGACGCGAACAATGGCCGCGAGTTGTGGTCCGTGCCGTCCGGCGCCCAGTCGATGGCCGTCACGGGCCGCACCCAGGACGCCCTTGTGGTCGGCTCCGCCGTCGTGACGGTCGACGCTTCCAACTCCCGTTTCGAGGCCCGGGACGCACACAGCGGTGAGGTCGCCTGGAAGAGGCCGTTCCCCGCGGGTACGCAGTGCGCTCCCGTCCCGGCGGGCTCCCAGCTCTTCGCGATGTGCGCGACGAATGCGGAGGTGGACGCACTGGAGGTGCGCCACCCCACCCTGTACCCGGTCGACCGCGCCTCGGGGGCACTCGGCAGGCCCATCGCGGTCAACGGCCCCGCCGTGCCGATGGGCTTCGCCGACGGCAGGCTCGTACTCCTTCTGGGACGCATGGAGGGAACGGCGCTGGCCGGGTACGACGGGGTGGCGCGGGTCGACCCGGCCTCGCGGAAGGTCACCTACTCCCGGCTGGCCAGGACATACGCGGGGACGCCCGGCATGGCGGACGGCACGGTCTACGTGAGCGGGCAGACCGGTCTCGTCACGGCGCTCGACCCCGCGACCGGCCGGCAGAAGTGGTCGCGGCAGACGAGCGTGGAGGGCGCGTCGGGCCCCACGGCGGGAGCCGACGCGCTGTATTTCAGCTCGGCCACCGGCCGGGTGGTCGCGCTGTCGCCGCACGACGGCAGACCCCTGTGGACAACAGATCCGCAGGCCGAGGGTCTGACGGGCGAGCAGGGCGCAAGCCCGCGTGTGACCGTCGTAGGGCGCGCGGTGATCGTGGCCGCGGCCAAGAACACCCTCTTCGCCTTCGACGCGCAGAGGCCGCCGAAGTCGGGCTGACTCCGGCGGCACCGGACGACTTCCCTGCCGTGCGGACGCCTCAACAGCTCGCTCGGCAGACCGATCCGGGGGCGAGCACGGCGACGACGATCAGGTGAAGGACTCTAGGGCGTGTTGCGAAAGTAGCGCCGTCCGCCCGCAGGGCGGGGCCTGCGGCGTCCGGTGCGTGCAATCGCAAGGCGGAGGATCACCCTCGTACTGGGCGTACTTGGGCGATTCCGACAACGCAGCGAGTGTGCGTGCCGGGCGTCGCAGGCCAGGCGGGACTTTCGCAACACGCCCTAGGCCGCCAGACTTTGCAGCGCCTTGTCCTCCGGCGTCCCCGGCGCCGCCGTATAGACGAGCAGACTCAGCTCCGTGTCCTGGGGAAAGCGGGTGATTTCGTACGACAGGGTGAGCGAGCCGAGTTCCGGATGGTCGATGCGCTTGAGTCCGTATGCCTTGGTTCGCACCGTGTGCTGGGTCCAGTGGTGCCGGAACTCCACGCTGCCCGCCTTGAGTTCATCGACCAGCTCCCACAGTTCGGGATCGTCGGGGACGACTCCGGCCGCGATCCGTAGCTGCCCCACGACCTCGCGGGCGACCATGTCGCGATCGGGATAGCGTCCGCCGATCGTCGTGTCGAGTAGATGAAGCCGCGGCAGATTGCGTTCACGCGCGGGCAGTCGGCCGAAGTCGGTGATGAGCCCGCACGCCGGCCGGTTCCACGCCAGGACATCCATCCGGCGTCCCATGACGAGTGCCGGGGCGCTGATCCAGTCCAGCAACTGCTGTATCTCCGGGCGCGCTCCGTCGCCGTCGAGGGTTTTCCCGGCCACGTTGTGGGGGCGGGCGAGCCGGAAGAGATGGTCCCGTTCGTCCTGGTTCAGTCGGAGCGCGTCCGCCACGGCTCCGAGCACCGCGTCGGAGACGCTGTGGTTACGGCCCTGCTCAAGTCGCATGTAATAGTCGACGCTCACCCCCGCCAGATGCGCCAGCTCCTCCCGTCGCAGACCGGGCACCCGGCGCTGTCCCGATCCGGAGGCGAAACCGACATCCTCGGGCCGGATTCTCGCTCGGCGCGAGCGCAGAAAGTTCCCTAACTCCCCTTGTTTCCTCACGGAGTTCATTGTCCTTCCTGGAGTTCGTGGTCCCTAGGTACGCCGTACCCCAGGCAAGGCGGGGCACACAAACGGGACGGCCCGCCAGGTGAACATGGGGAGGTGACCGGCCCTCCGTGCGGATGGATTTGGAACGGGGGGCTGCGCGGCGGGTCGGTCTGCCGGTCACCTTCGCCGAGACGTCGGCAGAGCCCGGTGAGAGAGTGCGCCGCTACTCCGTGATCGCAAGCTCAACCCAACCGAAGGGACGGATTCCATGCGTGTCAGAGCTCGACTTCTCGTACCCGCTGTGGTGGCGCTGCTGCTGCCTTTGAGCCTCACCTCCACCGCGCAGGCAGACGCGCCGCAGATCCTCGCGGGAAGCTGCGAGGCGCCCAACTTCTGCCTCTTCGAGAACAATGACTTCAACCAGGGGAACACCAACCACTGGCGTGACATCACACACAGGGACAACGACTTCCGGGGGAACCACTGGAGGGACGGAAACGGGCGGCTCACCGACGACGACATGAACGACGAGACCAGTTCGGTGAAGAACCGGACCGGCGTGTCGGTGTGCCTGTACCAGAACCCCAACTACACGGGGAACCGATCGGGCTTTCCCGACGGCTCCGATGACGGATACCTCGCCAACAACCGCATCGGGGACAACAGCGCTTCATCCGCGGAATTCGCCCTCTGTCGCTGACAGTTCACCGCTTCAATGAGCCCGGGGTCCGCTCCATGAGCGGTGCCCGGGCTCATCGGCAGAAGTGAAGGAACGCGTTGTGGATCGTCGACACGTCACTGTACTTGTTCCTCTTGTCGTGGTTTTACTCACCGCACTCACCACACTGACCGCACTCACCGCATGCTCCGACCGGCGGTCAGAGCACAGCGCTGCCCGCCCGTCCCTTCCGGAGGGCTCCTCCTACGCCTCGGAGCTGGTGCTGCCTTTTGATACGTACAAGTGGACCGCACGTGAGACATGGCTGCACGATCGGGCTCGTCGGGTGCTGACCGAGCGCTGCCTCGAAGGCCGCGATGTCGGTCTCGATTTCCCGGACACCGGCCCCGAGCCGCCGGACTCCTATGACAACGGCCGCCGGTACGGGGTCGCGGACGACCGTGCAGTGGCTCTCTCCGGCTATCACTTGCCGACAGGGCGGGAAGGTGGCCGAGACAACAGCGCCGCTACGGGGTGGGGCGAAGCCCTGAGCGCGGAGGAGGAGGCAGCGCTCTACGGGACGGACCTGAGTCCCGGCTGCTACCGTCACGCCGATTCCCTGCTCGCCCGCGATGTGCCGGCGGCGGACCTCTCCTGGTTCGCCGACCAGAGCGCCGAAACGCTGCTGAAGACGGAGAACGTCCCGACCGTCACCCAGGCGCGAAAGCGCTGGAGAACGTGCATGAACCAGGCCGGCCATCCTTACGCTCATCCGTCGGCCGCGATCGGTGATCCGCGATGGAACCTCGACAGCTCCACGATCACCGAGCGAGAGAAGAAGACGGCGCGGACTGACGTGCGGTGCAAACAGTCGTCGGGCCTGCTGAGCAATTGGCACGCGGCCGAGACCACCTTGCAGCGTCAGGTGATAGCGCGCAACGCGGAGACCTTCAAGGCTCTGGCATCGCATAAGCGCGCCCTGCTGAAGAACGTTCTCAGTGTGCTCAACAGTCCGGAATCGGCCGCATGAGCCAGTGGGACAAGCCCGCACGGCGAAGAGGCCGAGTGCGGGGTTCGGGGCGAAGTGGGTTCCGGCCAACGGCTGATGCCGAGGTCGCCCTCCAATGCAACCTGTGCGAGCGCGCCCCGGTCACAGCTCAGCGTTATGCCGTGAACCTGCCCATCAAGCAGGTGGAACCCGGTGGGCAGGAACCTCGAAGACAAGTTCACGACCGTCCTCCTCATCCCACTGCTCTCCGACCTCAACGAAGCCGAAGCCAGAGATCGTGGCCAGGGATGCCACGTTGTCGGGGCTGATCGTCGCCCGCACGGTCGTGACAGCGGTTTCGGCCGCTGCCCGGCGGAGCAGCTCGATCAGCGCGGATCGGGCGTATCCCTGGCGACGGAAGTCGGGAGCGACGGAGTAGCCGATCTCGACCATGCCGACATCGTCAGGCGGTCCGTGGAACCCGGCATGTCCGACGACGAGACCCTTGTCGCCGACGACCGCTTGCCGCACCATCCACCGCGCCCGGCCGGGATCGGCGGCCATCTGGTCGAGCCGGAACTGCCACAGCCACCGCGCACTGTCGGTCACGAAGTACTCGGTCAGCGAAACCCTGGCCAGTCCGCTGGCTTCGGACAGGTCACCATCGAGCAAAGCGGACATCGCCCCGCCGGACAGCTCCACAAAACGTACGCGCTTCGGGCTCCGCGTGAACGGTCCCCCGTAACCGGCTTCATCTGTCACCCGCAGATACTCGCCGACTGACCCGAAGGCGTCCAACGATTTCGAAGTAGCCCAGCAGCCACCCCGCGACGTCACCACCACCATGACCCCACCCCGGCGAACCTTCCCGGTCAGAACACCGGCCAGCGCCACACCAGCCAGCACCACACCAGCGAGCACCAGACGACGCGCTGGACGTTCCGCTGGACGTTCCGCTGGACGTTCCTTGGGGCGTGATCGAGCACCTGCGGAGCACCGTCCCGGTCCAAGCACGTCGGGGCGGACAGGTGATGGCATCATGTCTGGTTCGCCGTGGCGTGCATGGTGCCGAGCAGGCTGAGGGCCTCGGCGCTGGGGCTCCCGGGTTCGGCGTGGTAGATGATCAGCTGCTGGCCGGGAGCGTCCCGCACGTCGAACGCGTGGTAGGTGAGGGTCAGATTGCCGACGTTCGGGTGGCGGAAGTGCTTGTTCTCGCGGGTCTTGCCGCGCACCGTGTGGGTGCTCCACATCCGGGCGAAGTCCGAGCTGTGAGCGCTGAGTTCGGCTACGAGTTCATGTAGCCGCAGGCTGCCCGGATCGATGCCGTACGTCTGGCGCAGATGGCCCACCACCGTCTCGGCCGTCCAGTCCCACCGGGGGTGGAACGGCCGCCCCGCCGGGGCGAGGAAAACCATGCGGGCCAGGTTGTCCATCGGTTCGAAGGGGGAGTACAACGCCTCGGCCAAGGCGTTGGCGGCCAGAATGTCCAGGCTCGGTCCGATGACGAATGCCGGAGTGCCCGGGTAGCCGTCCAGCAGGACACGCAGTGCGGGCTCGACCCGGTCGGTGGTGGCGATGGGCCGCTGGGACGGAGCGGTTCCGGCCAGCTGGTGCAGGTGGGCCCGGGCGTCGGCGTCCAGCCGCAGCGCGCGGGCGAGCGCGTCCACCACCGACGCGGACGGATGGCGTTCGCGGCCCTGTTCCAGGCGTGTGTAGTAGTCCGCGTTGACCCCCGCCAGTACGGCGACCTCCTCGCGGCGGAGCCCGGCCACCCTCCGGACGCCTTGGCTCGGCATCCCGACCTCCTCCGGCCGCACGGCGGCCCGCCGTGCCCGCAGGAATTCCCCCAGCTGATTGTCGGTCATGTGTCCAGGCTAGGGCGTGTTGCGAAAGTAGCGCCGTCCGCCCGCAGGGCGGGGCCTGCGGCGTCCGGTGCGTGCGATCGCAAGGCGGAGGGGCACCCCAGTA
>NZ_JBFAZD010000052.1:0-31651 GCF_040681655.1 Streptomyces sp. NPDC051662
TCGCGGGGGGGGGGGGGGCCGGGGGGGGGTGTGGGCGGGGGCCCGGGCGTTGTTGCTATCGCCGCGCGGCCCGCGGGGGGGGGGGGGCCGGGGGGCGGACGGCGCTACTTTGAAGACAGGGCCTAGGCCGGCCTCCCCAGCCGCCGTCTCGCACGACTGGAGATACCGGCCACTCGCACCGCAGACCCACAATCACCACCGCGGCATCTCGACCGAACTCGACACCTACACACACGCCGCGACCTGTCTCGACGCCATCGAACTCACCGCGGCAGTAATCGCCAAGCATCCTCACGATCATGCAAGATCCACTGGCTTCTCCCCATAGGTTCGAGGTCGCTCCGCCGGCCGGACAGTCGTTGCGGTCGGGCGACACAGCGGTGCGCTCATCCGAGTGCCGTACCGGAAACGGATTCCTACGATCGCCTGAACTTCTTCGGTCTCGCGGAACCGCGCGAGAGTAAAAGAAGTCCGCGATTCTTCAAGATCGTTTCGAACCGCACGAGCACAAGCAGGAGTGGAGCCGTCGTGAGCCAGTCACCCAATAAGCGTGATATCGAGCGTGAAATGCATCGGGGTGGTCCCCATGACCTCACATACGCCCAGTATCTGAAGCTCGATGTCCTGCTCAGTGCCCAGCGCACGCGCAGTCGGCCCGAGCACCATGACGAGCTGCTCTTCATCATCCAGCACCACACGTCGGAGCTGTGGCTGAAGCTGATCATTCATGAGCTGCGCGGGGCCATCGGCGGTTTCGCCAGCGATGATCTAGCGACCGCACTGAAGTACATGGCCAGGGTCAAGCACATCCAGCGGCAGCTCTACGAGCAGTGGGCGGTGTTGGAGACCCTCACCCCGGGGGAGTTCGCCGCGTTCCGGGACTATCTGGCGAATTCGTCCGGATTCCAGTCGGGTCAGTACCGGATCGTCGAGTTCCTGCTCGGCAACAAGAACACCGACATGCTGGACATGTTCAAGGACGACCCGGCAACGCATGAAGAACTGCGCGATGTTCTGCATCGGCCCGGTCTCTACGACGAATTCCTGCGGTATCTCGCGCGCCAGGGATACGCAGTCCCGGGGGAACTGCTCGACCGTGACTTCTCGCAGCCGTACACCGAGAATCCCAAACTGTTTCCCATTCTGAAGGAGATCTACGAGAACCCGAAGGACAACTGGCGGGCCTGGGAGACCTGCGAAGAACTGATCGATATCGAGGAGGCGTTCCAGCTGTGGCGCTTCCGGCATATGAAGGCGGTGGAGCGGATCATCGGCTTCAAACGCGGGACGGGCGGGTCCAGCGGGGTCGCCTTCCTACGTGCCGCGCTGGAGCTGACCTTCTTCCCGGAGATCCTGTCCGTACGGTCCGAGATCGGCCGATGAGACACAGCCGAGGCCGCTCCTGGTCTGGCCGGGGCCGTCCGTGGTCGCGGTGCGGTTCCCGGCGGCCCCGATGACAACTCTGGTGATTGACGCGGACGCCGCCTGGTGCGGCGGGCTGGAGCTACGGCGTCGTGTGACGGTGACGGTCGGCCCGCGCGGTGTCCGCTGGGGGCCGATGGACTCGTGCCTCCCAACTCCCGGCGTATCCGGGTAGGCGGCGTCCTCGTCCCCGGACTGGTCGATCACCATGTCCACACCGACCAGATCGACCTGGCCGCGCTGCTCGCGGCCGGCGTCACGGGCGTACGGGATCTGGGGTCGCCCCCGGAGTCCGGCCTCGCACTGGCCACGAGGTCTCCGCACGACCCAGGCCTTCCCCATGTCGTGACCGCCGGGCCGTTCCTGACGGCCCCCGGCGGCTATCCGGCCGATCGCGCCTGGGCGGCGGAGGGCTCCTACCGGGAGGTTCGCGACACGGCCGACGCCGCCCGGGCCGTTGCCCACCTCGCCGCCCGCGGCGCCGGGCTGATCAAGGTGGCGCTGAACGCCGATGCCGGTCCCGTGCTCGGCGACGCGGAGTTACGGGCCGTCGTCGGTGCCGCCGAGCGGGCCGGGCTGCCCGTCGTCGCCCATGCCGAGGGCGCGGGACAGGCACAGAAAGCGCTACTCGCGGGTGTCGGCGAGCTGGCGCACACTCCCTGGACACACCGGCTGCCGGACGAACTGATCCGGGCGTTCGCCGCCCGTACTCACTGGACCTCGACCCTGGACATCCACGGCCGGGGCACGGACACAGCCGAGCGGATGAGGGCCGTCGACAACCTGCGGCGCTTCCACCGGATGGGTGGGAGGGTGCGGTACGGGACAGATCTGGGCAATGGTCCCCTCCCCTCGGGAGTGAACGTCCGGGAACTGGAGGCGCTGTCCGACGCGGGGCTGTCCGCCACGCGGATCCTCGCCTCCATCGCCGTGTCCGCCATGGATCTCGCCGTATTGCCCGGTGATCCGCTGACGGATCCGCTGATGACCAGCCGGGTCACCGCCGTGGTGCGGGCCGGCCGCTACATGGATGTCGTCCAGACACACCACACGGATGCCATGCGCACCCGCATGGGCCCCGTTTCGGCCGTTGTCCGGACGCCCTGCCGTGCGACGTAACGAGAGGACACTCTGCTGTGATCACTGCTCCCCGCGTTCCCTCCCTGGGAGATGCCGAGCGACTCGACCGCAACGACGAACTGGCCGCTTATCGGGACCGCTTCCTGCCCATCGACGACTCCTCGGTCATCGCGTATCTGGACGGGAACTCGCTGGGCCGTCCGCTGAAGCGCACACTCGGCCTCGTGCACGACCTGGTGGCCGACCAATGGTCGTCCCGCATGATCCGCGGCTGGCAGGACGGCTGGCTGGAACTGCCCCAGCGTCTCGGTGACCGGCTGGGCGCGGCCGGCCTCGGGGCCGGCCCCGGCCAGGTGATCCTCGCCGACTCCACCACCGTGTGCCTGTACAAGGTGCTGCGTGCCGCTGTGTCGCTGCGCCCGGGGCGTACCGGGATCGTCACGGACACCGACAACTTCCCCACCGACCGCTATGTCGTCGAGGCCGTCGCCGACGAACTGGGTATGACCATCCACTGGATCGAGTCCGACCCGTCGTCCGGTGTCACGGAGGAGCAGGTCGCCGAGGCCGTCGGACCGGACACCGCGGTCGTCACGCTCTCCCATGTCGCCTACCGGTCCGCCTTCATCGCCGATATGGAGCACATCAATTCACTGGTGCACGCGGCCGGCGGACTCGCGGTGTGGGACCTGTGCCACAGCGTGGGTTCCGTGCCCGTCAGCCTGGACGCGTCGGGCGCGGACTTCGCAGTCGGCTGTACCTACAAGTTTCTGAACGCCGGGCCGGGCGCGCCCGGGTTCCTGTACGTACGCGAGGAGCACCAGGCCGGGCTGCGGCAGCCGATACCGGGCTGGATGAGCGCGCGGGACCGTTTCGCCATGGCGCCGGAGTACGCGGCCGCCACCGGGGTGCGCCGGATGCTTTCCGGCACTCCCGCGGTGACCGGGCTCGCGGGTGTGGCCGCCGGGGTCGAGTTGCTGGCCGAGGCCGGGATCGAGCGGATACGCGCCAAGTCCACCGCCCTGACGCGGATGGCGATCGAGCTGTGCGACGCCTGGCTCGTCCCGTTGGGGTTCGCCGTCGGCTCGCCGCGCGAGGAAGCGATACGCGGCGGGCATGTCACCGTCACCCACCCCCGGGCCGCGGAGTTTGCCCGGACGTTGATCGACAACGGCGTGATCATCGACTTCCGCGCCCCGGACGGTATCCGCGTCGGGCTCTCGCCCCTCTGTACGAGCTTCACCGAACTGTGGGCAGCGCTGGACCGTACCCGCGTTCTCGCTTCGGAGGCGCTGATATGAGTGACACAACCACCGGCAGACCCCCGGAGAGCGGCGGCAGTGGTCTGCACCGGGGGCTCGGGCGGCGGCAGATGGCCCTCCTCGGCCTGGGCTCCGCCCTCGGCACCGGGCTGTTTCTGGGCGCGGGGTCCGCCATCTCGGTCGCCGGGCCCGCCGTCCTCATCAGCTACGCGGCGGGCGCCCTGATCGCGCTGACCGTGGCCTTCGCGCTCGGCGAGATGGTCAGCGCCCTGCCCGTACAGGGCTCGTTCGGCACCATCGCGGCCCGATGTCTGGGCCCCTTCGCGGGGTTCTCCGTGCGCTGGATCTACTGGCTCGCGCTGATCGTCGGCATTGGCAGCGAGGTCGTGGCCGCAGCCATCTATCTGCGCTTCTGGTGGCCGGACATCCCCCTGTGGCTGGCCGTGGTCGTCTTCGCGGGGGCGGTCACCGCCGTCAATACGGCCGGTGTCCGGAACTTCGGCTCGACCGAGTCAGTCCTGAGCGCGATCAAGGCATTCGCCGTCGTCGCCTTCATCATCATCGGCGTCGTCCTCATCGTCTTCGGGCTGCCGGAGCGGCCCGCGACCGGCGTCTCCAACTGGACCTCGCACGGCGGTTTCCTGCCCGAGGGCACCCTCGCCGTCTGGCTGGTCATGTCCATAGTCCTGTTCAGTTTCGCCGGCATCGAACTGGTCGCCATCTCCGCGCCGGAGGCCAAGGAGCCCGGCCCGTCGCTGCGCGGCGCGCTGCGCTCGCTCATCCTGCGGCTGACCCTGTTCTACCTGGGGGCCATCGCTGTGATGCTCGCGGTGATGCCCTGGCCGAAGCTCGCCTCCGGGCACGGGACCGAGACCAGCCCGTTCGTGATGATGTTCTCGGCGGCCGGGATCCCCGCCGCCGCGTCGGTCACCAACTTCGTCGTCCTCGTGACAGCTCTGTCCGCGGCCAACGCCAACCTCTACGCCAGTGGGCGGATGCTGCACTCGCTGGGCAGCGACCGGCTGGCCCCCGCCGCCCTGGGGACGACCACCGAACGCGGTGTCCCCCGCCCGGCCGTCCTCGTCTCCTCGCTCGGCTTCCTGGCGACCGCGGGGCTCACCGCACTGTTCGGGCCACGCGTCTTCTCCGTACTGCTCGCGCTCGGCACCTTCGGGGTGATCGCGGTGTGGATCATCATCCTGCTTACCTTGATGGCGTTCCGCAGGGACCCCGACCGGCCGCCGTCCACCCTGCGGCTGCGCGGGGGCCGCGTCACACCGGTCCTGGGCATCGCCGCTCTGCTCTCCGTCTACGCCACCGGGATCTACGTCCCGGAGATGCGGACAGCGTGTTACGTGGGAGGCCCGGTCCTCGTCCTGCTGGCGCTGGCCTATCTCCTCCTCCGGGCACGAAGGCGCCGGCCGACGGAGCGGCCGGGGGCGGCGCCCCTTCCGCTGCCCGTGGTCAAGGGTTGGACGAGTAACTGATCGTTTCAGAATGAGGTTCGCAGGCAGCGGAGGCATATGACGCATGCCGGACGGACGCCCCGCCGACCAAGATCGTCGAGCACAAGACCCGCAGCGCAATTCCTTTAGAAACGATCGGTCAAGTCCGGGCGGTGGCCTCCCGCTCCACCTCGCGGGCGGCCGCCCGCAGCGCGCGGGCCACCTCCCCGATGCGTTCCCGTCCCATCCGATGGGCCGGAGCCGAGACCGCGAGCGCGGCGACGGCCCGGCCCGTACGGTCGTGCACGGCGACGGCGACCGCGTGCAGACCGGGCTCCGTGCCCTCCAGATTCACCGCGTATCCGCGCTCCCGCACCTCGGCCAACTCCCGCACCAGGTCATCGAACCCGGCGGCCGTGTGCGGGGTGAGCCGCCTCAGGACACCGTCCGGATAGAGCGAGACCAGTTCTTCGCGGGTCAGCTCCGCGAGATACGCCTTGCCGCCGGATGCCGCGTACGCAGGCAGCCGTAGCCCCGTACGCAGCCCCGCCTTCAGAGCCCGCTCGGCCTCGACGCCGTCCGTGAACAGCACATCGGCCCCCTGGAACACCTGCACGCTCACCGTCTCGCCGAGCAGGGCGGACAGCGCCACCAGATGCCGGTGCAGCAGTCCCGCGAGATCGGGCCCGCGGGCCAGCGCGTACGCGAGATCCGTCAGCGCCTTTCCCGGGTGGTACGCACGGGTGCGCGGGTCCTGGACCGCGAAGCCACGCCTGCACAGCGTGGAGATCAGCCGGTGCGCCGTGGAGCGGGCGACACCCAGCCGGCCGGCCACATCGGCCACTCGCAGCGAGGGCGTCTCCCGGAACATCAGCAGGATCCTCAGCACATTGTCGGCGGAGCCGACGGTGTAGGGCGCCGGCCGCCCCGCTCCCTCGGCCGCCTCGGCGCCCTGGTCGGGAATGTTCCACATAGCAGAATCATCGCACGCTGTCGTTCTGTGGAACGGTACATCTTCGTACTCTGGCGGAACAGCAGCCTGAACACCGGGAGACGAGACGCCATGCACCCCGCGCGACCCATTCCACTGAACATCGGCATCGACTTCGCCCGGCACACCCTGCTGCGCTCCCGCGACGAGGACGAGATCGTGACGGCCGTCAGCGGCGTCCTGCGTCCGCACAGCCTCCGCGCGGTGGACCACTTCCAGGTGTCCTGCCTGCTCCAGCACGTGACCATCGGTGGTATCTCCGCGACCCGGCTCCGCTACGGCAGGCGCGTCGTCATCGAATCCGGCCCCCTGCACACGTGCTATCTCGTCAGCGTGCCGCTGGCGGGGACGGCGGTGTATCAGCACGGCGCGCAGACGGTCACGGCGGGCCCGAGCACGGCGACCGTGATCAGCCCGCACGAGCCCTTCCGCATCACCATGGGCACCGACTACGACCAGCTCATCGTCCGCATCGACCGACGCGTCATGGAACGGGTACGGGACGCGCGGGCCGGTGACCACGACGACGAGCCGGTCCGGTTCAAGCTGCCCTTCCACACCGGCTCCGCGGAGTGGGCCGCATGGGCCCCGGCCGCCCAGGCCCTGCTGGGCAACGACCAGTTCCTCACCCAGGTCCAGCGCTCGCCGCGGATGGGCGTGCATCTGGAGTGGCTGCTGGCGTCCGCGCTTCTGGAGGCGCAGCCGAACACCGCGGGCGAGCCCCATGCCGACAGCGGTACGGGGGCGGCGTCACCGCTCTTCGTACGGCGCGCGGAGGAGTACATCCACGCGCGTTTCGCGGAGCCGGTCACGGTCTCCGACATCGCGGATCACGCCCGCGTCAGCACACGCAGCCTCTACGCCGGCTTCAAGGAGCACCGCGGTGTCTCACCGATGTCGCTGGTCCGGCGGCTACGGCTGGAACGCGTACGGCATGAACTGCTCACCACGCCGGGCGGATCGGCGACCGTCACCGAGATCGCGTTCCGCTGGGGGTTCGGGCACCTGGGGGAGTTCTCGGCGGCGTACCGGCAGCGGTTCGGCGAGACGCCGTCGGCGACGCTGGCCCGTACGCCGTGAGAGAGCCCGCCGTGTGGCCGCCCGCTCCGGAACCGTACGCCGGGGCCACGTGCCCTCCCGGCGTCGTACGCCGTGGGACCGCGGGTCCTCCCGCGCCGCACGCAGCGATCCGTGCACGCCTCCGACATCCGCCCGCACTAGGACGATAGAGACCTTCCGCCGCCGTTCCTAGGTTGGACGGCATGCCACCAGCCCATCCCATCCCAGGGCCACTGATCGACTTCCTGGACACGCCCCGCTTCACCGCCGCGGCCGTCCAGGCCGCGCCCGTCTTCCTCGACACCGCCGCGACCGTCGAGAAGACGATCACGCTCATCGCGGAGGCCGCGGGCAACGGCGCGTCGCTCGTCGTCTTCCCCGAGGTCTTCATCCCAGGCTATCCCTACTGGAACTGGACGATGAATCCGGTGCGGGGATCCTCCTGGTTCGAGCGGCTGTACCGGTCCGCCGTCGACATCCCTGGTCCCGAGGTGGACGCACTGCGGGACGCGGCCCGCGACCATGGCGTCGTCCTGGTCATCGGGGTCAACGAGCGTGCCCGGCACAGTCTCGGCACGCTCTACAACTCACTCGTCATCGTCGGTGCCGACGGCGAACTGCTGGGCGTCCACCGCAAACTCGTCCCCACCTGGGCGGAGAAACTCACCTGGACCGGCGGCGACGCCAGCACGCTGCGCGTCCACCGGACCCCCATCGGGCCCATCGGAGCCCTGGCCTGCGGGGAGAACACCAACACCCTCGCCCGATTCACGCTCCTCGCCCAGGGCGAGCTGATCCACACCGCGAACTACATCGCCCTGCCGGTCGCGCCCGCCGACTACGACATGGCGGACGCCATCGCCGTACGCACGGCCGCCCACTGCTTCGAGGGCAAGGTCTTCTCCGTCGTCTCCTGCTCGACCGTCTCGCCGGAGAT
The DNA here is from genome assembly GCF_040681655.1 of Streptomyces sp. NPDC051662. NCBI lineage: Bacteria > Bacillati > Actinomycetota > Actinomycetes > Kitasatosporales > Streptomycetaceae > Streptomyces > Streptomyces sp. NPDC051662. Next base: position 8,197 of record NZ_JBFAZD010000052.1, read on the forward strand.
CGTCGACATCGTCGCGGGAGACGACGAGGAGACGCGGAAACTGCTGGCCCGCCCCCGCAACGCCCTGTCCGGGATCTTCGGACCGGACGGCCGGCCCGTCACCGAACCGCTCGTCGACGACGAAGGCATCGTCTACGGCGAGATCGACCTCGCGCGCTGCATCCAGCCGAAGCAGATGCACGACATCACGGGCCACTACAACCGCTTCGACATCTTCCGCCTCCAGGTGGACAACCGCCCGCAGCCGCCCGTCACGTTCACCGTCGAGCACACGACCGACCCCGGAGAGGACTCATGACCACCTCCTACGACGACACACAGATCGGGCGGGCCCGCGTCGCCGACACGCCCGAACTCATCGCGTACTACAAGGAACTGGAAGCACTCGACGCGGGCGCCCTGTGGACCGTCGCGAACAACATCGAGCCCTGGTATCCGCAGCCCCGCTCCGTACCCACCCACTGGTCGTACGACAAGCTGCGCCCCCTCGTCCACCGGGCGCTGCCCCTGGTCGCGGCCGACGACGCCGGACGGCGGGTGGTCATGCTGACCAACCCGGGCCGCCGTGAACTCAGCGCCGCCGTCGGCCTGCTCTACACCGGTCTCCAGATCATGGGGCCGGGCGAGGCGATGACCGCGCACCGGCATCAGGCGGCGGCGCTGCGCTTCGTACTCGAAGGAACGGGGGCCTGGACCGTCGTCGACGGCCAGAAGCTGAAGGTCGGACCGCGCGACTTCGCCATCACCCCCAACGGCACCTGGCACGAGCACGGCAACGAGTCCGCCGACACCCCCTGCATATGGCAGGACGGCCTCGACATCCCGCTCGTCAACGCGCTCGACGCGCCCTTCTACGAGGTGCACCCCGAACTGCACCAGACGCCCGGCGAGACAGTCGGCTCCTCACTGCTCGCCTACGGCGGGAACCTCCTCCCGTACGGGACCGAGCGCTGGAACAGGCCCTACTCACCGCTGCTCGCGTTTCCCTGGGAGCCGACGTACGCGTCCCTGCTGAACCTCGCCAAGGCGAGCGAGGGTTCGCCCTACGACGGCGTGATCATGGAGTACACCAACCCGGTCACCGGGGGCTCGGTGATGCCGACGATGAGCGCGCACATCCAGCTCCTGCGCCCCGGACAACCCACCAGGGCACACCGCCACACCGGATCCGTCATCTACACGGTCGCCAAGGGACGAGGCCACTCCGTCATCGCCGGCCGACGCTACGACTGGGCCGAGGGCGACCTCTTCTGCGTGCCGTCCTGGGACTGGCACGAGCACGCGAACGGCGATTCCTCCGAGGACGCCGTCCTGTTCTCCTTCAACGACTTCCCCGTCATGCGCTCGCTCGCCTTCCACCGCGAAGAGGCATACGCCGACAACAGCGGCCACCAGCCACTCTCCTGACCCCCGCCCTCGCACTGGAGCACCCATGCGTTTCGTCACCTTCTCCGGCTCTGACGCGGTACCCCGCCTCGGAGCCGAAACCGGCGACCGGATCATCGATCTGACCGCGCTCGCCATCGAGCACCGCGTCGCCCTCCCCGACAGCCTGCTGGCGCTCGTCCGGTCCGGTGGTCCCGGCCTGGAGGCCGCCGACACCCTGCTCTCCCGGCAAACCCCTGAATCGCTGCTGCGGTTCTCCCTCCACCGCGACCAGGTGGTTCTGGCGGCGCCCTTCCGGCCCGGCAAGATCATCGGTGTCGGCCTGAACTACACCGAACATGTCGAGGAGTCCAGCCGCAGCCTCGACACCGACAGCCAACTGCCGCCCAGGCCGGTCCTCTTCAGCAAACCGGCCACCGCCGTCATCGGCCCGGGCCGTCCGATCCGGCACAACGGCGCTCTCACCTCCCAGCTGGACTGGGAGTGCGAACTCGCCGTCGTCATCGGCCGCACCGCCCGGCGCGTCGCGGAGGAGGACGCGTGGGACCACGTCTTCGGCTACAGCATCCTCAACGACATCAGCGCCCGTGACCAGCGTCGCTCAGGCCAGTGGTTCTTCTCCAAGGGCCAGGACACCTACGCCCCCTTCGGGCCTGTGGTCGTCACCCGGGACGAAATCCCGAACCCACAGGAGCTGGATCTCACCCTGCACGTCAACGGCGAGAAGAAGCAGGACTCCAACACCCGGCACATGCTCTTCGCCATCCCGCGCCTCATCGCGGACATCTCCTCCGGGGTGACGCTCGAACCGGGTGACGTCATCGCCACCGGATCGCCGTCCGGCGTCGGCGCGGGCCTCGACCCGCCCCAGTTCCTCCACCCCGGCGACCTGGTCGAGGCCACCATCCAGTCCATCGGTACCCTGGCCAATCCCGTGATGGACGCGGCCAGTCCGGAGGCGGACGCGCGATGACCGACTCCCTCCGCTACCGCATCGGGCAGATCGTGCCCAGCTCCAACGTCACCATGGAAACCGAAATCCCCGCGATCCTGCGGGCCCGCCAGACCATCGAACCGGAGCACTTCACCTTCCACTCCAGCCGGATGCGCATGACCCATGTCACTCCGGATCAGCTCAGGTCCATGGACGCCGACTCCGACCGGTGCGCCCTGGAACTCTCCGACGCCCGCGTGGACGTACTCGGGTACGCGTGCCTGGTCGCCATCATGAGCATGGGCCTCGGCTACCACCGCGTATCCGAGAAACGCCTCCACCGGCAGACAGTGCGCAACGGCGCCCCTGCCCCCGTCGTCACCAGCGCCGGAGCACTCGTCCACGGCCTCAAGACCCTCAAGGCCACCAAGGTTGCGCTCATCGCCCCGTACATGCTGCCGCTGACCCGGACCGTGGTCGCCTATCTCGAACACGAGGGCATCGCGGTCATCGACTACGAGGCCCTGGAAATCCCCGACAACCTGGAGGTCGCCGCCCACGACCACCGTCTCCTGCCCGCGATCGCCCGCCGCCTGGACTACACCGGCGCCGACGCGGTGGTCCTCTCCGCATGCGTCCAGTTGCCCTCCCTCGGCGCCATCGACGAGGCCGAACAACTCCTGGGCCGCCCGGTGGTCTCCTCCGCCGTGTGCACCGCCCACCAGATGCTGCGCGCACTGGGCCTGGGCGCGGTCGCCCCAGGGGCGGGCCATCTCCTCTCGGGGAGTTATGCGGAAAGCGCGATACCGGCTGATGTCCCCAATGAAACGGACATCCCCGCGGTGGGCTGATCCGCACGGCGTGCACCGGCCGGCGTTCCCTGACCGCGAGCCGCCCTGATCCTTGTCGCCGGTCGTCATAGTGGCCCGTCTTCGAGTACCTCCTCGGGCGCGCGTTCGAGGCGGAGTCTCTGCTGGTGGCGCAGTGGGGTGAGCGGAAGTTGAACGGGGACTGCGACATGCTCGCCCCATGCCCCGCTCGCCTTCGTGGACTTCGAGACGGCGGACTAGTCCCTGTCCGGCCACGGGCGGAGCAACGGCCGGGAACCCGAACCGAACAGGGGCAGGCTCAGAATGGCTCGGAGGCCGAAGTGCGTCCGGAAGAACTGATCGAGATCACTGCCGTCGGCGGCCGGTGGCGGCAGCGTTTCCACGCCCCGGGAGCGCAGGCCGTCGAGGAGTACGCCGAGGTGGCGGCCCGCGAGATCCGCCGCTGGGGCATCGTCGCGCTCGACTGCGTCTACGAGCGCGACGCCGTCACTCGGCTGACGCCCACTCACCGAACGAAGCGACGTCCTAATCCCTGACCTTGAGGAAGCGCATCCGGGTTGCGCCATTGCTGTCGGTGCCGCCGGCCTCGGCGTCGGAGATCTTGCCGCCGGTGAGGACGAACATCAGGTGCAGGCGGACCGTCCGGGGGCCGGAGGCGACCGCGTACTCGGTCATGATGTGTGTGGTTCCGCCTTGTTGCTCCTGCCTCGCCGCGTTGATCGCCGCGATCTGGGTGAAGCTCGTCAGGAGGGTGTCCGTGGTCTCGTCCCTGAGCCAGCCGATGATGTAGCCGCTGCCGCCGGTGGCGGAACCGAGCGCGTACCGTACATCGCTGTCGATGTGGTACACCCCGGCTTCCGGGAGCACGATGTCAGACTCGGGGATCGGCACGTCAGTACCTGCCTGGGCCAGGAGGTTGGCGTGCTGCCTCTCGGCGTTGAGGAACGCGCTCACCGGCGTGAGACGGGCGCCGATCTCCCACCTTTCCGGGCAGCCGGGCGCTCCGGTGACGTCGATGTCCACCGACCGTTCAGTGCTGCTGTTGCCGCCAGGAGCGATACCCGTCAGGTCGATCCGCGGCACGAGTAGCCCACCGGTCGTGTTCCGTGCGGCATTGCACGGGGACGGGTCCAGAGCAGGCGTGTCAGGCGCGTACAGACACCCGTCGCTGCCCCGAGTGATTGCGTTGCCCCGGTCTGTGGAGATGCACGGAGGGCGGGCGGTGGCGCATCCATCCTGGCAGGAGGCGACCGGGATGACCGGCGGGACCGCGGCGTAGGGAGTCGAGCCGTCGAGGGTGTCGGTCGTGCAGGTGACCGCGCCGTCGCAGTTACGGCAGGTCGTACGGAGGAACGGCCTGCCGCAGCCCGGGGCGGACGCCTGGACGGTGAGGACGAAGCTGTCGACGGTCCACTGCTTGGGGCCGACTCGGCAGGTGTCGTCGTTTCCTGTTTCCAGGTTGAGTTCGATGACGATCTTTCCCGCGAGGACGTCCGCGAGGGACACGGTGGTCGGTGGGATGACGCCGTTGTCGTCACCACCCGCCGGCAGATCGGGTGGGCCCAGGAGATCGGTGCGGATCGGGGTCGTGCCGTTCCACAGGGCGAAGCGGCCGTAGAGCTGGCAGGCCGTGTTCCTGCCGTCGTTGTGGACATGGACCGAGGCGCTGATCGTGACGCTGGTGGGGTTGCCGCGCAGTGCCGTGGGGTCGATGTGCACGACGCCGGCGAGCCAGGTGTGCTGGCCGTTGTGCGTCCCGTCGTCGGCCGGGAACGTGCCCGTGCCGCTGTTCAGGATGGTCTGGGCGACGACAGGGTCCAGTGCGGCATGGGTGTTGGCGATGGTGTAGTACGGCGTCGGGTCGGTGCTGCTGGCGGTCGCTGCGACCCGGTACGGCGCGGAGTCGCGCAGTGGGGTCGTCTCGCAGTGCTCGCACGGCTTGGAGCCGGGACAAGCAACGGGAGGACAGGCCGGCTTGGAGGGCTGACAGCCGCCGATGGCGATGGGGGACTGCCCGCAGCCGCATCCACTCATGGGTCAACTCCTTTTGTGAGGTGGAGGGGTGGCAGTGGCGGTGTGCCCCGTCCACTTTGGCGCGGTTGGGACACGAGAGGGTGGTGCGCCGGCTCGTCGGCCGAAACGGACAAAAGTCGAGAGGGCAGGCGCGTTGAGGGATACCGGCGTCCCTGAAGTCGGCCGCGCGACCGGGGAGCGGAAGAAGACCGTCTGGCGGACCGCTCGCCGGGTCGTGGCTGACATGACGTCGATCGTCATCCAGCTACGTGTTCCCGCAGCCGGTCATGTCCTTGGGGGGGGGAACAGGAGCGGCCATCGGCCCCTATTCGCGATTCTGCTACTGGTACTGGTACTGGTACTGGGCAAACCGCGTTGGGCGCCAGGACATTGGAATACCTGAAGCTCAGTCACTTGGCTTCTTCGTTGCCATTCCTAATGTACTATCCCGTGATCTGTCGGGCATTACCCCGTTAGGGTGGCTGATTTCACCGTCAAGGTGGCAGAACCGCAGGACCAAGCTCGACGGCTTCAAGCCTTACCTGCACGAGCGATGGGCCTAGGGCGTGTTGCGAAAGTAGCGCCGTCCGCCCGCAGGCCAGGCGGGACTTTCGCAACACGCCCTAGCCGCCCTCGGTGGGGAGTTGACGGTTGCGGTAGCGGCCGGGGGTCTCGCCGACGAGAGCGGCAAAAGCCTCGATGAAGCTCGTCGGATTGGCCCAGCCGCAGGCGAGAGCGGTGTCGGTGACGGACTTCCCCGCGGCGAGCCGGGTGAGCGCGTGGTGGATGCGTAGCTGAGTGCGCCACTGATGAAAACTCATCCGGAGTTCCCGCCCGAAGAGCCGGCTGAGCGTACGCTCACTCGCCCCGACGCGCGCGCCGAGCTCGGCGAGAGTCTGCTGATTGGCAGGGTCGGCGTAGAGGATGCCGGTCAGCGCCCGGAGCCGGTCGTCGGCCGGCTCGGGCAGATGCAGCGGCTGCTCGGGCGCCGCGGTGAGCTCGTCGACGACGACCGCGTGCAGCCGGTCGACCGCCTCCGGCGCCCGCCCGCCGGTGTCCGCCTCCTCGGCCGTGAGGGCGAGCAGAGCTTCGCGGGCGAGCCCGGAGACGGTGAGCACGGCGGGATGCGCGGGCAGCCGGGCGGCGAGTGCGTCGAACAGGAACAGAATTCGCATGTCCGCGTTGCCGTGCGCGGTGTGGTGGTGCTCGAAGGCCGCGGGAGTCCACGCCACCCGGGTCGGCGGAGCGATCCAGGTACCCCTGGCGGTGGTCACGGACAGCACGCCGGTGGCCGAATAGACCAGGTGACCGCGGTCGTGGGCATGGATGGGCAGCCGCTGCCCGTGCGCTAGGACGATGCGGCCGCGTTCCGCGAGATCAAGATGGCGGGTTTCCCTCATAGGTTGGCATCCTATCGGTGGCCCGCCGTCGCGGCTCCGCCCGAGAGTGAACGGCATGAACAGCCCAGTGACCCAACAGGCCCCAGCGGCCCGCCCGTCGGCGTCCCGGCAGCCGTCCCTTCCCGGACCGGCCGGGGCGCGCACCGTACAAGCCGCTTTCGCGTTCAGCCTGGCCGCGGTGAACCTGCGCATCGCCGTCGCGTCCCTGTCCCCCGTACTCACGGAGGTCGAGCACGACGAACACCTCTCATCGTTCGGCGCCGGAGCCCTCTCGACGGTGCCGGTCCTCTGCTTCGGGGCGTTCGCGTTCCTCACGCCCCGGCTCACCCGCCGCTTCGGACCCCACCACCTGCTGTGGTACGCGCTGCTCGCGCTGACCGGCGGCATTGTGCTGCGCTCGGTCCCGGGAGTGTTCGCCCTGTTCGGCGGCACCCTGATCGCCGGTGCCGCGATCGCGGTCGGCAACGTCCTCATGCCGCAGCTCATCAAGCACGACTTCGCCGGCCGCGCCGGGCTGATGCTCGGCTGCTACTCCCTGGCCCTGTCCGGCGGAGCCGCGCTCGCCGCGGGCGTGGTCGTCCCGCTGGAGTCGGCCACCGGCTGGGGCTGGCGGCAGGTGCTCGCGCTGTGGGCGATCCCGTCCCTCATCGCCGCCCTCGCCTGGCTTCCCGAACTGCTCGTGCCGGACCGGCGTTCCGCGAACCGCCAGCGACGGGAGCTGGTGAAGCAAGGAGGAGCCGATACCGCCACACCCACACTCAGGGCGCTGTGGCGCGACCGAACCGCCTGGGCGGTGACCCTGTACATGGGTCTGCAGTCCCTCGGCTACTACGCGATCCTCTCCTGGCTGCCGACGCTTCTGCAGGACCACGGCATGAGCGACAGTCAGGCCGGATGGATGCTCTCCTTCTCAAGCTTCCCCGGCATGGCCGCAACCTTCGCGGCACCCTGGCTACAGCAGCGTCTGCGCCCGTCCTTCGTCGTGCCCCTGGCGGCTGCCCTGCTGTGCGCGACCGGCTTCGTCGGCCTGCTCACGTCCCCCGTGTCGGGCGCCTACCTCTGGATGACCGCCCTCGGACTGGGCCAGGGCCTCGCCATCGGTCTCGCCCTCGGCTACATCGTCGCCCGCTCGCCCGACGCGCACCACACCGGCCGGCTCTCGACGATGGCCCAGGGGATCGGCTACCTCATTGCCTGCCTCGGCCCGCTCGGTCTCGGCCTGCTGCACTCCGCGAGCGGGGGATGGTCGCTGCCGATCGCCGTGCTGCTCGCCGTGCTCGTCGCGCAGACCGTCGCGGCCTTCGGCGCGAGCCGTGACCACCATGTCCTGGCGTCCTCCTGAAGGGCCAGGGCCCGCGAGCTCGGCAAGATCCACAAGACACGCCCCAGGTGGTCGGCAACCGGTGGGCGGCCAGGCACGAACGCGACGAGGGCAGTTGCGTGAGGGGACTGGTATTGGCGGTCAGCACGGCGGCGATCTGGACCCCGCAGGGTGCGAAGTCCACGTCCAGCATGGTGACGCCGCAGCGGTTGAACGCTGCGAGGGGTTCACTGGCGGGTGCTTGGAGATGGTCGCGCCATGCTTCCCCATGGTTCCTCTGGCGGCGCGGAAGGTCGCCGCTCCGCTCGTTGTCCGCACATTACGCAGGTCAGAGGCCATGCTCCGGCGACGGTTGTCGCCGACGGTCGCCGTGAGGACATCCCCGTCATAGGCGGGGCCACGAAGGTGAGGTCGGCTCCGGAGGCGACAGCTACGGGGCCGTGGCTGTCGCAGGCGTGAGCGAAGGCCGACTCTGCCGCCCACGTCCAGCATGTCAATTCCGAGCAGTCGCGAAGCACAGTCCTCGTCGCAGAAACCGCCCCCTGCTGCTCTTACGAGCCTGCTTGACGCTCCGGACGTGATCGTGGAACGGATTGACCCTCTCGCATGCGCAGGATCAAGGTGACCGCGTCCTCCGAGCGGGTTCCGGGAGTCAGGACTTCCTGCAAGAGGAGGCCGCGAATCGCGGCAATGGTGACGGTGGCCACATCCCGCGCTTCCTTGGTGTCGAGCCCTTCGCGTTCCGCGAGTGAGGACAGCATCACGGTCAGGTCGCCGATCGACTCGATGAACTCACCGAAGTCCTCGGGGCCGTACGCGGCCAGTCCGACGACGTAGAAGAAGCCGCGGGCACGCGACAGCTGCTCTGGCCGGGTGTAGGTACGCCAGATCGCCACAACGAAGTCGTCGAAGGTGCCCTGCTGGGCGGCCTCCAAAAGTGCCTCGTTGTCACGGGATCGCCGCGCCTTGAGCATGGCGGCCAAGACGCCCGAGAGTGACCCGAAGTGGTAGCGCAACAGGGCGTGGCTGGTCTCGATCCGGGCGGCGATCTCACGGAGCGACATCTCCGGCGGGGGAAGGGCCTCACCGAAGGCGTCGAGAAGCCGTGCCAGGAGTCGCTCGCGCGCGCTGCCCTTGCGTTCCGAGGTTGACAGGATCACTCCCACAGTTTATCCATTGGAAAAGAAAGATTGGCGGTTCCGTGTTGCTTCACACATGGTCGCAGTCAGCTCGCAACGGCGGAGGATCGACCATGGGACCTGCTCATGTAGTCGGCGCGACGGTCATCGACGGATCGGGGCGCGATCCCAGCAACCTCGACATCACTATCGAGAACGGCCGTATCACCCAACTCGGTGCCTCCAGCGCGCACGGCGAGCGTCTCGATGCCGAGGGATTGACGATGACGCCCGGCCTGATCGACGCTCACGTCCACCTGGGCCTGTCGAGCCCGATCCAGCCGCACGTCTCGTTTCGGATAAGCGCCGCCGAGATCCTCGGCCTGTCCGGCCGGGTGGGTGTCATCACTCCCGGCGCGCAGGCAGACCTCGTTCTTTGGAACGGCAACCCTCGAAGACCCAGAACTGTTCTCCGACCCCACCAACGCCATCCTCGTAATCCAGGCCGGCCAAATCCTAAAGGACCTCAGATGAGCACCATGTGGCAGGGCTGCCTCGCCCACACCGACTACTTCGAGATGCGCTCCAGCGGTGGGCACGACTACGGCGTCTGGGTCACCACGCCACCGCGCTACGACCCTGCCACGGCGCAAGCGCCTGTCGTGTACGTGCTCGACGGCAACTGGGCCGTGGGCATGACCGCCCCACTCATCGTCACGCAACTGGACCCCATGCAGTCGATTCAGCCCTATGTCCAAGTCAGCGTGGGTTACGCGGGCGAGGAAGCAGAGCACTGGGAGCGGTTGCGCAACCGCGATCTCGTGCCCCCCTGCGAACCCATCGCGAAGGAGTACATCGACGCGGTGGAGATGGGGGTCGAAGCGGGCACGATGACTCGCGAGCAAGCCGACGCCTACCTCGCTGAATTGAGCGACAGCCGCGGGGATATGTTCCTGAACTTCCTTACCGACGACCTGCACCCGCGGATCGAACGCGACTACGGCACAGCCCCGAGCGGTCACGGCCTCTTCGGCTATTCCTACGGCGGACTCTTCAGTCTCTACGCCTGGCTCACCAATAGCACCTTCTTCGAGAGCATCGGCGCGGGCAGCCCCGGCATTGTCAACGCGGACAGTCAGGTCTTCGCTCGTCTTCAAGCAATGGGTGACACCCTGCCCACTACCAAGCTTCACATGACCTTCAACGACCGAGAGATCCTGGGAGACTTGGCGGTCTACCAGAATCTCGCGAAGAACGCGGCCACGTTCCTTCACCGCCTCACCTCACGCAGCGGATCCGTCACCAGCGCACTCATGCACGAAACGCACGTGACTGGGCTACAGGCATCGTTCCTCAGCTACCTCAGGACCTGCCGCGGCCAGTAAGCCTGGACGCCGCGGCTCCGCCTGACCGCAGCGCTGGGCGGCGGCGCTCTCCTGGCCAGTGCCGCCGCCCCGAGTGCCTGGCACCACTCGCCGCACCCGACCGACCCCCTGCGGCTGACCGCGGCCCATGCCCCTCCATTGCTGTTCGCCGCCATCGTGCCTCGACTGCTCGGAAGAGCAGCCGCCCAGGCCCGCGCCGAGCCGGCATCCGCCGATTTCCCGCATCGTCCAGCTGAGGATCGACGACATCGAACGCCAGCGGGACGAGTCCTACATCCGACTCGGACACCAGCCCGTAGTCATGCCGCCGGCACTCGCTCGACTGGTCGCTGTGCAGGCCGAGGAAGCACGACAGCGCTCCAACTCAAGGTCCTGTTGGCTGTTCCCCGGACGGGCCCCAGGGCTCCCGGCCGCTTCCAAGACTTTCGGGATCCGGCTCCGCCGCGTCGGCATCGACAGTAAGGCCGCCCACAACACGGCACTCCTTGCCCTCGCTACGGGTCTCCCCGCCCCAGTGCTGAGCAAGATCACTGGCGTGCACATCAACACCGCGGTCGGCTTGGGGAGGGGTCGGTGGGGTGGCTGGCGCCGTGGCAGGCGAAGTGTGCGATCGAGCAGGTGGCCAGGTGGTCCAGGACAGAGGCCTTGGTCGGTGTGCTCGGGGAAGGGCTGTCCGGCCGGGCGGGGCCGCCCAAGCACGGCAGCGAGTTCATCTTCAAGGACAGCCGGACCTGGGGCGCCCCGGACGCTGAGACTAAGGCGGAGACCACCCGCTACGGCACCGCCCACGCCCTGGGCCGGGACCGGCTCCACCCCGAACTCCAGCAGCGTGCCGCCTGGCGGGACCACCCCGGCGGACTCCCGGTCATCGAGGGCACCGTCATCCGCCTCCAGGTCGACCACCTGCCCAGCGGCAGCGACCCCAAGCCGCTGTGGCTGTGGTGGTCACGGCCGACAGCCGGCCCGGCGGAGACTGATCTGGCCTGGCAGACCTTCCTTCGGCGATTCGACATCGAGCACTTCTTCAGGATGATCAAGCAGACACTCGGCTGGACCGCTCCGAGAATGCGCGCGGCCGAGGCGGCGGACCGCTGGACCTGGATCGTGGTCGCCGCCCACACCCGACTTCGCCTCGCCCGCCCCCTGGCCACCGACCTACGCCGGCCGTGGGAGAAGCCGGCCGAACCGAACGGACTCACCCCCGCCCGGGTCCGGCGCGGGTTCCGACACCTGCACGCCAAGACCTCAACACCGGCCGCAGTGCGGAGGGCCATCTCCGTCCCGAACGCACCGTCCGTGAGCCCGTTTCGTATGGCCGCGCCGATGGCGCGTGAGCGGCCAGCCGGCCCGCGCCACCTGCCGACGCTCGTGTCCGCCATCGCGGGTTGGTACCGCGATCAGGAGAAGGAGGCCACCGAGCGGGCCGCCCAGAACAGCAAGCCGCAGGGCACCGTGGGCGAGCGCATCACCACGAACGCCACCGTCACCACCGTGGTCGAGCTGACCGGCACGGTCAAGGACCACAGCGTCTACGGCGAGACCGCACAGACCGTACTCACCCGGTGCCGCGTCGCCGCACGCGAACCGCAGCCCCGGCCGGGCGGGAGCCACCGCCCGGCCGGACGCCGACCGCCGGGCCGTGGGGTGGACGGCGTCGAGCCGCCCACCCCACGCTCCGCCCACCAAGGGCGTGCCCTGCGCGCACGACGGCAGTGTCCATCGCGCTCCGCGCGACCACGGGCGGCACCTCACGGCGAGGCCACGGCACGCCGCCAGGCAGGGCCCTATGTGAGGCTGCTGTCTCGTGATCCACGCGGCTGCTCGGGACCGTTGTGGTCCTTGGCCGTGTACGTCCCCTGCCGTCCGCGGGAGGAGAGCACAATCCTCTGCCCACCTGAGGGGTTTGAACGGTGTCGGGTCATTCTTTCGAGGGATGGGGGAGGTTCACCGCCCGGGGTGAGCCGCGATCAGCGAGAGCATGCCTTCGACAGATCGTCACATTCCTGGAATCTGGAAGGCGGGCACTCCCATGCCTGTTGATGGCCACTCGGCGGCTCCGTTCGCGCTCGACCCCGAAAACGTTGCCACGCTGGACGCGATCCGCGAAGCGCTGCTGGACCCGTCTCCGCGCCGCATCGGCCGGCTCGACCAATGGGGCCTGGCCGACACCTACGAGACGTACGCCGAGATCGCCGAGTACCGCGAGACCCCGATCGTCATGGCGGACGGGACCCAGATCGACGCGGCGCTGAGCGTGCCGCGCAACCTCGCGGGCCAGACCTGTCCCGTGGTCGTCATGCCCGCCCCGCTGGTCGCGATCGGCCGCACGGCCTACCTCGGCATGTTCCCGCGCCTGGCGCTCGGCGGCTACGCCGTCCTGGCCTACAGCCAGCGGGGCCTGGCCGGCTCAACCGGCGAGATCGACGTCGCCGGGCCGCAGGACGTGGCCGACGGCGTCGAGATCCTCGACTGGCTGACCGGACAGGAGGGCGTCGACGCGGACCGGATCGGTTGCTTCGGCGCGTCCTACGGCGCCGGGACGAGCCTGCTGCTGGCCGCGAAGGACAGCCGGGTCAAGGCCGTGGCGGGCGCCAGCGCCTGGGGAGACCTGTTCGCCTCCCTGTACGAGAACGGCACCGTGCACACCGCGGCGTTCGAGGCGCTCGTCGCGCTGTTCGGCGAGGAGCGGTGCTCCAAGGAGTTCCGCGGGGTCATCGAGAAGATCCGCGGCAACACCATCGACGACGAGGTGAAGGAGTTCGCCCGGGTCCGCTCGCCGAAGCAGTACCTGAAGGCGTACAACGACAACGAACTGCCGGTCCTGATGACCACGTACTGGCACGAGACGATCTTCTCGGTGCCCGCCGTCGTCGACTTCTTCAAGGGCCTCCAGGGTCCCAAGTCGCTGCTCGTCCAGATCGGCGACCACGGCAACGGCGAACTGCCTGGCCTCCTGGGGCTGATCGCCAAGCCGACCGAGACGGCCTACCGCTGGCTGGACCACTACCTCGGCGGCACGGCCGGTAACGGGACGCAGCCCCAGTTCGGGGTCCGCTCGGAGTACATGCACAACCTCCTGTCCGAACTGTCCCACGACACCTGGCAGGAGTACGTCCTGCCCCGCAAGCGGTTCCATCTCGGCGCCGCGGCCTCCGGCGAGGCCGACGCGACGATGGCCGAGGGGCAGCCGCAGCCGGGCTGGACCCGTTCCCTCGACGCCACGGGCAAGAGCACCGAGGCCGTCGTCGCCCCGCAGCTCGTCAAGACGGGCCTGGCCGAGCGCTTGGGTCGCCCCCACACCTACAAGACCGCCGCCGTCGCTGTGGCCTGGACCACGGCGCCGCTGGAGCAGCCGATGCGCGTCCAGGGCGAGCTGGAGCTGCGGGTCACCGTCAAGCCGCAGGCGGCGGGGGACGCCACGATCGTCGCCTACCTGATGGACTTCAACCCGGCGACTGGCAACGCCCGCATCATCACCCACGCCCCGTACACCGTCACCGGCCGGCCTGCCGGTCAGGCCACCACGGTGACCTTCCCTCTCCAGCCCGCCCACTACGTGCTGGGCAAGGGCCGACAGCTCCAGCTGATCATCGACTCGCACGACCCGTTCTTCTCTGACGCCAACACCACCCCGTCCACCGTCGAGCTCTCATCCCCGAAGAGCACCGAGGCATACCTCGACATCCCCCTCGCCCCCCTGCCCTAACGGCAGCACCCCGCAGAGCCTCACAGCTGACCCTGGTCCGGTCCGCCGACGAGCGGACCGGACCAGTCCCTCCTACCCCACCCGCGGCTCCGCGTACCTGCCGAAACAACCGTGACAGGTACAGCGAGACGGCGTCCACCGGATCGGTGTGCCTCTCCACCCCCGCCTCAGCGCGTCCGAGCTGATCCGTGTGCTCCTCGCGGCCCCCGTGGAGACGAACCTCAACGTCCTTGAGCCCGTGAAGGTCCGGTCACTCATCGCCGACGTCCTCACCCGGCACGGCTATGACGTGCTGGACCGGTCGTCGTACTACCCCGACTTCGACCGCCACCAGGACGCACGCCGCGCAGTCCGCCGGGCATACGGCCCGCGGTTCCTCGACGCCCCCGACGAACAGGCCGTGCTCGCTGATCCTCTCCGCGAAGTGCTCGCCGCCGCCCGGAGCGAGAAGCCGTGACCGCGACCGTCACCGAGCCGAGCGGCGCGCGAGCGCGACAGACGTACTACTGGCGGGTGCGCAACGCACGAACCCGCGCCCGCCCGGAGAGCGCGGGGCAGCTGTGGCACATCCAGCCCGGACATCCGGGCGGCGCGTACTGCGACCTCGGCCACGAACTGGACCCGCCCGCACACCACAGCCCGACCCTGCCCTCCCGCAGCCGGCCAACCGGCCGCCGGGGGGCAAGCAGGAGTTCCGGGGCGGGTGCCTCACCTGCGGCTGGGAAGGGCCCGTCCACCGTGGCCACGGGTACGGCGACGGCGACAACGAGGCGGTGGAGGACGCACACGACCACGCGTTCCCGGGTTGGCGGACGCTGCCGCCGATCACCAGGGTCAAGGACCGGTGGGAGATCCCCCAGAGCCGGGGCCGCTGGAATCAGCTGACATCCCTGTACCCGGCGGGGTGGGTAAATCATGGCGCCCCGCTCCTGGCCTGGAGCCGCTACCGAGCCGAACCCCATACCTCTCCGCAACGCGGACGCCCCCGCTACGAACTCCGCATAGACCGGGCGCCGAGCGACCGGGACAAGCGCCCGACAGATCAGGGGGCACTCTTCTGATGACCGCCGTCCTCCGAACCAGGGCCCCGCCCCGATCACAGCAAAGGTGGTTTAATTATTCCGCCGTCAGCGGAGTAGGGCAACCTCCGACCGGCCGAGCGTCGAACCGACGCCGTACCACCCCAGACAACGAGTGACGGCCGGCACACAAGGGCAACAAGGCGCTGGCCGTCGATGTCTCTCTCACCAGAAAGACCGCACCACGCTATGCGACCGACACCCCGACCACCCCGGCCGCGCTGACTGGGCTGCCGCCGTCCCCCTGGACGACATAGCCACGCTCACTCGGCTCGAACCGACCGGCAGCCGCACATGGGTACCGGCCCCGGAACTGGAAGACGCCGAATGACGCCGCCGGGCGATCACGACCCCGAAACAGGAACAGGAGGCGACCGTGCACCGTAAGACCGGCCGCACGCTCTACTCACGCGCCGACCTGCGCGAGGTCCACAACATCAGCGAGCCGACGCTTCAGAACCTCTGGACCGACCGGGAGAACAACGGCCATCCCGACACCGAGGTCATCGACGGCGTGATGCACTGGGACGGCGACGTCTGGGCGAAGTGGCACCACGAGCTTCAGCGTCAGCGCGCCGCCGCGAACACCACCAACCCCCCGAAGCTCGACGGCGACCCCGAAGAAATGGTGGGCCCGGCCGAAGCGGCGAAGGTCTGCGGGTTCGCCGACTCCGCCACCGTCTCCCACTACGTCAAGAACCCACCCGAGGGGTGGCCCGACCCCGACGACTGGGACGAGCTCCCGACCCGGCGACGCCCGAAGTGGAAACGGTGGCGTCTGTGGCAGTACCTCGCGGACCGGAAAGGCCGCGGCCACGCCGGCGGACGACCCAAGGGCCGCCGCGGACTGGCCTACCCGTACCAGGGAGACGAGCGGTTGACCCTCGCGCGACAGGCCATCAAGGCCAACCCCGGGGCGACGAACGCCGAGCTGATCCCCCAGCTCCAGACGCAGGTGGACAAGACCTACTCCCGTCCCACATGGAACCTGATCCTCAAGTCCGCCCGCGAGCACCCCGAGGAGTGACCCGGCGAAGGCCGCCGCATCTGCTGGATAGCAGGAGAGTGGCCCGGTCGTGCGGGCACTGAGCGGTGCGAAGGTGGAGAGGCTGAACCTCCGCGACTCTGAGAGACGGGCCTGGGCAACACCAGCAAAGCCGCGAGGTGGAAACCCGTGTGCCGCGCGTTCAAGAGAGCTACCTCCGAGATGTCCCAGGCCCGGTGAGTCGGCTCCGGCGCAGGATCGGTCAGATTCCAGCGGTGGCAAGCCCAGTTGAATAGGCTGGTGCGCCAGTGCGCCAGCGTCTCGCCGCGTATCGGACAGGGGGCCACCATGACCTTGGTGCCGGGCCGGGCGCGCGTCTCTCACACGCCAGGAGTATCGGTGATGAGCCTTTCCTGGGTGGTTTTTGACAGGTTGTATCGATCGGTCTCTCGATACCAGTAGGTCACTCCGTTGATCGTCGAACGATTGTCCTGGGCCCATCGAAGTACGCCCGGCCTGTCGGATGCCGGAATGTTGGAGTGTTCCAGGTACTCGGGGAGGCTCTGTTCGGCGTTGGTGTAGTCGGCGATCCGCTTTCCCAGCATGTGAACGGCTGCGATCATTGCCTGCCGTGTGGTGAGCCCGTTCTGCTCAATGAGGATGGCGACGAGGTTGTTTCCTTCTCCGCTGGCGGCTTCCAGCGCATAGGAAGCGATGTCGTTCTGCCAGCCCATGATGTCGCAGTATGCGTCGACCAGAGTGGTGAAGGGGTACGTGTTGTAGGCATCGGAAGGGATCGCGATCCCTTCGACGGCCTCCAGGATGTCGCTGACCATGGCCGTTCCGATGGCTGCTCGCCGGATGCGCACGTATTCGTCGACGGACGTATATGTGCGGCCGGATGCTTCGATCAGCCAGGCGTCCCACAGGGCGTCGTAGTGGTCGGCCCATCTGTCTTGAACCAGTGGCTCTGCCACGGCGATTAGGCGGGCGGACATATCCGCCGTGGCACGAACCATCGGATCTTGTTCCTCGGGCGAGCAGGTGCCTGTCCGGCTGGCCGTGCGCAAACGTACGTCGAGGGACGCCCAGTCGGCCTGTCGGCCTTGTGAGGTCAGACGCGAGCAGTAGTCGTCGGAGATCTCGGCGATGGCGATGCAGTCCGCCCAGATGTTCAGGTGCTCGACCGGCGTGTGCGGGGGGAATGTGTAGGCGGCAGCCCATCCGGAACGCATAGCCGCCATGCGTTCGCGGTTGCTGTAGACCGGAATGACCCTGAAGTCCTCCGCCCACTGGAGCACGTGCTCCTCGGTTGCGGCCGCGTGCGGGTGGGGCGTGACCGGCCAGGGTTCGTCGAATCGTGGTAGATCGTTGATGTCCATGTGTGTGTCCTCGTGGCGATGAGGTGGTACTGAACAGAATCTCGGAGGTGGGGAGTTGGTGTGATTCGGTGCTCGGCCGGTGCGGTGCGCCGGCGTCGGGGCCGGGGTCATTTTCTGCGGTTGGCCCAGATGATGGCGGCGGCGAGGATCAGAGCCGCTCGGGTGTACTTCGGGTTGGTCGCGGGCCGGGCGCGGCCTGGTCTGTTGGCAGTGGCCACGCGCAGGGTGAGGTCGTTGTCGGCGAGGTTGCGCAGGATGTCGCGGCCCTGGTGGAGGCTGCTGGGTGCGGCGATCATGAGGTCGAGTGCGGTGCGGGCGGCTTGCTGTTCGGAGAGGGTTTCCCGGGCGAGGCCGAAGATGATGGTGCGCAGGTTCTCGGCGAAGACGTCGGTGATGGACAGTTCGGGGCACAGGTGGCGGATGGATCCTTCGAGGTTGGCGAAGGACTTCCCAAGGAGGGCGATGACGGGGCTGGATCGGATGCCTCGGCGGGTGGAGTGGACCAGGACGGCGGTGAGGGTGACGCCGAAGTCGAGTTCGTCCAGGGAGGCGGAGGTGGCTTTAGGGACGAGGGTGTTCATGTCGGTGCGGAACCCGGCGAGGTCGGCCCAGGGTGTGGGGTGTCCCATCTCGACCCAGGTCCGCGCGAGGCCGGCGCCGTCATTGGCGGCGACATTGAACAGTGCGAGGACGAGGCTTCTGCTGATGGTGGTCTCGATGCGGCCGACCATGCCCCAGTCGATCAGGTGGGCCGGGTGACCGGGGGCGACGAAGATGTTTCCCGGGTGGGGGTCGGCGTGGAAGTAGCGGTCGAGGAAGTACCCGCGGTACATGAACGCCATCAGGTCCCGGCTGATGCCGGTGCGCTCGTCGGTGGTGAACGCGGCGGGGTCGGCGTCGCGGATGGACGTGCCTGGGGCCAGGGACTGCACGAGGACCCGCCTCGTGGGAGCGATGAGGACCTGGGGGACGGTCAGGTGCTTGAACCCCTCCGTCAGGCGGTGGGCCCGGCGCATGTTGGCGGCTTCCTTGTGGAAGTCGCTCTCGCCCTCCATGGCGTCGAAGAGCACCCCGAGCATGGCGGGCACATCGATCACCGTGGTGAACCGGGGCGCGGCCCGCGCGGTCAGGCGCGCCGCCCGGCGTAGAACAGCCATGTCCTGGGCCATGATCCGCTCGACGCCGGGGCGTTGGATCTTCACCGCGGCCGGGGTGCCGTCCGCCAGGTCGGCGCGGTACACCTGGGCCAGTGAGGCTGCACCCAGCGGCGTATCGGTGTCGATATCGCGGAACAAGCGCGGCCAGCGGGGACCGAAGTCCTTTGCCAGGACCGGCTCGAACACCTCGAACGGAACCGGGGTGACCTGGTCGTGGAGCTGGCGGAGCTCCGCGATCATCGCCGGGGACACGAAGTCGGGGCGGGTGGAGAGCATCTGCCCGACCTTGATGTAGAACGGGCCCAGCGACTGCAGCGACTCCCTTACCGCCCGTGCCCGAGCCTGCCCGCTCTCTTCCTCGGAGCTCCCGCGCCCGGGGCGGCGTAACCCGTCGGCGAGCAGGCGCCCCAGGACAGCCGAGACGTACCGCGCGCGAGCGTACACACAGCCTCCAGTGACAGGGCGGCCCCACGGCCACCGGTACGGGGAACTTCGCGCGGCGCAAGGGGAGAGCTGTGCCGACGAAAACTCCCCGGGCCCCGCTGGATTCCCGGCTCGCCCGGCCCTTGTTCGCTGTCCTACGTGGTCCGGCCGGTCGGGAAGCCCTCGCGGACGGCGGACGGCAGCCCTGTCATGGCCGACAGCGCGCCTGCCGTCGCCCCGGGGGCGAGGGTGGCGAGGAGTATCTGGACGAGGACCTGGTAGGTGCACTCGCTGCCGCTCGCGCCCTCCCGGGCCCGGAATCGGCGCCCGCACCGTACGTCGTCGGCCAGTTCCGCCAGGGAGACCGTTCGGCAGGCGAGCGAATCCATCAGCAGCCCGTCCTCCCCCCGGACGAGAAGCCGCTCCCCAGCGGTGCCCGGCGGCGGACCGGACACATTGCCACCACAGTCCCCGTTGTGGCTCATCGGGTCAGCCATATGCTGGCGAATTTTCGGACAGGCGGGCGATATCCGCCCGCAGAGTGGCTATTTCCGCGCGAAGGCCATCCAGTTCCGCCGTCGCGTCCCCCCTCACCCGCGGAGCGTCGGGAGGGCATCGACGCGTAGCCTTCCGCGTTCCCCTCCAGCAGAGAGATGAACGCTGCCTGGAACCTGTCCTCCAGCTCCGCCGCACGCTCGATGAGCCGGTTGACGGCCTCTTTGACGTCATCGACGATGCCGCCGAGATACCGGATGATGCCGCCTTGCGGTGGGGGCTGACTCATCAGGAGGTGTTCCTCCCTGCTGGGATGCGAGCACGCGCATTCTGATCGCCCGCGATGCTCCGGTCCTGGGGCCGGAGTTCGGACGGAATGTGTTTCCTCCCCTCAGTGCACGCCAGTACAGTCGTGTGCGGCAACCCCGTCTGCGGGGGCTTGGGAGGCATTGAGCGCCGGCCGTCTGCGCCGGGGCGCTGCATGTGCGCCCGCCGCACTGCCGGGACCGTTCCCGCCGCCCGGCCCCACGAGGGAATCCTGTGAGAAACTGGCCGCCAAGGCGGCGGGCGGTCCATCACCGGGTCGGCCTGGCAACGGTGCGGATGCGGGCGCCGCACCGCGATGCCGGCGGGACTCTCCCGGTGCGCGACCGGGGACAGACGCTCCGGTCTGTGAACCCGGAGGCCGGCCTTGGCCCGTGCCGCCCGGATCTGGAAAGTTGACCGCAACCGACAGGGGATGCACCGGCCCGGCCGACCGCCGACAGCGAACCCGCCTCGGTGCCGTGGGCGTATGGCCTGCGCCCGGCAGCGCTGCGGCAGATACGGGCGCCGGAGCGTGAGCCGGAGTCACGGAGCGGGCCCGTGCCCCCATTACCCAGGCCGCGCGCCGTCCCCGGACGGCCACGGATGTGCTGGTATGGGGGCTGTAGCGCTGAGTACCCGCGCAAGCGGCCGACGAAAGCTCCAGTCCGCGGCCCGCCGACCGCCGGGTCGTACTGATGCCGCGACACCCATGTCATCCGCTTACCATGCCGATCAACCCCCGACGCGCAACCACGTACCTTGCGCCAACCACGCAAATAACCAGTACCGACCCGAAGGCCGGGAAGAGCGCAACACAGCCGCTACCTCCAAAGGGCCGCCCGTGCTGACGCCCTCTCCGTTGGACCCGCGGGGGAAGGCTCACCCCGCCACTGCGGCACCGGACAGCCTCCGGGCATCCCAGGCCACCCGGCCCTGAAAGCCACCGGGACAGCGAAGGGATCCGTCCCGAACCCGGCCACCACCTGCTCAACCTGACGCACTGCCACACGAAGGTGAGGCCCGGTGTCCGACGAACCCCGCGACTGCGAGAGCATCCTGGCCCACAGCGCGAGCGCCATCAGGCCGCTGATCCGCTCCCAGGTCAACCACCTGCCCGCGCACATCCGGCACATCACCGGAATGCACTTCGGCTGGTGGACCGACGACCGCATTCACCTCGACCGCCCGGCCGAGGGCAAGGCCCTGCGCCCCGCCCTCGCACTCCTGGCCTGCCAGGCTGTCGGCGGCGACCCGGAACAGGCTCGTCTCGCCGCCGTGGCCGTGGAACTGATCCACAACGCCAGCCTGCTCCACGACGACATCATCGACCACGACCCCGTGCGTCGGCACCGTCCCGCCTTGTGGGCCGCCAAGGGGATTCCCGCGGCGATCCTCGCCGGCGACGCCCTGTTCTTCGCCGCCGTCCAGGCCCTCACCGAAGCCCCCCGCGCCGAGCACACCATCCCCATCCTCCTGGAGAGCGTCCAGCAACTGATCGAGGGCGAGTACCTCGACACCCTTCTGGAGACCGGCACCGACGTCAGTGAGGACCGGGCCCTGTCCGTAGCGGCGGGGAAGACCGCGGAACTCCTCGCCTGCGCCTGTGCCCTCGGCGCCACCGCAGGCGGTGCGGACGCGGAGCGCGTGGGCCATCTGCGGGCCTTCGGCCGGCACCTGGGTATCGCTTTCCAGTGCGTCGACGACCTTCTCGGCATCTGGGGCGACGAACAGATCACCGGCAAACCCGCGCTCTCCGACCTGCGTCGGCGCAAGGTCTCCCTGCCGGTGGCCTCCGCCATGGCCGGACACACCCCGCAAGGCGATGCCCTGCGCGCCCTCTACCGCGGGAACACCCCTCCCAGCGAACAGGAGTGCCGGCACGCGGCCGAGCTGATCGAACAGAGCGGCGCCAGGGTCCGGACCCTGCAACGCGCCCTGCGCCACAGCGCCGACGCCCGCGAGCGCCTCGCCCTGAGCCGGCCGGCGCCCGTGGCGGCGGCCGAACTCGCCACCCTGGCCGAGATGATCAGCCGTCGCGACCACTGAACGGAAGACAGTGCCATGACCACGCCTTCCGCCCCGCACTCCGCACTGCATCCAGCCTCCACCCGCGCCACGGCCGAGACCCAGCCGCACGACTTCTCCACAGCGCAGGAACACGCGGTCTCAGATCTCGGTCGGGACCGGCTCTCCCGGCTACCCGGGAGTGATATCCCCCGCCCTTGCGTAACCGCTCCCAGACGGGCAACCGCGCCCAACGCATCCCCTGCGGCGTCGGCCACCCACCGAAATACGCCGCGTACCGGAGCCACCGCCGAAACGGTCCTCAGCGGTCCTGTCCGAACTGAACAAGGAGCCTCCCATGTCCGAGTACCGCTACACGGTGCGCCACGGCGATCCCCCCACACCCCCCTACCAAGCCTCAGAGCCGCCACTGCCCTACCCCACCGGCTGGTTCTGCCTCGGCCCCTCCACTCTGTGGAAGCCGGGATCTGTACAGACCCACCGCTTCATGGGCCGCGACATCGTCGTCCATCGCACCCGCTCCGGGATCCTGCAAGCGCAGGAGGCCCACTGCCCCCACCTGGGCGCCCACCTGGGCGCGGGCGGCCACGTCGACGGAGAACTCCTGGTCTGCCCCTTCCACCAGTTCGCCTTCGACACCGAGGGCACCTGCGTACGCACCCCCTACGGCACACCGCCCAAGACCGGCCTGGAACTGCTGCCCTCCCAAGAACGATTCGGAATCGTATGGGTGTGGCACCACCCCGACGAGCCCACCCCTACCTGGGACCTGCCACAGACCCAGGGCATCGACGCCGGCCCCTTGCACCGCTCCATCGACCTGACAGGAAACCCCCAGGAATTCGTGGAGAACGCCGTCGACTACCAGCACTTCCCATACATGCACGGGGTCACCATCCAGGAGACGGCACCACCCGAGTTCGGTGACACCACCGCCCGCGTCCAGCTCACGATCACCGGCATCCAACGCATCCGGCACCTGCCGCTCCTGCGCGACACCCGGATGGAACTGACCATGACCCTCATCGGTCCGGGAGCCATCTACGCCACCGTCGACTTCCCCCAGTACGGCGTCCACGCCATCCAATGGGCCACCGCCACCCCCATCGCCCCCTGGCGGATCCGTTTCTGGGAGATCACCCGCGTCGACCTCACGATCAGCACAGCCGTGCCCGCAATCCTGTCCAGCAACATCGCCCGTCCTGTCTCAGCCGTCCTCACCCGGGCGATGCACGAGTTCGGATGGAACGTGTCCAGCCAGGACCTCTCCATCTGGAACCACAAGAGATTCATTCCTCACCCGAAACTCAACAACCAGGACGGCCCGGTGGGCCCGTACCGCCACTGGATCCGCCGCTTCTACCCCTGATACTCCAGGGAGCCAAACCGCCAACGCGCGGTCGGTCCGGAGGGGCCTAAGCTTGGCGTTTATCCTCGCTGGTCACCCGACCTGCTGATCTGCGGTTCTTCTCGGGACAGCTGGGGCGGCCGTTCTCCACGCTTCGAGATG
>NZ_JBFAZD010000053.1:0-30110 GCF_040681655.1 Streptomyces sp. NPDC051662
GCCGCGCCCTGTGTGGTGGACCAGCCCAGGTCGGCGAAGCGGTTGGCCGGGGTGTACTCCGAGATCGTCCGCAGCCCCGGCTACGCCGGGTAACCCCCTGGCCTTCGGCCAGGGGGCTTGGGCCTTCGGCCCTTCGCGGGTGCGTACTGCTAACTCCCGTGCTTCGCACGGGAGTTGCCGGGCCTCCGGCCCGGTGGCCCCGGCTGCGCCGGGGCTGGCACGGGCTGCGCCCGTGCTGGTGGGGAGGGGTGCCGGGCGCTCCGCGCCCGGGATCTGGCTGGGGGTCAACTCCTCCGCTGCGCTGCGGAGTTGGGTGGGTTCCGGATGGCTTCGCAATCCGGAACGGTGTATGGAGGAGGTCGAGCGCTCCGCGCTCTGATTACTGTACGTGATGGGTCTTGGTGATCTTGAATGGGGAGCGCTCCGCGCTCTGGGATGTGTGAGGCGGGTGTGCCTCGCTCCGCTCGGGGCTGGCGAGAGGACGGGGCGGGGGCGGGTGGACGGGTACGGGTTCGAGGGGCTCGGGTGTGAACGGCGTTGGCTCGGGCCTGGGTTGGGGCGTGTCGGCAGTTCCGGGCCGCCGGCCTGATGTCATTCGAAGATCGTTAGACGAAGATTTGAGTTCGCCTCGCCTCTGCGCGAAAGCCTCAACTCAATTCGCATGGCTTCGAGTTGAGTGCGGACGATGTGCGCCGGGATGCGACGGTGCCCCATCGGGCCTTCGTACTCCAGAGCCGCGGCGCCTCCGACGGGCCGGCCGCCGAAGGCCAGACGGCAGGGCGCACAAGGAGGCGTCGGTCGTGGTGCTCGGTGCTGCGATGCGATTCGACGTTCTCCCTTGAGGGGACACCACATGCGGAATGCGCGTACAGCACAGCTCGGCATCGGGTCTGAACAGGGGAAATAGATCTCGTCCTATGCAAAGTAGAAATACTCGGCGGCGGCTCCACCGCTCGGGCGTGCGGGGAGCGCCGCACGGGGCGGTCCTTGCGGGGCGTGCGCGCATCCCAGCGGTAGGACTGCGGCGGAACGAAGGTCCGCCCGGACGGGGTCGATCTGCCTACCGCTGCACGTACTCGGGATACACGTCCGGCCCGTCATAGGACTTCGTGCCCGGGTTGTACGGATAGACCCGCGCCGTAGCTCCGAAGGACTCGCACAGCTCCCGGGCGGCCTCGAACAGTACGCCGCTGTCCTCCACCCGCGCCTCCAGGTAGAACCACACCTTCCCCGACCCGAACATCCACCCGGCGCCCTCCTGGACCTCGCCCCGGGGCATCACGCCCCACTCCTGCTGGAAGGCGTCCCAGTACCGGGCGACGGCCTGCGCAGGGTGCCCCGCGTAAGGCTCCCGGTTGATGACAGCGCCGGGCACGTCCTGCATCCAGGTGATGCCGTGCATGCTGTTGCCCAGACCGCACCCGTCGAAGTCATCAGGCGCGGCGGTCACCGTCCACACCTCGGGAACAGGCCCCACTCCGGCCGCAACAACCGTGACCGTGCCATCGGCGTTGTGCCGCTCCCAGCACTTGGATCCCGCGCTCTCCCGTCCCACTGCGGCGAAATCGGCACCAGGAGACCAGTGCGGAGCGTCCGCGAACGCCTCGGCCGGGCAGACGATCGCTACGGCCACGTCGCCGCCCCGGTAGCTACTGCCGAGTGACGCCTTGATGGCGTTGATCATGTTGCTCCGCAGGTCACTGGTTTCCATGACGAACTCCTCAGCAGTAGTGGGAGGAACAACCCCCTTTGACTCTTAAGACTATACATAGAGATCGAAGCAGGGGCAAGCCTTAAGAGTCAATCGAGGTGATGTGCACTCTTGCGTGAAGAGGTGCGCGCTCAGCGGGATCGCGCGGGCGGTGGTTGCATTTTCGACTCTTAAGGCTTGCTCTCACATCATCTTGACTGTATAGTCTTAAGAGTCAACACACGGGATGACGACCGCCTGGAGGGGCCTGTGTACACCGATGAGAACAGCAGCGACGAACTCGAAGCGATCTACACCGAGCGCCTGGACGTCGACCTGGAGATGGCGCAGATGAACGCCGAGGCCGACGCCTGGCACGCCGTGCGCGACCGTGGATTCTGCAACCACGGCTCGGCAGTCGGCTACCTCAGCTCGCCCGTGCACGAGGGGCAGAAGCTCCTCAAGCCCGGTCAGTTGGCCTGCACCGCCGGGTGCGGCACGGTCTTCGCCGACGACGAGGACTGGTACGCCCAGCTCGACGACCCGATGGCCAACCCCGTCCCCCTGCCCACCCGCACCCCGGCCCCGTCCGGAGCGTGAGCCCCGGCTTCCACGGGGCCGCTCCGGGCACGCCGGAGCGGCCCCGTGGAAGCCGGGCAGCGGCCCGCCTCACCCCGCACCTCTCACCCCGCCCCAGGAGTACACGTGATGCCCGCCTCCACACCGGCCATCTGGCGTTTCGCCGACCACGACATCGTCCGCACCGGTGACGGCCGGACCTGGTACCGGGGCCTGCGGCACACCCAGCGGTGGGCCGTCCCCGGCGGCGATGCCCCGGCCGGGATCGACGACAACGCCGTACGCGGCCTGCTGGCCGACCCCCGCGCGGTCTTCACGCCCGCCCGGCCCGATGCCTACGAGCCCCTGCCCGGCCGTCTGTTGGGCAGCGGCGAGGCCCTGCGCCTGCTCGACATCCGCCCGGCCGCCGGCGCCGCCCTGTACCGCTGTGCCCTCGACCGCCTCGGCGCCGTCCTCGGCGATACCGCTGGGAGCCCCCGGGGCCCCGTCCCGGGCCTGCGCCCCGCCGACGTCCGCGCCTCCCTCCAGGGCACCGCGCACCGCTACCGCGCCGCCCGCATCACCCTGGACCGCACTCACGGCCGCATCCACGCCCGCTACGTCATCGCCAACACCCTGCACACCCACACCTACATCCTCACCACCTCCTGACCCTCCGGACGGACCACGGCCCCCGGGTGCAGCCCGGTCAGCCCGCGCCCGCGCGCCGGCGACGCGCCGCAGTACGGCGACCGGGGCCCACCCCACAACTGACTCTTAAGGCTTGCACTCAAACCCGCTCGCTTGTATAGTCTTAAGAGTCAACACGGGAACGGAACTCCAGGAGCCAGCCATGAACCGCAGCCTCACCCGCAACATCCTCCGCGCGGCCCACCAGGCACCTTCCAGCACCTCGCCCTTCGCCCACCTCGTCGAGGTGGAACACACCTTCCCGGCCGGGGCCTTCTCCGACGCACCGGCGCCCTGGACGCCCGGTGACGACTTCACCGAAGTCACGGGCGGCGCGTGGCTGCGCGAGAACGCCGACGGCACGCAGACGGCCGTGGTGACCGGAGTCGGGCCCAAGGAGCTCCCGGCGGCCGACGGCGGCAAGTGGACCGAGGAGGAGATCTGGACGGTCACCTCGGCCGACCCCAGCGTCTTCGCCTGGCTCGACGACAAGGCGCACCGCATCACCTGGGCACTGGGCCGCGAGGACGTCGAGATCACCCGCGAGCCCTACGCGGGACACCCCGCCGAGGCGTACGACGACTACTGGCACGAGTTCCAGCTGCGCCACTCCTTCACCCCCACGCTGCGCGCCGACGGCCGTTACACGCTGACCCTTGCGTGCGCGCCCAACAGCTCATGGTGGAACGGCCCGTGGCCGCTGACCGACGCGAGCAGCCGGGTCATGGACACGCTCGGCGGCCACGCCCGCGTCCGCACCGCCACCGGCCCGGACGCCCGCACCACGATCCCCGCGCCCGTGACCCTCATGCGGCGACTGACCCGGATCTGATTCCCGCAGTGCGCAGCGGGGCCCCGGCGCCGCCCGGGTCGCCCGCACTCGCAGCGCCCTGCGGCGCGGGTGCGAAGCCCGTCCGGAACCCTATCGCGTTGACTCTTAAGGCTTGCGCTCAAGCCTACTCGCCTGTATAGTCTTAAGAGTCAACGCGGGAACGGAACTCCAGGAGGAACCATGTACACGACCGCCACCGGCCCCATGGACGCCTCCGCCGCCTACCTCGCCCTGCGCCTGCCCGCCGGCACCAAGGTGACCTACCAGGGCACCCTCGAAGAGGGCCACGGCCAGTGGCTGGTCTCGCCGTGCAACTGCCGTCACTGCACGGCCTCCGCCTTCTTCGGCCGCCCCGCCCGCCGCTACGAACTGCTCACCCTGGACGGCAGGCCGAGCCCGTACATCCACGTCCGCCACACTTCTGTCACTCCCGTCGTCAGCGAACGGGAACGCGAGTACGCCACCGGCACCCTGCTCCCCAAGGTCGCCGCCGTCCACCTGCGTAAGCAGCTGCGCCGAGCCTTCCCCGGCGTGAAGTTCTCGGTGCGCACCGGCCGGGGCAAGGCGATGTGGGAGCTGTCCGTCAGCTGGACCGGCGGCCCCGGCCGAACCGCGGTCAGTGCCGTCACCGCTCCCCTGCTCGCCACTTACGGCCCCTCCGAGGAGCGCCGCCCCGCCCGCATCTCGGTCACCTACGCCGGACGCGAGTACCACGGCACGCCCCTCCTCGCCGCGATCGCCCTCAACCGCGCCTGACGCCCCCGGCCGGTGCGGCCCGGCCGCACCCCGCCCACCACCAGCGCCAGCCCTTCGGCGGCGCCCGCCACGGTGGACCGGAAGCGGCTGCCCGCCTCACCCGGCCTGGACCGTGACCTCCGGGGCCCGGCAACGGCCGGGCCGCCGCATCGGGGCACCGCAGGCACCACGACGGGTCATCACGCGGCGGCCGGGCGCCGCCCGAGCAGACGGCCCGCGACACCTTCCCGCCTCACCGGGGCACAGTGCTTTGACTCTTAAGGCTTGCACCTCCCCTGAATTCTATGTATAGTCTTAAGAGTCAACAGGGAGCGCGGGGGGAACCCACGCGGAACCCGCCCGCACCACCGGAAGGACCTGGACATGTCCATCACCCACCTCACCCTCACCCCCGGCCAGCGCATCGTCTGGGGCTCCGGCAAGCTCCCCGGCATCTACAACGGCCCGTCCGAGGCCCCCGGCTTCATCTCCGTCAAGCTCGACATCGACCTCTGCTCCATCACGGTCACCACCGACTCCGTCGGCCACGCATAGCCCGCCCCGGGGCGCGGACCTCCGCGCCCCGGACTTCGCCATCGAGGAGATGAGCAGCACGTGGACCACGAACTCACCGCCCAGGCCACAGCCCTGCCGGACTCCCCCTGGCTCGGCAAGGCCGTAACCGACCACCTCGGCCGCCCCGCCACCGTCCGGCGTGTCTACGAGATCGATGGCCAGCACGTCGCCGTACTCACCTCCGCCCTCCCCGCCGATCAGGGCGGCGAAGCGATCTGCGGAGAACACGTCGACCTCCTGTCCGCCGATGGCCGGGCCCCCGCCTTCCCCGGCTTCCTCGACAAGCTCGCCCGGCTCGCCGACCTCGAAAGCGCCCTCCACGACCCCGGCGCCACCGAAGACGACGCCCGCGCCTTCCGCGCCCTCCAGCAGGCCATCAAGCCCTACCAGTTCGCCGAGTACCGACTCCGGCAGGCCCTGATCGACCAGGCGCAGCCCGGGGACCGGCTCTACCTCACCGGCAAGCACTGGTACGTCACCCTCGCCGACCTCGACGGCCACCCGATGCGCGACTTTCCCCGCATGGCCCTGCGCGTCCGCCTGGAGGACGACGTCCTGCGCGAGGAGTCCCACATCCTCGAACGCCACCCCGACGGCGTCATCGAGCTCAGCACCCTCACGATGTGGCCCACCCTCGGCCTCATCTGACCGGCCCCGGGCCACCAACCGCCCGGACACGAACGGCATCGCGCCTCTTCACCCCCAAGCCAGCGGGCCCGCTCCCCCGTGAGCAGCGGTCCCGCCAGCCGCCCACCCCTCACTCCCCGGAGGCACGACCATGCGCTACCACGCCGGCGACACCGTCCGCATCCTGCACCCCCAGCACCACGGCGAAGTCCGGGCCGTGGCCTGCAAGCTGGACGGCCTGCTGTTCTTCCCCGGCGTCGACGGCGGCATCTGGCCCGACCAGGTCGAGCTGGTCCGCGAGCGCACCGGCAACCCGTGCGGCACCCCGTGCACGCACACGTCGGGAGACTGCCGCCACTGCCGGGGCCTGTGCCAGCAGCCCTACGGCGGATGCCCGCCGCGCGAGGGCGAGGCTCCCGCCGTCGTCTTCACCGGCCCCCGCTGGTAGCCCGACCCGCCCTCCGGCCCAGCCCATCCGGATCCAGCCCCGCCCGGCTTCGGCCGCGTCCTTTGAACCGCCCACTCCCGCGCGGCATACCCGCTCCCCGCGCGAGGCCGCGGGCGGAAGGCCCCGCACGACCCCTCTTTGCCTCTTAAAGCTTGCGCGCACTCGCCACGTGCTGTATAGTTTTAAGAGTCACACAGGGCGGCTCGAAGCGCACCGCCCCCGACGAGTGCGCCCCCGACCGCGATGGGAGGACCCCCGTGGACATGAGCTTCGCCGCCCTGGCGCTCGACCTCTCCATGCGCGACACCGGCACGCTCGTCACCCCGTACGAGGCGCAGGAAGCGCGCGCCGCCGCGTTCGTCGAGGAGCCATAGGCACCGGCCACGTTCACCCCGCCCACCCCGAAGAGGAAGCCGGCAAGAGGATCTCCCCATGGACGACAACACCCCGGACATCGACCTGACCCGCCGTACCGAGCCGCTCAGCCTGAGCGACATCAGCCGCGCCTTCGGACTCAGCCGCAGCGCCCCGCAGAAGTGGCACAAGCCCCCCGTCCAGGCGGCCATGGGCGGAAAAACGCCCGACCACAAACCCGCCCTGCACGCCGTCGCCGAAGCGATCGGCGCCGGGCTGGGCCCGGAGGTGCTGGAACACCCCCGCCCCCGCTACCCGGTGAGCGTGGTCATGGCCCTGGGCAAGGCCCTCGGCTACCTCGACGAACACGGCCACCCCGTCAACAAGACCCAGGGCAAGGGCCGCTGGCTCCCGACGTCCCCCACCATCGACCCCGCCACCCAGAAGAAGCGCTACTACGTCAACCACCTGGCCACCGCACGCGGCACCACCCCCGGCTCCATCGAAATGAGCCTTTCCCGAGGCTCCTTCACCGAACCGGACGGCACCGACGAGATGGGCCGCATCTTCTGGTGGACCCCGACCCCGGGGGACACCGTGGCCGACCAGATCAGCAACGAGGCCGCCCTGGTGGCCAAGGAAGCCCGACAGCTGAGCGAACTGGCCGAACAGCTCGCCGACGCCGCCACCGGCAGCAGCAAACTCACCGACCACGCAGCCGCCGCCGCACAGACCGCCACCGCGGTACTGGCCAGGGCATCCCGCCTGGACGGCCTGCGCAGGACCGCCGACGCCGCCGGCCCCACCACCCCCGAGAAGTAAGGAACCCGGGCAACTCCCAGGCCGGCCAAGGCGCAGCAGCACCCACCGCAGCACACGGACTCTCACCGGCGGAGCGTGCACACCCGCGGCAGCCGCATCACCCCCGCCGGCCGCCACCGCCCCCGTACGCAGCACCGCGGGCGGCCGGCAGCCGATCGGTGGCCTCGACCACCGGACCCACCACTCCACCGCAGCCGCGCCGTCGCTACCGGAGGCGAGCGCGCGGCCAGGCGGGCGGCGAGCAGCCGGCCGTACACCCGCAAGTCCGCGACGGCGGAACACGGCCACGCCCACAGCCTCCCGGCCAGCTCCAGGACCGCCCGGACCCAGCACAACGGCCCGCCGCCCGGAGCGCCGTGGACGGTGACGACCAGCACGCACAGCAGACCCGGGGCCTCGTACCCGAACAGAGCGAGCAGCCGTCTACCCCGCGACCGCCTCATCCAGCACCTCGTCGGCGAGCCTCTCCTCGCGGGCCCGCGCGCAGCCCCCTCGGCAGCGTGCGCCCCGGCCACAGCCTGCAGAGCCAGGCGACCCCCAGCAGTTCCCCGGCCACGACCGACCAGTCACCGCCCCGTTCCTCCATCGACAAGGCGCATACCCACCGGTCCGCCGACCTCGTGGAATTCGCCCACATCGAGCGCATCGCCCCCTTCCCCGCCCCCTGACCCCACAGCCTCCGCCCGCGCCCGCGCCGAGCGGATCTGTGCCTGGTCCGCCGCTCGGCGGCGGACTCGAAGTCGACACCGGCTTCACCATCGCCGTGCCAGAAGGGCCCCGGGCCCACGCCGCCAGATCCGCCGCCGCGAGGAACGGCTCTGGCACCGCGCGCGGGGCCGCGTCCTCCACCGGCAGACGCCCGCCCCGCGATCCCATCCCGCCGACAACCACAGGAGCCGCCGCACATGGGCCCATACGCCAGCCCCGACCAGCCCCGCCGCACCCCCGCCGTCGACACCCTGCGCGCCCTCGTTCCCGACGACGCCGACGTGATCCGCGTACGCGCCGCCACCCCGACCGCCGCCACCAGCTGGACGTGGACGCACGCCGAGGTGCTCGGCGCCTACCAGTGGCCGCCCTACCCCGGCGAACCGCTCCGCCCCCTCGGCCACCCCGCCGACGACAGCACGCACGCCAGCCTGGCCGTCTGCGAGTTCCTCACCACCCACCAGCACGCGCCGATCGTCCGCCTCGTCCTCGCCGGCGACGCCACGTACACCTTCAACATCCGCCTCAGCTGCCCTCGCTGGGAGGACTGGGACGAGACGTGAGCGCCCCCTCGCCCCGGCCCGGGCGGGAGCACCGCGCGTCCGAAGCGGTCGCTACGATGTCCGCGCACCACAGGGCAACCGCGCCGCGCCCGGTCCACCACCACCTCGACGCCCACACCGTCGCCAGGGGACCGAAGACGTCTGAGACTCGCGCGAGCAACTCCGTCATGCCCTCCTCCTGGACGGCCGGCGCGTGTGGGGCAGCAGGCCGACAAAGGACGTGAGACGTCATGACCCACCGCCACCACCGCGAGCAGGACCGCGCCGTACGCGCGTACCAGCGGGCCCACCCCGGCATCACCCTGGAACAGGCCCGGCGCGCCGTCGCCGCCCGCGCAGGCCGGCAGCAGGGCCCGCCCGCCCGGATCCCCGCCGCTCCCCTGCCCCGCCCCGACGAGCGGCTCGACGGGTACGTGAAGCGCGTCGCCGCGGCGGCCGGCGTCCAGCAGCACCGCGCGATGGAGCTCCTCGGCCTCGAACCCGGCACCTCGGCCACCGACCGCCTGGACAACCTCGCCGCCGGCCTGCCCGACCACACCGTCCGGGCCCTCGTCGCCGCCACCGGCATGACCGGTGACCAGGCCCGCGCCCTGAACGCCCCGCGCAGCGCGCGCCCCGACCTGGAGGCCGTACGGCGCATCACCGAGGCCAACTCCGCCACCGGGCACCACCACCGAGGCGGCGAAGGCAAGACCTCGACCTCCCGCGAGCTGTCGGCGGCCCTGTCGCTCGTCTTCGCCGAGCGGGCGCGCATGATCGACCTGGACGGGTCCGGCCCGGAGCCGGCCCGGCTCCTCGCCGAAACGTACGGATCACGAGTCCTTCCCGCCGACCTGCCCGTGCACGAGCTCTTCCCGGCCCACTACCGCCCGGTCATCGCCCATCTGGACTGGCCGTTCGACGCCCCCAGGCCGCCCATCGGCCCCGACGTCTTCGACGAGGTCGTCAAGGCCCTCGGGATCGAGCAGGACACCGGCACCAAGGCGCCGCGGCACGAGTAGCGGCCCGTTGGCCGGGGCCGGGGCGCAGCGGCCTGACCCGCCGACGGCGTCCTCTTCCACGACGGGCACCGCGTGCTGGGCCGCCGCCCGCACCGCGGCCAGCAGGCGGCGGCTCTCCTTGTCCTTCAGTCGGCCCTGCACGGGCATCACTCGACAAGGCACAGCTGGGCGGACGCGGCCGACACGTCGCCGGCGTCCAGCAGCGCGCGGGCGGTGTCGGCGGCCGCGCGGGCCCGACGCTCTGGCGTCGGCAGCTCGGCCGGTCCAGTACCGCGGCGAACTTGCGCGCCTGGTCGACGTCACCGAGCTCGCGGTGGACCCCAGTCCGGCACAGGACGCACCGTCGACAACTCGCCGCGGCCGGGGCGCGGCCGCGGCGGCCAGCAGCACCGGCAACGCCCGGTGCGGGCAGCCGTACGCGCCCGTGGTGAACAACCGCCGAGCAACCACCCACGCCCGGCCGGCCACGCCGACGTCGTCCCCGACCGCCCACACCGCCGCACCGAGCCCCGCGCCAGTATCGTCCTGCGCGACGCCGCCCAGCACCACCGGATCGCCCGAGCTCGCACCCCGGCGCCGAGCAGCACGGCGCCCCCTCCCGCCAGCTAGGGCTGTGAGCCACGCCGTACCCGGCCGACCGGGCCCTGTCATACACATCGGCCAGGAGCAGCTGGCAGCCGGACGCGACGGCCGCCAGCAGCAACCCCACGGCGACACCGTCGGCAGGTACCACGCTTCGGACACGCGGCCTGCCGACCGCGGTCGGCAGGCCGGCACACCAGCAACAACACCGCCGAACGTTCGTGAACACCGCCGAACAACGGCGAACAACTCGCCTACCACCGGAGTGGCATGGCGTGGCGGGACGGACACCGGCCCGGCAGCCGGCGGCATCGCCTCCTCCTCGGGAGACGTAGCGCCGCGTACGCGGGCCCTGTCGGCGCCCGCCTCTGCCGCTGGTGGCCGGTCGGGCTCGGGTGTGCCGCAGGGCTGCCCGCCGGTGAGGGCTTCGCGTACGAACGCGAAGGAGCTGCACGCCGACTGCGTCGGATCGTCTCGGTCGTACGGAGCGTGGGCCGTCCGCGAGGACGTCGTGCTGTCCTCGCCCGGCCGGCACGCCGAGGTGCGCGGCGCGGTGGCTGCGTCAACCGGCAGCAGTCCCGGGGTGGTTCCTCCGATCGGGGGAATCCTCCCGGCGCCGGCTCTGCTGGTGGGGTGGTTTGTCCTAGGGTGGGCTGAGCAGCAGCGATGCTGTGGGGCCTTCCAGGGTCCTTGCCGGCACACTTACGGGATCCCGGCCCGGGGTGCGGCAGAAGCCCGGTGATCGGGACTGGGGTTTCACTGCTGTGTCCGGTCTCTGTCTTCTGAGCCACCGGCCGCCGGGAGCACGGTGCTCGGAGCCTCATGACGACCGACTTTCACCAGCTGCAGCTGGCCGCCCGCGCCCTCAAGCTCAGCTACCAGCAGCTCCTCGCCCGCTATCACGCCGACCGCGGCCAGGACGCGCCACGCTCGGGAGCCATCGCCTGGGCGCAGCGGGAGGTGGAACGCGCCCAGGACCCTGCCCGCGCACGGCGGGAGCTCCGCGCCAGCATCGACTCCAGGGACTTCACGGTCCGCTCCTGGACCCCGCTGAACTGCCGTCTCGACCCCGACGTACACGTCGCCCTGATCGCGCGCGCCGACCTCGACCGCGAGAAGACGCCCCGCATCTCACCGAGTCACTACCTCGACGCATCCCTGCGCACCGGCCCCCGCCAACTCGACGACCAGCTCGCGTGCATGCACGAGTTCCTCACCACCCGCGGCACCCCGCTCTCCCGAGGCCGGGCGACCGTCTACTCCGTGAGCACGGACGCCCACACGACCATCCAGGCCCTGCACACCGCGCTCGACGCCGCCCACCGCCCCCGCGAGGAGACATGGGCGGTGGTGTCGGCACTCGTCGCACGTTTCCTCGGCCGGCTCATCCCGCAGCCTCCCCGGTAGCCGAACCCGCCCACGCACCGCTGCCGGCCCGGCGCCGCAGCGCGGCCGGACCCGCGAGCGCCTGGTCGACGCCGGGCGCTCCGCCGGCGGTGAGCGCGGCGAGGAGCTCGGGCGTACGGGCGGGCTGTCCGTTCTCCGTGAACGTGGCGAATGTCCTGCTGCTCATGGCCAATTGGCCGGGCCGGTGCGCGTTACGGCTGGATGTGCCGGTTGTTGGTGTTGTTACGGCTGTACGTGAAGTTTCTCCGGCCGGATGCCTCGGAGGGCGGCGCGGAGCCGACGACCGCCATCGGTGTCAGGGATCTTGATCCGCTCGGGATCCATGGGGGTGAGCCGGGTGAGAGCAGCGCGTGGATCCTGACCGCGCAGGTGTGTGACGTGCACGCGGTTCAATGCCCTGTAAAGCGACTGCGAGATCGAGAGTCCGATAGTCGAGTCGGTGACGAACGGTGTCAGCGCCGCCAGCAGCTCCGGGACCGGATCCGTCCGCCGACGGGCCTGCCGTTGGCGGTACGCCTTCTGACGGCACTTCCCATCACAGTACGCAGAATCTGCACGTCCAGCCGTCACGGTCGTGCCGCAGGCGCCGCACGGGCGACCCGATCCTCGCCCCCCGTTACGTTTCCGCGTGAGGGATGTTCGGCACGCCCGCGAGCACGTCACCTCCCGCAAGAGCTTCTCCGCGCCGCGCACCACGACCAGGCCGCACTGGGCGACGCACGCCTGGGGCGGGAGAGCCGTGCCGCGCCCAGTCAGACCCCACCACTCGGCGGACTCAGTCCGCCGCAGGGAGGCCGCCCGGGTTCGGCCCGTATCCGGGTCCGGAAGCCCTCGCTCGTAACACGACTCGCAGACCAAGAAGCGGGCGAACTCCTCGCGGCGGCCCCGCCGCCGCACGCCGTCGACGAGATACGCCGTACCGCCGAGGAGACCGATACCGCACATCACGCAGAGCTGAGAACCTTCACGCACACCCATAACGACCTCAACGACCAGCACGTCCAGCCGTAACGCGCACCGGCCGCCGGGCCGATTCACCGTGATCAGCGGGACATTCGCGACGTTCACGGAGAACGGACACTGGTGCTGATCCTGCTGGCCGGCCGTGCGGCAGAGGCCGGCGCCGGGACGGCCGGGCAGCGCGGCCGGCCGTGGTGAGCTGCGGCGGAGAAGGCGGGCTGGAGGCGCTGTCTCCCGGGGCGCGTGCGAACAGCCGCTGGTACGGGCGGGCGACGGCAGAGTGGAGGCCGGCGGGAACGCGGCCCGAGGCGGACGCGGGATGCGGCCGGGGCGACCGGCCGAAGCCGGCGCGGTGCCGCGCGGGCGGGTTCAAGGGCGCCCGCCGAGGGTGGGCAGTCCGGCCGAGATGGCCCGCACGCTTCGGCCGCGGCGGGCGGCACGGCCGTCCTTGAGGAGTTGGCGGGCCCGCGCGCGCCACGCCCGCGCCTCCTCGGGGCGGCCGGCCTCACGGTGCACCGCGGCGACGCGCAGCATGGCGGCGCGGGTCCGGGCGGCCAGGACGTCGGCCACGGGCGTCAAGGGGCCCTGCACCTGGATCGCGCCCAGGGCGCCCCGCAGGCACAGCACGAGCCGGCCGTCCGGCTCGTCCTCGGCGAGGTCGCGCACGTAGACCCGGGCCCGGCTCAGGCCCACAGCGATCTTCGCGAGGCCCTCCAACTCCGGCCAGGCACAGGGCAGCAGCACGTCCTGCGGCACGGCCAGCGGGGCCGGGCGCCAGGAAGCCGCCCGCGGGCGCCGGTCCTCGTGGCGTACCCGCACGCCGATCACCGGCCAGGGCGCGCCGGTCAGCGCCGGGTGCCGGATCTCGTCCTGGGTCACCTGCTCCTCCGCGCCACTCGGATCGCCTCACCGCAGTATCGCCGCCGGACCCGCCCCGTCGGCGAGGTTGGCGAACACCCGCTGTGTGAAAGGGCGCAGCGTGTTGCCGCTCCCCCGGGCAACACCAGCCGGCGCAGGGCCCTGGACGACATCACGCCGACAGGTCGCCGGCCAGGAACTGGGGTACGGGCGGCCGAGGGGCGGCGCGGCGCCGGGGCGGCCCGGTGAAGCCGTACGGGCCCCAGCGTCGGCGGCCTCCGGCCGGGAGGGTTCGCGTCGGGTTTACGCAGGTCGGAGGGGGGGACACCACGGTGCGGTGCCGCGTAGTCGCTCAGACCCCGGCAGATCGGGACGCAGCTCGGCGACCCGTGCGCTCAGCGCGCGCCGAGGGCCGGCGGGCCTCCAGCGGCGCGGCGAGCTCGACGAGGCGCAACTGGGCGAAGGCGCCGGCCTCGTCGCCCTCGTCGATCAGGACGCGGGC
Source organism: Streptomyces sp. NPDC051662 (assembly GCF_040681655.1). Lineage (NCBI taxonomy): Bacteria > Bacillati > Actinomycetota > Actinomycetes > Kitasatosporales > Streptomycetaceae > Streptomyces > Streptomyces sp. NPDC051662. Next base: position 13,914 of record NZ_JBFAZD010000053.1, read on the forward strand.
GGTAGCCGGCGCCCACCGGCCGGTGCACGGCGCCGACGCACTCCCCCTACGCCGGACAACGGCGCAGCACCTGGGGCGCGAGCGGTGGCCTCGGAGCCGGAGTGTCGCCAGAGGGCGGGGCAGCGCCGCGGGCTGCTGCTACCTTCGATGTGGCGCCGCAGATTCGGGCACGCGGCGCCGGACCTGCTGCCTCGGCAGCAGAGTCGAAACAACACCTCCGGCCACCGGGCAACGCGATCCCAGGCCAGCGGGGCAGAGCGCCGTCGGGCGCCCCGAGGCAACGGCGGTGCCGCTTCGGCGGTACCGCCGTTGGCATACCCCGCGAACTGGGCGGAGGGCGCGGACGGAATCAGCGCGGCGGCGCGGTCCCAGCGTTCGGCGGTGGGCAGGTGCTCGGCGCGAGCTGTGGGCGAGGGCGGTGTCGACGTCGCCGAGGTGGCGATGGATCCCGGCCGATCCCGTACAGGGCGCGGCAGGCGAGGTGGTGGACCGGTCGCTCGTCCTGCCCCAGAAGACACCGGCCAACGCACGGCGCGGACAGTTGCTGCTCCGGGCACGGCGGGCGCCGGCCCGGGGCGAGCCGTGCCGGGGCCGGCGCCCGTCAGTACGTGCTGGACGGCGCCTGCGATGAGGAGCAGGCGCGTTCCAGTTCGGCGACCAGGCTCGCTCCGGTATCGCGGACGGCGGTAAGGGCGTGCCAGACGGCGTCGGCCACCGTGCGCTTGGGCAGCGAGGGCAGGTAGAAGGCGACTTCCTCGACCAGCGAACAGAGGCGCGGCCCGCCGTCGGGCAGATCGAGCGTGATCAGGGCCTCGTGCGCGTTCAACGGCCAGATGGCCAGCGGCTGCGCCCAGACGACGCCCGCGTTGTGGGCCATGCTGAGGAGACCATCGATGTCGTGCCAGTCGAACTCCGGCCCCTCGTCGTGCGGGTCGGCATCGGGGTCCCATTCAGCGAGCGTGTCCAGCAGCCATCCAACGTGAGGCATGGTCCTCCAAGGGGTGGGGAAACGTGCGGGAGGCAGGATGTCGGCAGGCGACGCCGGCGGGCGGTGACCTCGGCCGTTCGGCCGGTGCGGCGCAGCGGGGTCGTGGCCGTGCGGGCCGCGGTGGCGGACACCACCGGGTCGCCGGAGCGACGGGCCGGAGCCCTGCGCTCGGCTCGTGTAGGTGTCGGCGGCCCGGTGCGGCCGCGAGCGGTCCCCGCTGTATGTCAGCCGGCCGTGGTGGTACGCGGTGCCGGGGGGTTGGCGCTCACGAACTGGAGGAACCAGTCGGGGACCTGCCCCAGCTCGGCGTGGTGGTGCGTCCAGATCTTCCGGACGGGACGGTGGTCGAAGCTCCCGTCGGACAGGACCACCCGGCCGGTAACCTCGACGCTGATCCAGCGCAGCGGGGCGTCGCCGTCCTGGAACCAGCGCGCCCGGAGCCTGACGGGCCGGACGGTCTCACCGTCCTCGACGGTGAAGTCCGGGCCGCACTGCCCCTGCCACAGCCGCTCGTACGTACGCTGCGGCGGCTCCGCCGTCATCGCGTCGTCGTACTGCACCACCTCGTCGAACCGCTCCACACGCAGCGAAGGCGTGAACTGGGCGAGTACGGACGGCTGGTCGGTCGGCTGCTCCATGTGCTGCTTCCTTGTCTATGACGAGGCGGTCGGCCGCCCGGCGGGTACCGCTGGCGGGGCCGGGAACGATGTCCTGGCCGTCAGGCCCGCCTCCCCGTCCCCATTGCTCGCGCGTGGGGGACAGGAACGTAGGCGGTTACGTGGGTCCATCCCCGCTCCACGGCGAGGGCGGTCCGGTGTGCGCCGTCGCGCAGGCCCTCGCCGGGCAGGACCACCACCGGCGGCACTTCGTGCGCGCCGGCGTCGAGCCCAGCTTCCAGGGGCGTGAACCGGTCCTCGGCGTCGTTGGCTTCCAGCCACTCCCGCGCGTAAAGGAAGCCGATCTCGTCGATCGGCACTCTCGCCCGGGTCAGTTCGGTGCCGAGGTCGTCGTCCCCGTACACGTCGAATCCGATGAGGTCGGCGGCCTCGCCGAGGGTGAGCGTCGTCCGCCAGGCTGCGCCCCACGTCGGCAGCTCAGCGGCGTGGATGGTCTTCACACGTCGCCCCCTTCTGGTGTGGTGTCTACGCGGAGCATCTGCTCAGTGGCGGCGCGGGGCCGCCGGGTCGTCTATCCCGTCCCGGCGGGGCCGGGCCACCACTTGCGGGGAAGCGGTAGGGGTGAGTGCTCCCGCGGGGATTCGAACCCCAATTTCCGGATCCGTAGTCCGGTGTCCTCTCCGTTGGACGACAGGAGCGAGCGCGCGTGTGGTGCGCGGTGGTACGTACCCTCGGCGGGATTCGAACCCGCGGGGGGAAGCGGTGAAGCGTGAGCGCTCCTGCGGGGACTCGAACCCCGGTTCACGGGCTGACAACCCGGTGTCCTACCCCTGGACGACAAGAGCCTGTAGTGGTGCGCTGCGTACCCTCGGCGGGATTCGAACCCGCGGTCTCCCCCTTGAGAGGGGGGCGAGATAAGCCGGACTACTCCACAAGGGCATGGTTTCCCGCCGTCGGCCGGGGACCGGATCAGATGGGGCCGCGAGGGCTTGCTCGTCACCTTCCCCGGCCGGGGCGGGGCCGCCGTCGGCTCCTCCCCAGGAGCCTTCGGCGACGCGTGCCAGCGGACCGGATCCGCCAGGGGGGAGGCATCACCTTCCCGCTGACACGTCGTGAACTCTGCGGGTTCTGCTCCCGCTTCTTCCCCCACACGGGGGCGTGCTGCTGACACCACGAGTCCCAGAGGGCGCGCTTTCCCTCCTTCAACCCGCACCGGGGATCAACCAGGCGGGTTCGTTCTGCTGCGTTGGAGCGCGCCCTCTCAACGGGGACGTCGCCTCTGGAGGGGCGCACACCAACGCATCGCGATCCGAGGGGATTTGAACCCCTGACCTTCCCCCGGCGTGGGGGACGCTCTACCGAACTGAGCTACGGACCTGCCAGACGGAGCGAATCGGCCGCTCCGCGCCGTCTGACGAAGGAGGGGGTCGATCGCCCCCTTCCGACATTCAAAAGAATACCCCACAACCGCGCCTTACGTCAAATCTTAATTGTCATCAGGGGTGGTGGACTCCGCGTCTCGCGGTTCGCGTCCACGGCGGTGAACACCGCGCCTTCCGGGGCACGTTCCAGGGCGCAGCGACAGCCACTGCCCGCAGCGGGGGCACGGCCGCGGTGAGCTGCGGCAGACGAGGTGGGCGCAGCGCCGGCGGACGGAAGCGCCAGCAGGGCGGGCCTGCGCTCGTCGGCCCATGCGGTCAGCACGCGGTCCCCGGGTGCGACGACGCAGGCGGCGCACTGGCCGCCGAACGGGAGGGTGCAGTGATCGCGTAGCGGCGGGACGCGGCGCGGACGAACTGCTGCTGCTGATCGAAGGGAAGCTGTCCGATACCGGCAAGGCCCTGGGCAATCGCCAGGCCGAAAGGGGACCCGGCTTCCAGGCCCGCGGCCTGGACGATCTGCGCGGCGGCTTCGGCTTGCACGAGAACGCCGTAGAGGCTGGGGACGCCCAGCATGTACTCAACGTGATCGTGAGCGTCATCGAGGGCCTCAGCGAGCGGGATGTCGTCGTTCAGGGCATCCCCGACCAGGTCGAGCAGGGCCAGGGTCGCGCTGGCGAGACGGTCTCGGAAGGACGGGTCGACCAGCCAGAAGCCGTTCGGGCCCGAGGGTGCGGGCGGACCTTGGACCGCGGCGGCAGGTGGCGGCGACTGACGGGACGGCATCCAGCGGGACATCATCGGTCTCCAGAACTCCGTGTGGCAGGGGGACGTGATCAGCGGTACGGGGTGAATCACCGGCCGGGCCAGGACCGGGCGGGGGTCTGCGCCGTCTCCGGGGCGTCGGTCCCAGGCCGGAACCCTCGTGGCCGCGCAGCATCGACTACTCGGCGCGGCCCGACTGAACGTCGGCCGAGGGCAGGGGACTTGCCGCCTTGGTGCATTTGGCGGCGCAGGCGAACGGATCGCCGCACTGTGGCTGGTCATCCCACCGTGTGGGAACACCCAAAGCAGGTTGCCCGCACCACTGGCAGATCGGGTTGCGTAACCGGTCGGTCAAGTGGATCACTCCTCTTCGGCTACTGCGAGCGGTGCTCGCGGTCGATCTGCTCCACACGGGCGCCCAGGAGAGCGACGGTGCGGCGGACATCCTCGACGACGCCGCGCAGGACCTCCTCCAGGGCCTCCCTCATGCTGTGGGCGTGGCGCTCGTCCGCGACGGCGCAGGCCACCCCCACGTCGGTGCCTTCCAGCGCCACGGCGGCGGTCATGACGACGTCGTGGGGGTCGTTCTCCTGCGGCTGGTAGTAGGACAGGGCGTCCTCGGACGTGGCCCGGCGTACCTGGACCGTGACGGTGTAGCCCTCGTGGAAGAAGCGGGCGCTGCCGTCGAGGTCGAGTCGGAAGCCCGGATCGGCAGGTGCGCTGAGCTGACGCAGTTCCATGCAGGGCCTCCTGGATGTGGTGGTGACATCGCCCGACGGTCGACGCGGACCGGCGTTCGCCGGCCGATCATCCCCTTCCGGCATTCAAAAGAATACCCCACAACCGCCCCTGACGTCCAATCTTACTTGTCGCAAAGGGGTGAGTGAGCAACCCGGCTTGGCGTACGGCGCCGGGCACCGCAACACCCCACCGAACGGCCGGAGTCCGGCCGGACAAGGCGACGGCCGGCAGGCGTGGGACGCGCGGCCGGACGGCGGACGCGGCAGGGCGCCGACGCGCTTCGGACCGGCAGTGGATAGTGGGCGCACCGAAGCGGAGAAGCCAGCCGGGCGGCGCGTGGGCGGCCGGGCTTCCCGTGGAGGCCGGGTCCAGCATCGGCCCCGCAGGGAGCGCGCGACGGACGGGATGCGGCACGGATGGGGCGGATTCAGGCGCGGCGCGGGGGCCGCGGCCAGTTCACCCGCGGGACGGGACGCCGACGGCGGCTGGGCCGGGCGCAGCGCCCTCGGGGGCGGCCGCGCGCAACGGCCACGGGGCCTGAATCTGGACTGTGGGGCGGTGGCCACCGGGTGAGCGCGCCGTGCCCGCCGACGCCTCCTGCTCGGCGGCCGTGAGCCGGCCGTCAGGTGGGCGCGCGGCTCCTTCAGCAGCTACGGGGCCCCGGACAGCGGCCGGTTCAGGTGCGGGCGGCGTCGACCTCGCCGGCTTCGACGAGCGCCCGGCGCAGTTCCTCGACGGCGTCGCGGTGTCCGCCTGCGGCGCCCGGTGCGGCGGCGTGCAGCAGAGCGTGGGCGCACTGGAGTACGTCCTCGTCCTCCCACGGATGCTGGGGGTGGCCGACCAGTTGGGCGACCAGGTGCAGGGCGTCGGGGATGCCGGGGTGCGCGGCGGCTCGTTCGGCGACGCCCGAGGCGTCGACGGGGGTGGGTGTGTGCTCGGCGCTGGCGCGGGCCAGCGGCAGCCACACGTCGTCGGCGAGGTCGGAACGGGCGAAGCGGCCGGCGCCGGCCAGCGCTCCGGGCGGGAGGCCGGCGGCGAGCGCGGCGCGCCACAGGGCGACTTCGGTGTCGAAGACCGCGCCCGGGCGGCGCGCGGGGAGCAGGGCCAGGTCCTCCAGAAGACGGGAGGCCGCCGCGGCGCCGCCGGGGCCGCCGGCGATCAAGGCCCAGGCGGTGGCCGGGTCGCCGAGGAAGCCGGGGTCGGTGACGAGCGCGTGCGCCAGGTGCTCGCTCGCGCCGCGCAGCCGGGCGCGCAGGGCGGCCAAGAGCCCGGCGCGGCCTAGCGCGGCGAGGAGCCGGGGGTCGGCGCGGCCCCACTCCAGCCAGGATCCGGCAGGTGACGGCCGGCCGGCCGTGGGCAGGACGAGCAGGTCCGCACGGTGGGCGACGGTGAAGTCGGGGGCGTGACGGTACAGGTCGGGCAGGCGGACGCCGACGACGAGGGAGACGGCCTTGTGGTCGGTGCGGGTGCTCAGGGCTCCGGCGAGGAGTCCGAGGATGTCGCGGGGCATCTGCCCGTCCGTGCGGGCGTGGTGGGCGGCGTAGTCGAGCAGGCAGCCCAGCGCACGCGCGGCGGGGCCCGGGCCGAAGGGGCCGGGCGGTGCCGCGCCGGCGGGTGAGCTCTCCCGCGCCTCTCCATCTCCTTCGGCTTCGGCGGCAGTCGGCGCGGCACCGGGGCGGGTGAGCCCGGCGGCGAGGGCACGCAGGTGCGCGAGGGCGTCGGGCAGGACGACGGCGAGGTCGGCGCCGGTGCGCCAGGCGTGCGTGAGGAGGTCGAACACCGCCTGGTCGGCGAGGAGTTCCGCCGTACGGTCCCGGTCGGCGGGCGCCGGGTGCTGTGGGGCGAGGGTGCGGCGCAGCGCGAGGGCGGCGGCGCAGGCCCGCGGCAGGGTGCCGGCGGGGAACGCGCCGGGCCGGGCCGCGGCCGCCGCGGCGGCGGCGAGGTAGCCGGCGCGCAGGACCGGCAGGTCCAGCACGTCGAGGACTTCGCCGACGTCGGCCGTCCACCGGGCCGGATCGGCGTCGACGAGGCGGTGCAGCACCATGGCGTACGCGTCGGCCCCGGCCTGCGTGCCGGCCGCGGCGGTGGCGAGGGCGGCCGCGGCGTCGGACGGGGAGCGCTCGGCGGCCAGGACGGCCAGGTCCTCCCATGCCGCGGCCGTGACGGTCCCGGCCGGCTCCGCGCCGGCGGTACGGGGGTCGGGCGGACCGGCGGGCCGGCGGCGGCGCACCGCGGCGAGCAGCGGCTCCCAGCCGGCCAGCACCCGCGCCGGCAGCACCGGTGACCAGTCCCACGCCCGGAGCCAGGACGTGAGCGGTTCCCGGGCTCCGTCCACCGCGGCGCCGCCGGCGGGCAGCAGCTCGTCCACGTGCCGGGCGGCCGGTGCGGCGCCCAGGGCCGCCCCAGCCGCCCGGTCCAGCTCGGCCGTCTCCTCGGGGCCGGCGGCGTCCCAGAGGGCTTCGGCGAAGCGGGCCGTCTCCGGGGCGGGCCGGTCGGCCAGCACGAGCGGCACCAGGTCCAGGGCCCGCGTCCACCACTGCTCATCCGGTACGGGGGGCCGGTGGGCGGTCAGGTGTGCGGCGAGGAGCCGGGCGTGGAGCCGGGGGTCGGCGGCCGCGAACTTCTTCCACTGGGCGGTGCGCCCGGCCAGGGGGACGCCGGCGTCCGCGTCGGCCGCGGCGAGGTCGAGGACGGTGCGCGCCAGGCGGGGCCCGCCGAACGTGGCCAAGTCGTCGGCGGCGACCTGGTCGAGGTCGCCGGCGAAGGCGAGGTGCCGGGCGGCCGGGGCGGCCGCCTGAAGGTCGCGGCGCAGCAGACCGGCCGCCACCGCGCGGATCATCCGGATCCGGGGATGCGGTCCGGGTCCGTGGGCGGCGGCCACCAGCGCGCGCAGCAGGCGCGGCGCCTCCACGCTCAGGTCGCCCACCGGCCTGCCCACCAGGTCCTCCCCCTGGGCCCGGAGGTCGTTGAGCACGTCGAAGGCACTCACCCCGGAGGCCGGCGCCCTGCCGGCGGGTCCGTGCCCGTCCGCAGACTGGCGCCGGCGGCGGTCGGTGTGCTCGGCGTCGACCGCGGCGGCCAGGAGCTGCTCGACCACGGCGATCCAGTCGCCGTCGCGCTGGGAGGAAGGCGCCTGGCGGGCCCAGGCGGCGGTCCAGCGCGCCGTCCAGCCGTCACCGGGGCCGTGCGGGGCCCAGCCGTCCGGGACGGCCTGCTGGAAGACGGCGCGGACCTGGGCGGCGGGGACGACGGCGCCGGAGCGGCAGGCCAGGGCCAGCACGGCGTTCACCGCGAGCCGCCCGGCCGCGGCGACCGGTTCGGCGTGGGCGCTCATCCAGGCCCGGGCGGCGGCCGGGTCCATCCGGGCGACGTGGGTGAGGAACGGCGCCGCCGGCCAGCGCCCGCCGGCGCCCGGGTCGGCGTCCAGCAGGTGCGGGGCGTGCTCGGCCAGCACCCCGAGCCACACCGGGGCGGGTTGTGAGCTGAAGAAGTGCGCGGTCGCACGGGCATCGGACCACCGTGCGATCTCCAGCGCCTCGGCCCGGCCCGGCCGCTGATGGGCCGTGAGCTCCAGGACGCGGGCGGCGCGGGCGGGAAGCGGCACCAGCAGCTCCCGGGCGGCGGCCAGGAGGCCGGTGTAGAGGCGGGCGGGCCGGCCCGGGTCGGCGCCGGCTCCGTGCAGAGTGCCCGACGCCAGGCTGTACAGCTCCGGCCACACATCGAGGGCCTTGTCCTGGATGGCGCCCAGCGGCGGGCCCGTCCGCCGCTGGGCCATGCCCCGCTCGGCGATCCCGCGGGCCCGGCGGCGATGGGATCCTCCCGGGCGCCGCACCTCACCGCGCAACGCCACAGCCGCCTCACGGACCCGCAGCCACCCCGCCACAGCCGCCCCCGCAGCAGCATCCCCGGCTCCCGCCTCGGCCCCAGCAGGGTCCGGGGCCGAGGTTCGCGGAGCGGACGCGAAGACGGCCGGGGCCGGGGAAGCCGAAGCCGGCCCGGAGGCGGCCGGGGCGGACACCGGCGGGGCCGGGCACGCCTCCACCGCTTCCAGCAGGGCCCTCGTCGCGGATCGCACACCCACCAGGTCCTTCTCCTGCGGCGCGCCCGGCAGCTTCAGCAGCGCCTCGGCCGCGCTGCGGACACACGCCTCAGCGATCTCGCCGGGCCGCTCCAGCCCCCCGGCCCCGGACAGGACCCGGTGCGCGTCCCGCAACAGCCCCAACGCCCGCTCCCCTACCCCACCTTGGGCCAGCAGAGCATCGGCGAGCACCTCGTCGACCGCGGGCAGCACGTCCTCGCCGGCAGGCGGCATCTCATCGTTCACCCGGACCACCGTAGAGCGCACGCCCCGGCCCCGGCCCCGTTCGCCGGCACCCACCACGGAACACCGCGATCAGCCCGGCGGACGTAGGACGGTCACGACGGCGGGCCGGCGGGGAGCAGCGGCGGCTCCGTGAGGTTGCCGGCACAGCAGGATCCGTCAGGTGGAGCGCCTTGACGCCACGGCGGTACGGCGGATGAAGAGGGCGACGCCGGGCAGGTCCGGCCGGCGGGCGGCGACCTCGGCCGTCAGCGCACGTACCGCAGGGCGGCGAGCCTCCAGCGGCGCGGCAAGCTCGACGAGGCGCAGCTGGGCGAACACGGCCGGCACATCACCGGCGGCGAGCAGCGCGCGGGCGGTGTCGGTGGCCGCGCGGGCCCGGCGCTCCGGCGTCACCAGCGCGGCCGGGTCCAGCGCGGCGGCGCACCGGAGCGCCTGGTCGACGTCGCCGAGCTCGCGGTGGACCCCGATCCGGTACAGAACGCACTGCGCCAGCGACAACTCCCCGCCGGCCGGGGCACGGCCGCGGTGACAGTCCAGGCGCAGCGCGGTCTCCTCGGCCAGAGCGGCGAACTCCCGTGCGGCGGAGGGCCGGCGGGCCTGGGCGGCGGTGTAGGAGACGGTCAGGGCCACCATGCCGGCCGTGTCCAGGGCCGCGGCGGACGGCCGCGGGCCGTCGGCCAGCCGGACGTGCGCCTCACGCAGCAGCCGCAGGGCCTGATCGGCACGGCCCGTACGGCGCAGCGGAGTCGCGGCCGCCCGCGCCGCGGCACCCAGCACCACCGGATCGCCCGAACGACGCGCCGCGGCGCCGGCCCGGTCCGCGAAGTCGCCCGCCACTCCGATAGCGCCCTGCTTGACCGCCAGCTGGGAGGCAAGAACCCACACACCGGCCGCGCGGCCGGCTCCCACCGGCCCGGCCACCGCCTCCTCGTCCGCGCCGGCCAGCAGCACCGGGAACACCTGGTGCAGGCGGTCGTACTCGCCGACGGTGAACAGCCGCCGCGCGGCAGCGAGATCCCCTCCGAGCGGCCGGCGCCGCCCGGCGGCCCAAGCCGGTCTCGTCCCGCCCGCCCACAGCGCCGCCCCCACGCCGAGCCCCGCACCCAGTACCGCCCTGCGCTCCACCCGCCACCGCCCTCTCCGCCGCCGGCCGCCGAGCCTCCGGAGGTTGTGGCCCACGACGCTACGAGCCCGGCGGGCACCGGAACAGGGCGCACACCCACACCGCCGCGCGCCCCCGGCCCGGAGGACGCGCGGTGTTGCCACTCCCCCGCAACACCCCGGCCGGCAGACGGCGGACGGTGGCCGGAACACGCGGTCAGGCGCACCGGCACCGAACGGGGCCACGGGCGCCAGGACAACGTCGCCGGCGGATCCAGCAGCAGCACGGACCCGTGGCGGCGGCGCGGGCCCGCGTACCGGAACCGGCGAGCAGCACGGCGTACGGCGCAGCAGTGTTGCGGACGCCGCAACACCCAGCCGGAGTCCGGCCGGGCACCTGGCAGTCCGCGCCGCCTCACCGGTGGACGGCACCGGGGCTCAACATCCCCCGGCACAGGACGCGTTGCGGCGCGGACGCCGGGCGGTTACGGACGGCCGCGGGCAGCGGACGCCCCGGCCGGGTGGAACGGGCGGCGGCGAGCAGCAGGGCCGAGCAGTGGAACGGACGGGCGGCAGACGGGGGTTCAGAATTCTGGGCAGGATGAGGCGGACCGGCTGACGGCGGAGGCGGAGAGCGTGACGAGGCGCTTGGTACACATGCGGTGGCGGTGGGGACGGCGTTTCGCGAAGGCCGAGCTGTGGCGGCGCCCCGGCGCGCGGCAGCGGGAGACGGCCGCGGTCGGCGTGGACAGCCGCACGGCGGTGCTGGCCTCGCTTCTGACCCAGGGGCTCCACACCCGGGTGGCGGTGACGCAGACACCCTGGGGAACCGGGCTGTACCTCCTGGACCACGAGGGACAGCCGCTCCGGGACTGGGGGCCGGTACCCGACTACACGAAACCGCCCACCCATCCGGTGCTGGTGGCCATCGTCCCGGACGATCAGCACGCCCCGGTGGACATCTATCTCAACACCGTGGCCGGCTCGTCGGTCACGTACGCCGGGAACGAAGCCCACCCAGTGGAGGCCGCGGCCGAGCGGCTGATCCGTCACTACTGCCCCGCCCTCCCCCAGACGGAGACCACCGGACGGTAAGCGTACGGTCCGCGCCGTGCGCAGTAGATCCGCTGCACCGAACCGGCTCCCCAGTCCAGCGGGCGATCCGCCACCTCCACGAGGAGCCCGGCCCGGCCGCACGGCGCAGTGGAACCGCGCCTGCCCGCACCACAGCGGCCAGCACCACCGAAACGCCCGGGCGGCGCGCGGCGCCCGAGCCGAACGAGCAGACCCCGGACGGTACGCGCCGTCCAGGAGCAGCGGCAGCATCTGGTCAGGGACGGTCGTACACGCCGACCGCGAACAGCCGGCGCCCCCGGCGATGGCGCCGGCAGGCGAGTGCAACTCCACCGGGAGGTCACCGAGTTGCGCTCAAGGCAACGCGAGGCGCTGTGGCTGGGCTGCTGACTCAGCTCTTGATGGTGCCGAGGGCCTCGTCGGCGTACACGACTGCGGGAGCCGGCACGAACTGGTCACCGCCGAAGGCGACCCGGGCGCCGATCGTGAACTTCCGTGCATCCTCGGGGACCTGGTCACTCACATCCTCCCAGATGAGGAGGCGCCAGCCCTTCTCCTTGGCCTCGGTGAGGAGCCAGATGAGAGCGGTGTCGAGGCCGAGCTGAGGATACCGAGGGCTGTCAGTGAGGTTGACGCGCTGATGGTCGTGGAATGCCTCGATGGTGCCCAGCGCGGCAGCTTCGCCCGAGCGCTCCCGCTGGGACAGCACGTCGATCTTCCACTGTCCGCCGTACCGGTTTCCGACCACGAGGAGGACAGCGATGTGGTTCTCATTGAACTCGTTGACCGGGACCGTCAACGGCTCGACGACTTCGTAGTGGAGAGGCATGGTGGGCATTCTCCCGGACCCGGCCGGGGCGCGGGGTCCGTCGCCGGGAGCAGCGGCGGACGAACAGGGCCGTACAGGCCCGGCGTGCCTCCGCTCCCCCGCCGACAGCAGCCCGGCCGCCAGCGAGGGCACCCCCTTCCCGACGGCCGGCTGGACGTACTAGGTCTCGGAACGCGGTTCGGGATCGGGCTTCAACAGGGCCTCGGCCGCCTGGGAGTCGCCAGCGGCCAGAAACCGGGCGAATGCGGCAAGGTCGGTGCGGTCGAGCAGCAGGACGCCCTCCTGCTGCCGGTGCTCGGTGGTTCCCACGCCCAGAGGCTCGTCGTCCCAGTGCCCGAGCCGCGCGACACGGTCAGAGGTACCGGTCCGGTCGGCGCGCTCCAACGCCTCCTCGCTGTGACCCCCCGCACGCAACTCGGCGCGGGTGCCGATCCTGGTACACGCGTCGACGACCGAAGACCACTCCAGGTAAAGGTCGGCGTCGCGTGCGGCCTTGATGACGCAGCGTCCCATGCGGGGTCTCCCGATTCGCGGTCGTAACAGGCAGGGTAGGTACGGCAGCGAGCGGTCCTCGCCCGGGCGCAGATCGAGGATGCCACAGCGCAATCCCGCGTCCACCACGCCCGGGATGCCGCGGATGCCGCAGCGCACCGGCACATCCCTTCGGGCACACCACCAGGTCGGCCGGCTCATCCCGCCCGCGTCTCCACCGAGCTCGGCGGTGAGAACAGCCCAGGGCGTACGGCGGCGGGCCGCGGTGTACCCGGCCGCCGGTGAACGGCCGACGCACCAGCTGGGGCCCACGGCTCTCCGGGCAAGACTGCGGATCAGGCGCAGCCGCGGACGAACAGACCGCGCAGACCCGGCGGGAGCCGGGCACGGCGCCCCACCTGCGCCGGGCGGGCGCGCGGCTGCCTACCGGCGACGTCGCCCCGGGGGAGGCGGGGACGGCATCGGCCAGGGCGGCCGGCGGCGCAGCGATCGAGCGGGGCCGGGCGAGGCGGCCGGCGGGACGGGCCCGCGGTACGGATGCGACGACGGAAGCCGGACCGCCGGGTGACGCCCTGCGGGCCGGACGCCCGCCGCTTCCCGCGCCGGCATCCCCGCCGGTCCGGGCGTCGGCGCCCTGCTGCGGCGGAAGGAAGGCGCCCCGGCCATCGAGCGGCACTGGCTGGGCCGCTGAGACAAGGCTCCGTACGGCACCGCGTTCCCCGCCGGCCATCGCGCGGCCGCGTTGGGCGCACCGTCCCGAAGGCGCGTGCAGTCCGGCGGAAGCGGGGGAGGGCCGCCCTACGGGGAGTTCACCTGTCATTCTGGTGACAGCCGGGCAGTCCCGGCCTTCTGCCCCGCGTGCGCGGGGGTGGCGTCACCAGGTGAACCGCACCGTCCACCGTGCGGCCTGGACGCATACCCCGTCCCCTCGCAGCAGGAAGGCCCGAACCGTGCCCGAAGACACCACCCTGCCCATTCCGTCCGGTCCCCTCGACCAGACCGTGGCCGCGCTCGCTGCGGCATACCCCGGCCTGCGGCAGACCGACCCGTCGAAGTTCGGGGCGTCCCTCGCCGAGGTGCGGCTCACCCCGCAGCGCACCGCCCGCTTCGCGTGGGCCGGCTACGAGGTGCAGGTGATCGTCGGCCACGAGGACCACCTCGACCGCGACAACCCGGACAGCCCCGTCCTGTACCGGGAGGTCCGCGCCCACGCCACCCTCCTCGTCCACCAGACGGTCGCGGTGGACGGCATCGGACACGTCGAGTGGGAGATGATCAACTCCCGGGCGGAGATGGCGTTCCCCGACGCGTTCGCCGTGGCGGTCGCCGACCGGCACGACCCGCGGTTCGCCGCCGCCGTCCTGTCGACCGTGGCCAAATCCCTCGCGTACGCCCGCCTGGCCACCGAGCACGCGGGCGTCCAGGCGGAGAAGGCCGCGGACGAGGTCCGGTGGGAGAGCGAGCGCCCGGCTGGGATCAGCCCGCGCAAGTGGCTCCGGGACAAAAGGGCGCAGCGGGACGCGACAGCGTAAGCCCCGGCCGCCGTCGCGACGCATGTCCGCCCCGCGAACGGGTGGGGCGGCGCCCGGCGGCACGGCCAGGGCCGGTGGCCCGGCACGCGGCGTAGATCGTCAGCCCGGATCCGAAGAGGTGCGGGTCAGGCGCGGGTCGAGCGCGTACACCGGCAACGCCCCGGGGCGCGGGGGCAGGTGACGGCGCCACGGACCCCGCCCGGCGGCTACGTCTCGTAGACGGCGCAGGGCAGATCAGAGCCCGGTCTGGCGGACGAGCTGAACGGTAAGAACGGGGCAGCAGGCCACGCGCCGGTCTGCTAGTCGGCCAGCAGCGCCTCGGCGCGCGGTTCCGTCCAGCCGACCGGCTCCCGCTCCTCCTTCTCCCCCGGGTCCGCGAGTTCGGCCAGCTCAAGGACGCACGCTGCACCCGGCCGGGCGGCACCACCAACTCACCTGCCGCCGCCGGGACTTCCCCGTACAGCGCGGCGGCCGGACCGGTTCGGCTCCAGCGCCCGAGACGAAGCCGACCCGCGAGCACAGCAGCAGCACCGGCTGACCGGCCGACCCCGGCGGCGAGGCTCGGCACCTTCGGCCGAGGCTCCGCCCAACTGCGCCGGCGAACGGGCGCCAGGCCCGGCCCCGGCGGCTCATCCCGCCGACGTCTCCACCACGGCTCCCTCCGGCGCCTTCTCGACAGCCGGTGCGACATACTCGGCCACCACCTGCTGAAGGGCCTCGAAGACCCGGTCCGCCCGCTCACTGCGCGCGCTGCCGAAAGACTCCCTCGGCGCGGCCAGCAGCGCGTGCCAGTGCCTGCCCGTCATCCGCCTGTTGCCGGCCGCCCGCAGCGCGAACTTCACCTCACGGTTCTTCGTCTCCCGCAGCACCGCCTGCTCCGGCGTCACCAGCCGGTGCGCGGGCATCACCAGGATCCCGCGCAGATGCAGCGGCACCTTCTTCCACATCTCGTCACCCGGGCCCGGGAGCAGCAGCCCCTGCGCGGGCCCGGCCTCGACCCGAACCGGCCCAGTGTCCTCACCGCCCGCACGGCCACCCCGGCCCCCGCGCCGCCGTACGGGCCCGGCAGCGTCCTTCGCGGCCAACTCCCCGACAGGCAGCTCCCCGACGGGCGCGTCCTTCGCGGGCAGCTCCCCGACGGCGGACGCATCCTCACCTTCCGCCGGCTCGGGCTCCGCCCGGCCGGCGCCCTCGCACCCCCCGCCGCGCACATGAGCGGCCAGCCTCGCCGGCGCCCCCGCGTACGCGCAGCCCCCGCACCGCACCCAGCCCGCACCGCTCACCGCCTGAGCCACCACCGAGCGCTCCGGCCCGTACCCGGCCGCCACCAACCGCTCCGGCAGACTCCTGCCCTCCACCACCCGCAACGCCGCCGCCGCCGTGATGTCATGCCCCTGCACCCACCAACGGCCGATCCCCACCTCCTCACCACACCCGCAAAAACAGTCCCCCGTCGGCAACAACCGCGGCTTCCTCGAATCCGTCATGCCCGGGACCGTAACGCCCGCACCCCACCCAGGTCAGCGAACCACGCCACCCGCCCACAACCGACCGAAACCGACCACCCCAACACCCACACGCCCGAACAGCACGCCACACCCACACGCCCACCAGACACGCCACGCGGTCGTGCCACACCCGCACGACACACCCGCACGACACACCCGCACGCCATACCCGCACGCCACGCAGGCGTGCCACACCCGCACACCATGCAGGCGTGCTGCAACAGCACGCTGTAACACCACGCCCACAGCCCACGACCAGACGGCAGCGCGGCGACGGCGCGGAGGCGGACAGCGCGCGGCGACGGCGGACGCGGTACGACGGGCGCGGCGGCGACGGACGGCGGCGGCCGGCGGCGGCCGGCGGACGCGGCGGACGGGCGCGGCGGACGGGCGCGGCGGACGGCGCGGCGGCGCGGCGGCGCGGCACAGGACGGTTCTGGACGGTTCTGGACGGGGCGGGACGCGGCGGGACGCGGGCCGGGACGCGGCGGGACGCGGCGGGACGCGGGCCGGGACGCGGCGGGACGCGGGCCGGGGCGGACGGCGGCACGGCAGCGGACGGCGGGCCGGACGGCACGGCGCGACGGCGGCGCGACGGGCGGGCGCGACGGCGGCGCGGGGCGACGGCGCGGCGCGACGGCGGCGCGGTGGACGGGCGCGGACAGTGCTGGACGGTTCTGGACACACGCGAACGCCGGACAGCGACGGCAAGGCGGCACGGCGCGCGGACAGCGGGGCGCGACGGCGGCGACGCGGGCAGCGAGACAGCGGCCGGTGCGCAGGGGTCGCACAGCAGCGGCCGGCGGCGGGACGGGACGGCGCAGCGGCACGGCACGGCCGGCGGGGC
>NZ_JBFAZD010000054.1:0-27750 GCF_040681655.1 Streptomyces sp. NPDC051662
ATGGAATTGTCCATATCGAATTAATTATGGCCCCGAAATTCCCACCCCATGGACCGCATTGAAATACTCTGTATCAACATCTGTACCATGCATGGGAGTCGGTGCTGTCGGTTCTCGTGAGCATCGAGGGTTGTGTCATGACGGGGAGTGCGGCCTAGATTGCTTCCGGTGATCAAGCGCGGGGGGTGACCATGACGGACAGCACTGATCCGAACGGTGGCGGTACGGACCCGCGTCGTGTGGTGAGTCAGCCGTTGCCGCCTGAGGTGCCGGCCCCGCGCTCCGAGCCGCCGCTACCCCCCGAATCCAGCGACGGGGAACCGGATCCGGATACCGACTGGTGGCGTGCGCCAGCGACCGGCGAGCCGCAATGGGCCGTCAACGCCGACTCGACGTCCCCCGGGGCCGAAGTGCCCGGCGTGCCGGAACAAGGCCACTGGCGTGGAGATGATGCTGGCACCGTGCACGGCATGGAGGGCATCGTGGCTGCGCACGAGATCGGGGCTCAGATCGGGGATGCGATCTCCTCCCACCTGCCGGGAGCGCAGGAGCAGTCCCGGAAGCTGGATCTGCGGTGGCTGCTGCTGCGCTACAACGTCCCTGGCATCCTGCTGGCGCTGTTGGTGACGTGGCGCGGGCGCAGCAGTGTGGACCGCATGGTGGCCACGGTCTCCGAGGATGGCGTTTTCGCCCCGGTCGGGGTGCTCCTGATGTTCGTGCTGGTCGGGGCGGTGCTGATGTTCCTGCCGATCGGTAGCTGGCTCGGTTCCGCGCTCGGTCACCTGGTGTCGGCCGTGGCCGTTGGGCTGGTCCGGCTGTCGACGCGGGCGTGGTCGACCCCGTACATCGGGTACTTGATGCGCCTGGCCGTGGCCGTCGTGGTCTGGAGTTTCATCATCGCCGTCGTCCGCGTCATCTGGCGTGTGGCGGTCCACTTCCTGACAGGAGCGTGAGCATGAACGACACGGGAGCCGCTGCCGGCGGGATCGGGGCGGTTGCCCTGGGGCTGGTGATCCTGATGTATCAGATTGGCCGGTGGCGGGGCGGTGACCCGACCCCGAAAATCCACTTTTTCGCCGGCGTCGCCCTGGCCGCGCTGCTGTTCCTCGGTGGTGGACTTTTCGGGGTGATGGGTGGTGCCGCCGCGGCTTTCGGTGACGGGATCGGCACCTACGCGCTGGAGGGCGCGACCGGTGCTGTCGCGAAGGCTGGGGCGGCGGGGCCGGTGACCGGCGGGGAGAAGATCGCCGTGGGCGGGGCGATCGCGGGGCTGTGCCTGCTCGCGCTGTACGCCGGGCTCATCAAGTCGGGCCGCGTGGACCTCCGGGAGCCGGTATTGCGCGGGGCGCTGGTCGGGGTGTTCCTGGGTGCGTCGGCGGGCCTGATCGGAATGGCGCTGGGTCTGATCAGGACCAGCGGTAACACCATCGGCAACATCCTGATCAACACGATCTGAGCACGGGAGAGAACGGGTATGTCCGGCAGGGGGACCATCGGGGACGGGGTGCGGCATCTGCGCGCCGAGTGGGGCCGCTGGTGGAGGGTGGAGGACCTCACCGAAACGCACTTCGCTCACCGCGCCCTCAACGAGCAATGGCGGATGTGGGAGGGGATCCGACGGCGGTACGCCGGCGAGATCAAGGCGAACATGACGCTGCTCAAGCAACAGCAGCGGCAGGCCACCAATATGCAGATGCAGCGGCTTCAGGCGCAGCGTCGCGGCGGCTATCAACAGGGCCGGTACGGCGGGTTCGGCATGTTCGGGAGCGGTGGCGCAAGCCCCATGATCTCCTACCAGATGATGCGCTGGGCTCAGTTGCAGATCAAGGCGGGCCAAGAGCACTTCATGCCGCAGCCGGTTACCCCGCCGATCCTGGCCGCCGCTCGCGACCAGGTCCGCACGGTCCGGCACCGCACCACGTTCATCCTGGCGGTGCTGCTGCCTGCGGCCTGGGTCGGTCTGTGGGCGCTGTCCGCGCTCGCGGCCTTGGCGGTCGCCGCGGTGACCGCCTTGTGGCTCACGGGTCTCGCCCATGTCCGGGGCCGCAATCCGCGTAGGCGCCGTCCGCCGATCCCCAAGCTGTTGTTCGTGCCGCCGCAGGAGATCAAGGGCGTGGAGCTGGCTGAGGAGGTGGAGGAGCCGTTCCCGCTCGCGGAGGCCGGCCGCGATCCGAAGCGGGTCCGTGAGGCTGTCCGCCTCGCGTTCCTTCAGGGGAAGCGCGCCCGCAGGGTGGAGCTCGGCGAGATCCGCACGCCGGTCGAGACGCAGTACGGGTGGGAGGTCCCTCTCGTCCTCACGGCGGGGAGCCTCGCCGACTTCCCCGCCATCCTCAAGGACTTGGCCACTCCGCTGCGGGTCGGCACGGGCCGCATCATGGCCGCTGCGGCGAATCCCGACGACGCGGCGGAGATCAAGCTGCGGATCCTCACCCGGGACCCGTTCGAGCACCCGCTGCCGATCCCCGTGCGGTCGCCGGGCGCGTGCTCGATCCGCGACAGCTTCGATCTCGGCCTGTCCATCGAGGGCCAGACAACGCCTGTTCTGCTCGCCGGGCAGCACGTCATCGTGGTCGCGGACACCGGTGGTGGGAAGACGGCGCTGATCCAGCGGATCGCCGATTTCGTGACCGCCTGCTTCGATGCGGTGATCGTAGACATCGACCCCGTCAAGCGGGGGTTGAAGGTCTTTCAGCCGCTGGCGGCGCTGACCGCGCGCAGTCCTGAAGAGGCGGAGCGGGTGCTGGAGCAGCTGCTTGCGGAGGCCCGGCGGCGTATCGCGTCGATGCCGCCGACGCAGAATATGTGGGAAGCCACGGCCGAGGATCCCGCCGTCGTCGTGGTCCTGGACGAGTTCATCAAGCTGTCCCCCAGGGGCAAGGAACTGGCGATCGAGTTGCTGCGGAACACTGGCCGTGAGGCTCTGGTCTCGGTCGTGATCATCACGCAGGACGCCACCAGGGAGGTCATGGGCGACGCGATCGCGGACGTGCCGGGCCTGAGGATCATGCTGCCCTGCCGTGCCAGCGACGTGCCGCTCGTGGTCGGCCGCCAGGACGCGGTCTCTCTCGGCTGGTGGCCGCACCTGCTCGTCCCGTCGCCGGACCCGGACGACCCGGCCGATGCCGGCCGCTTCTACGTGATCGCCCCGCGCCACCGCGAACCGATCCTCCGCTACGCCTCCCTGCTGCCCCCCGATGAAGCGGCCCGGCGGGTCGAGGAGCGTCTCGCGGCTCCACGGCCTCAGCTCACCCTTGGCGGTCACCGTACGGCCGTCAAAGTGCCGCCGCCGGTGCGGCTGCTGCTGGACGCGTTCGCCACGCACCGTGACCCCGAGGCGCTCACCATCACCGAGCTGGGTGACTATCTCGCGGTCGCCGCGCCGGACGTCTACGGACGGTGGGAGGGCAAAACAAACCGGAACCTGATGGTCGGGCGGACCATCAAGTCCGAGCTGCGGGAGGCCGGTATCGACGTCGCCACGGTCCGGCTGGCGGGGCGGACGGGTCGGCCTGCCGCCTACCGGCTGGCCGACATCCGGGCGATCCTGTCGTGATGCGTCCCTGTCGTGTCCGTGATGCGTACCGTCGTCCCTGTGGTGCGTCCTGGCGTGTCCACGATGCTCTCCGGGGGCCTCTGGCGCGTCTGGGTGGTGCGTCCATGCGTCCGCTGCGGACGCATCGCATCCATGTTCTGACCTGCGTGGACGCATCGGACGCATCGGAATGACCCCCCGGGTGGAGGCCCTATGACCCCGCAGAATCCCGCTCAGCACGCGCGGGTTGCCGCCGATGCTCTTGAGCGGCTTGTCCGCGACGTCCAGACGGGCCGCGCTGCCTGGTCTCACCCGCACACCGTCCACCAGGCCGTCGACGACCTGACCCGGATCACCACCGCGGCTTCCGCCGTCCTGCAACAGCTCGCCGCCACCCACGCCGAGTACACGCAGCCGGGCCCCCGGGCCACCCAGTGCGTGACCGCGCTTCATCAGGCTGGCCGGCACACGACCACGGCGGCATCCCAACTCCGTTCCGCGCGCCACACTATGAACTGACCGTCACCGACATCGAGGGGGAACTCCCGTGCCGCGAGACCGGCATCACGACCAGGAGCGAGGGACCGATGCTGCCCGCTGATGAGCCGTGCAACGTCATCCCCGGAGCCGCCGGAGACTACTGCCAGGACGGCGCGGGAAGCAGCGGCGGGAGTGGGGCCGACAGCGGGGCCCTGGACAGCCTCGACCCGTTGCAGCAGCTCGCCCATGAGGTCGCGAACGCGGCGGCCTGGACCACCGGTCAGCTGGGCAAGGTCGTGGCCGACCGCGATTCCGTCGATTTCACGAACGGCAACTTCCTTCAGCAGTACGCGGTCGTCTTCGCCGCTTCCACGGTCCTGGTCCTGGTCCTGTGGCTGCTCGCCGTCGCCAAGCGTGCGGTGCGCGGTGTACCGATGGGTACCGCGATGGGAGAGGCGATCGGGCTGCTGTGGCTCGCGGTCGGCGCCGTCGCGTTCACTCCGTTGATCCTCTACGTCCTCGTTGGCGCGGTCAGCGCGGTCACCGACGTCATGGCGGTCGGCCTCGGGGACGGCAGCAGCGATCTGTTCACCACGCTGGGCAACAACCTCAAGACCGGCGCGACCGGCGGGGGCCCGATCATCCAGATCATCACCTCTCTGGTGACGATCTTGCTGTGCGGCGCCCTGTGGCTGCTCCTGGTCCTGCGGGCGCTCAGTCTGTACGCCGGGGCGATCCTCGGAGTCGTCGTCTATGCCGGCATGGTCGACAAGGATCTGTGGGGCCACATCCGCCGCTGGGCCGCTGCCATGGTCGGACTGGTCCTGATCGAGCCGATCGTTGTGATCGTGCTCGGTCTCGCGTCCGCGCTGGAGAGCACCGGCGAGCGCGGACCGGTCATCACCGGACTTGCCGTGACCGTCTGCGCGCTCGGCGCCGTCGTCTTCCTGATCATGCGGTTCCCCGCGTTCGGGGACTCGATCAAGGTGGCGCGCAGCGCGGGCCGTGCGGCCGGAGGCGCTGCCCGGATGGTCACCGGCTCGGGCGGCGCCGCGGTCGGCGTCCAGCGCGGCATCGACACCCACGCCGCCCGTACCGACGTGCGCGGCGCCCCGCCGCGCAACGGGACGCCCCGGAACGGGTCGGCTGCAAACCCGCTCTCCGGCGGGATCGGCGCGCACGGCTCCCGCACCCCGAAGCCGAAACCGAAAGACGACAAGTAGCCGTGCACAGAAGCGGGCCGCAGCCAACACCGGCTGCGGCCCGTTTCTGTGTCCGGGGACGTGTCCGGCCGGGCTGTCCGGTCAGGTGGTTTCGGCGTCGAGCCGGGCAGCGACGGCATTCACGGCGGCTACCTTGATGCGGGTGGCGGCTTCGTCATACCGGTTGAGTGCAGCGGCCAGGTTGTCGGCTCGGGTGCGGGCGGCGGGGGCCCTGTCGTCTGGCGCGGAGTAGGCGAACACGGCGGCGTCGGCGGGAGCGCGGTCGTCGCCGTACGGGTTCCGGTCGGACTCCCACGGGGACAGATGGTCATTGTCGGAGCCGAGCGGGGAGTCCTCCATCCACAGGAGCACGTCCAGGACACCGCACGCGGGGTGTTGCCGGCGGACCGCATCCACGATCCGGTCGGCCACCTCCCATTCGGGTACGGTCTCGGCGAACGTCTGGAGCCCTGTGGACAGGCGGGCGCGCTCCGGGGTCTGGTCGGTGATCCGCCAGGCCCACGTTCGGTCGGTGGTCACTGGTCGGTCCTCAGTCATGGTCCGAATCCTCCCAGTCGGCGGTGGGAGATGTCCCAGGATTCTGTGACTCGCCACGTTCAACTACGCCTCCCTTGGAGACTGGTCTCACCACTACCGACGAGGGAGACGATCGTGACTGTCGAGCCCATCGCGGACCTGCGGGCCGCGCTCCAGACGGCCGTAGCCGAGCTGTCGTTCGAGGCGGGGCGGCAGGCGGCCACCGACCCAGAGCGGGCGGAGCGCCTGATGGCTGCCACCTCCGCCATGGAGGAGACCGTGCGGCGCACCGCCGCTGCCCGGCCGTAGGTGAGGGTGCCGATCGGCCCCGCCACAGGCCATCGGCCGGCGGGGCGTTCGGCCGTGCTCCGCACGGCTGCGTCAACCTGGCTGTCAGCTACGCAGGTCGATCAGGAGCGGGGACGTGCGCTCCCCCGCCACGGTCGCCAGTGAGACCACCGCGTGCCCTGGTGGCATTGCGTGCGCGAGGTCCGAGGCTGACCACCGCTCCCGCTCGACGTGCCGTACCGTCACCGCTCGCGCCGTCACGGCCTTGCCCGTGATAGCGCGGCGCAGCCCGTGCCATGCCCGGCCGCCGGCCGTCTCGGCGATGATCTGCCGGTCGGTGATGTCCCGGGCCTCGATCCACTCCGTGCCCCATGCCTCTGCGAACTGTTTGCCGTCCCACGGGGTGATCCCGGAGAGTGCCATCCGGCACCCGGCCGCGCCCAGCAGCGGGCCGCGCAGCGGGCTGTCCACGTCGTCCAGCGTCCGCAGTGCGAGGGCGATTCCCGCGTGCGCTGACCGCAGCCGTTGCATGCCCCGTACCGCCTCGGCGGTGATGGTGCCGGTCGCGTCGTCCAGGACGAGGCAGGCGAACAGCGACCGGTCCTCTCGCTGCCCGACGGCCGCGAGGAACTGCGCGAGCACGAGGCGCGCCAGGACGCGGGCGGCGTCGGGGTGGCCCCGCTCGGGGAGGTCGATGCGGACCCGGACCGGATGGTCGAGGGCCCGCGGCGAGAACGCCCGGCCGGTGTTTTGGGGGTCGAAGGAGGCGAACGCGGGCCGGTCCAGCAGCGCGATACGGTCCGCGAACGCCGCCCCGGGGCCGCCGGCTCCGATCTGGCGTTCGGCGGCGTCCAGGTCACGCCGCATCCCCTGGTGTCCGGCCCGGTCCAGTTCCCGGCGCAGCGCCTCCAGTGCGGGCTGGTCTCCGTCCAGGAGCTGCCGCAGCTCCTGGACGGACGGGAAGCGGCCGTGGACGGCCCGGAACGGGCCCAGCAGCCGGGAGAGCATGACCGCGCCGCGCCGGTCCTCGGCGAGATCGCCGGTGAGGGCTTCGGCCAGTACGGCGGCTGCTTCGTCGGGGTCGGTGGTCCCGCCGTACAGGTCGAGATCGTGTGCCGAGTCGGGGTGGCCGATGCGGATGACGATGTCGTACTGGCCGTCCGGTCCCAGGTCCGTGCCGGCCGCGCCCACGGCCACGACCGCCGCCCGCCCGGCGAGTGCCTGAAGACACAGGGCTTCGGCGACCGGCCGGATCACCCGGGCAGTTTTGCCCGCGCCGGAGGGGCCGACGGCCAGCAGCGACGTGCCCAGCAGATCCGGGCCGATCCCCACACCGGCGCCCCGGTACGCGTAGGGGTTCTTGGGGGTGTCGGCGGCCGTGCCCAGCCGCACCTGATGGGTGAGCAGATCGTGCCGTGCCACCCGTGCGGGCAGGTCCCGTGCGCCGGAGGGGTGCGCGCACGCGGCGGCGCCGCGCTCACGGACGGCTGCGGTGAACGCCTCGATGCGCCGCCCGGTGCGGGCGGCGTGCCAGGCCCGGGTGATCCGGGCGTGGTCGGTGTCGCGCATCAGCCCGGTGGTCGCGTCCGAGGCCAGCCGGTCCGCCGCGGCGTCCGCGCCCGCGGCCCGCAGGTGCGGCCACTGGGCCGGGTCGTCCTCAGGCGCCGGCGCCGGGCTCGGCCCCGTGGACCGCAGGCCCGACACGCGGGGGGCACCGTACCGGCGCCACACCTCCGCCCACCGCCCCATCCGCCCGGCCGCGACCAGCAGTCCCCCGCCGATCAGGGCGTAGTAGCCGTAGTAGACCAGTGCCGCGGTCAGTGCCCCCGCCCGCCCGTAGCGCCAGGAATCCGGCGTCACCAGCTCCAGCGGGAGCAGCCACCACAGACCGACGTAGCCGTTGTAGAGCAGCGACCACACGCACCAGGCCACGAGCAGGGCGAGCAGCGCACCGGTCACCAGCCGGCGGCCCGGGACCAGTTCCAGTTCCGGGTCCTGTTGCGGACGCGTCCGGTGCTCCAGCCGCCATATCCCCACGGCCGCCTCCGGACGCGGGGCGCGCAGCCACGCGAGGAACGCCGTCCCGTCGGGGCGTGGCGGGGCCGGTGCGTGCTCGGGTACGGGCGGCACGGGCCCCGGGACGGCTCCGAACGCGTCGCGCGTGCCGTCGGCACCCATATGTCTGTCTCCCCTGACCAGCCGATTGCCCGTACCGGCCCAATCTAGCTCCGCCCGAACGGAGTTCAGCGGCCCGCGCCGATCTGGCGGCCGAACAGCCCGTACCCCGCCCCGGGGGATCCGGGGCGGGGTACGGGCTCGGAGGCTGGCATACAGCGGGTTTCCTGGGGCGGCTATTCGGTCTCGGTGACGGTGACGGTGACGATGTGGTCGGCCTCGAAGGGAAGATCCTCATAGTGGCGGGCGGTGTCGTCGTCGGAGACGGTGGTCTCGGTGATCGTGCCGCTGATCTCGGTGATGGTGATCTTCTTGGTCATGACGGTCTCCTAAATCTCGAACAGGGTGTCAGGCGGTCGCGGTGAGCCCGAGCGCGGCGAGGCAGAGCGCGAGGGTGTGGGCGGTCTGGTCGACGTGAGCCGCGCCGTCACGGCTGATCCAGTCCTCGGAGCCGGTGTGGGTCATCCACCAGGTGATGGGCCAGCGCCGGTCAATTCCTGCGTGGGTGAGGCCGATCCAGGCCAGAGCGAGGAGCGTGGGAAGCGGGGACAGCTGGACCTCATCGAGGACCAGGGCGCCGCCCGCGAGCGCGGCGGCGGTCACCAGGACGTGGGTCCCGGCGTGAGCGCCGAGCGCGAGCCAGGCCCGGCGGCCGGCCCCGGCCTTATGGGTGACCTGGTGGTCCGTCTGGAGTGCGTAGTCCGCGGTGAGGTGGGCGACGTAGAGCAGGACGAACAGCGATGCGAACATGAGGGTCTCCTGTGCTCGTGAGCGGGCTCGGGTAGAGAGGGGCGGCCGTGCGCCTGGCAGTGGACGGCCGCCCCGCTCGTATCAGTCGCGTGCGGGCTCGGTGTCGCCGTTGGCGGGCTCCAGCTCGGCCACGAGGAAGCCCAAGATGTCGGCGAAGACCTCCTCATTCCGGGGCTTGCCGCTCAGGCCGCGCAGGTTGATCGAGCCGTCCCGGGCCTCCGCCGTCACCTCGCCGACCCGGCCGATGAGGTCGGTCCGGTCGGCCAGGGGCCCGGAGACGCCCGTGATGCGGACCCGCTGACCGATGACGTACCCGCCGGCCACGGGGGTGCCGGTCGTGTAGGGGGTGACGCCGTCGTCGGTCGGGGTGCCGAAGTAACCGTCCCCCGGGGTCGTGACGTGGCTGCGGTGGACGCGGACGGCGTCGTCGGTGGCGGTGGTGACGATCGGGTCGTCGGGGGATGCGGCACGGCCGCAGGCCGCGCAGCGCTCGGGGGCGGGTGTCCATGCGGTGGCCCACTTCTGAAACGTCGTCGGCTGCCGCCTCTCGATCGCATCGCGCCGCGTCTGCGCGGTCGAACGCGCTACGTCCATGGCGATCGCGAGATCGCCGTAGGTTCCGCCGAGGTCGGCGTGCCGGACGACTGCGGCGTCACGGATGCCATCCAGCCGCGGGATGAGCTTCTTGTCGAGGTTGTTGATGACGGTGTGGAAGTCGTCCTTGGTGATGGCGCGCTGGTCACCGCGTACGGCCTGGCCGGTGCGGAGGATGGCGAGGGCCCACAGGGCGGTGTCGATCCAGTCGATGAGGAGACCGGCCTCCGGGCCGATCGCGTCTGCCTCGGCCTTGGTGAGGCTGATGGTGATGTCCACGCCGCCGTCGTGGCGGGTGTGGGCGGGGTGGCCGTAGTGGATGGTCATGGTGCTCTCCTCGGATGTCGGTGTGGCAGGCGGTCAGGCGGCGAGGTAGTGGGCGGCGGCGTCCACGAATGCGTCGTGCGCGTCAACTGCGGCCTGGCGGGCGGCGGTGAGTCCGGCGAGGGTGAGGGTGGCGTCCGTGGTGCCGTCGGAGCGGCGCATGCCGTACGTGGCGGTGACCATGGCGTCGGCCGCCTCGCGTACGGCCGGGTCCTGGATCAGGACTCGCAGCCGGGTGAGGGGCGGGGTGACCTCGCGCCGTGTGTCGTGGCTGATGGCGCGCAGCTCCTCGACGTGGTCGTCTGACCTGCCCTTGAGGCGGGCGTCGCCGCGCCGGTACATCGCGATCCGGTGCGCGGTGATCGTGTCGGCTAAGTCCGTGATGGCGGCGAGCCGCTCGCGGCGGAGTTCGGCCTCGCGTGCCTGGATGTCGGCGCGGCTGGTGGTACGGGCCTGGAACACGCCGGTGACGACGACTCCCAGCAGGGTGCCGAGTACCGCGACGATGGTGGTGAACATGGCGATTCCTCCCGAATCGAGTGTACGGAAGTCCGTACGCATCAGACTGTACGGACCTCCGTACAGTTGCGCAAGGGGCTCCTACCGGCGCCATGGCGGCCCAGCACGCCCCGGCAGGCCCCTGGAGGCTCGTCACCCGGGTCACCGGGTGGCGAGCGGCACGACGATGGCCGCGATGACAGCCGCGCCGCCGAGCGCGACCAGCAGCGGCGTGGCGAGGGCCGGGTGACGGTGTGCGAGGTAGCCGAGCACGCCCACCACCAGACCGGTGACCAGGACCAGGAGCAGCAGGACAAGCAGGGCGAGCGTGGACACGAGGTCCCCTTTCCGGAGGGTGTGCCGGGACTGGCTGCACACGAGGGGGCGGAGCATTGGCGGCGCCCACCCCTTACGTCCCGGGGAGCACCGCGGACAGGACGGCGTCCCGGCCGGTACGGACCTTGAGGGCTGCGGGGGCTAGCCGCGCAACCTCGCTCACCATGGACAGAGAAAAACGCCCCATTCAATGCCTGACCTGCCCTTTCGCGGGCCGGTCGGGTGTTGAATGGGGCGCCGGACACGGGTATGGCGACCCGCGCTCTCTTAGTTATGTGGGGGCTCCAAGAGCATGTGACTGTGTCTCACATCACATGTAGGGCGCCGGACATGCCGGACGCCGCCCGGCGGGTGGGCCGGTCCGGGCACGCGGGCAGGGAGGATGACCGTATGAGCACGCGCCCCATGCTGACCCAACGCGAGGCCGCCACCGCGTGCGGCGTCAGCCGCACCACCATCCGCCGGCGCCGCGAGGCGGGCGACCTGCCCGGCGCGGTGCAGGACGACGTGCGCGGATGGCTGATCCCGGTCGAAGACCTGCTGGCCGCCGGGTTCCGGCTGCACGCCCCGGCCGGGCCGGACGCCGCTCCTGCCTCCCCGGCCGGGGAGAACCACGACGCCTCCGGCGGCCAGGACCAGGACGCCGACGTGGCGGAGCTGCGCGCCGAACTGGAGCGTCTCCGGCAGGACCACGCCCTGGCCGTGGCGGAAGCCGAGCACGGCCGCCAGCTCGCCGAGAACGAAGCGGCGCACCTGCGCGCCCAGCTCACGGCCCGTGCCGAGCACATCGCGGATCTCCAGCAGGCGCTACGGGCGTTGACGCCCGCGCCGGACCGGCCGGTCCTGCCGTCCGTCCCCGGACAGGCACAGCCCGATCAGGTACCCGTCCCCGGGGAGCCGGCGGGCGGGCGGCGCCGGTGGTGGCGGCGTACCTGACACCGGACATGGCGGAGGGCGGCACCCGGGATGGGTGCCGCCCTCCGCCATACCGTGACGCGCGGTCAGCCCTGCGGCTCGAACGCGGCCTCGATGGCGGCGCGGATGGTGTAGCCGGAGCCGATGAGCGCCAGGCCCTCCTGCCGGAGTTCACCGGCAACGGACTTGCCGACGGACAGCCGGTCCTGGACTGCGGCCAGCGGCACCTTCTCCAGGTCGATCTTGTCGGCGGGAGTGCCTTCCGGGTGCGCGACCAGCAGCATGCGGGCCACGCGGCGGGCGTTGCGCTGGCGCTGTCCCAGCCGGGCATAGTCCTCGGCGGCTTCCGCCGCCGCCTCGATCCGGCTCGTCTCCTCGCGCAGACGCGCAGTCCGCAGTTCCGCCTTGGCGGTCTCTTCCGCCTCGCGGGCCAGCCGATTGTTCTCCGTGATCCGGCGGGCGGCGGCGCGCTCCGTTTCCTGCTGGCGGCGCTCCGCCTCCTCGGCTTTCCGGGTGGCGTCCTCGCGGATCCGTGCCGCCCGCAGTTCCGTCGCGGCGGCTTTCTCGTCGTCGTCGGCGGCCCGGCGGCGGGCGGCGGCGGCCTCCTCCGACTCCATCGCCTCCGTCTCCGTCCGCGCCAGGCGCTCCGTCGTCAGCCGCTGGAGTTCCGCCCGCGTCCGCGTGGACTCCGCCTCCGCCGCCGCCGTGCCGGTCCGGGCCGCCGTCTGGTGCTCCACTTCCACGATGTCGCCCTCGTCCCTGATGGCAGCGATCCGGTCCGCCTTCGCCTGCTCGCGCTCGCGCTCCGCCTCCCGGCGCAGGCGCTCCGTCTCCTCCCTGTCCCGCTCCGCCGCGTCCGCGTTCCACTTCGCCGGCAGGCGCAGCGCCTCCTCCACCGAGTAGCCCTGGGGCGCCATCGTCATCGGCAGCATCTGCGCGTCGCTCGCCTCCGACAGGTCCCCGCCCAGTGACTGCTTGAGCCACACCTTGTAGCCCTCCAACGCCTGCTTGCGCTTCACCATCTCCGGGTAACTGGTGATGTTCGACAGCCGCATCTCCCGGTACAGCCTCGGCGTCTTGAGCGGCGACAGCGCCCACCGGTGCAGGGGGATCCGGTCGATGGCCGTCCCGTCCTCCAGCTCGACGGCGTGCACGATCAGCCGCCGCGCGCCCTCCACACCGACCACGAAGAGCACCGGCATCAGGCCGTGCCAGAACACCCGCACGGAGGCGGGCAGCGCCTCGGCGGCAGCGTCCCCCTCGGTGGCCACGGCCACGGCCCCGCCCGCCGCCGCGTTGATGACCACGGTGGCCGCGGTCATGGCGTGCGCGGCGAACCGCAGCAGCGGCCACGGCGTCCGGCGGCGCGTCATATACAGGTCCATGGCCAGGAACCCGATGATCGCGCCGTCCAGGCCGATAGGGATCCAGGGGGCCAGCCAGCCGGCGAACCCGGCCTCTGCGGCCTTGTCGGCGACCGTGGTGTACGAGGCGGCGAACCCGATGATCGCTACCGGGATCATGCCGATCAGGGCGGCCACCGCGAGCCACCGCGTACCCCGGCCGTCGGCCTGGTCCGCGTCACCGTCGGCCGGGGCCGTGGACACGGGGGAGTCGGCCACCCCCGGCCGCGTCCGGCCGCCCTTGCGGGGAGCGGGCGGAACGCTGCCCGAGACGCCCGGAGCGCCCGGCCGTCCGTCCGGAGCGGCCCCGGCCGCATCCGGAGCGGCCCCGGCCATGGCCCCCCGATAGGCCGCGTGCTGGTCACCCGTCAGCGTGTCAGTCATCCCGGCATCCTCCCCCCTGCCGGGTGCGGCCGGAGCACCGCCCCGCCCATCCGGAACGGGAAGCGGCGGAAGCGGAGCGGGCGTGTACGTCGTCTGTGTCACGGGGGTGCCTCCGTGGGTGAGGGGTGCGGGAGCCCCGGGCGCGAGCGCGCCCGGGGCGGGTTCGACCGGCGCTAGTGAGGCGCCGGCGGATGGGGCCGCGCGGGGGTGGGGGATTCGTCGCGGCCGTCTCGCTCGTGCGGCGTCGGCCGCGTCGGCAGGCCCGCCATCAGGAGCACGACCCGCACGTCTGCGACGGCGTGTCCGATTGGAACCGCGCACCGCACTGGTTGCACTGCCATTCGCTCGCGGCGAGCACGGCCAGGGCCAGGGCCAGCCTGGCGCTGCTGTAGATCGTCTGTGTCACCATGGGGCTTCTCCTTCGGGAGATCAGCCGGGGCGCCCCGCTTGCTTGGCGGTAGGAGAGGCGTCCCGGTGCTGTGTCCGGACGGGATTGTCCGGCTCCATGCCCGCCCCGGGCGGTGGGGCCCGGGGGCGGACAGGCAGCCGTCAGCCCCGGTTGCTGGTGGTGGCCTTGCCCCACCAGCGGGCGGTGGTGTGGGTGGTGATGTACGTCGTGGTCGGGGCGGGGGCCCGGCGGGCGGCACCCAGGACCGCGATGAGGGCCAGCGCCCACAGGACGCCGCTCGACCCGATCGCGACCAGCGGGGCCAGGACCTGCCCGAGGCCGTAGCCGACCCCGGCCGCCGCCGCCCCGGTCCCGACACCTGCCGCGAGGACGACCTGCGCGCGGGAGTCGATGACCGGGCGCGGGGACAGGTCGCGCGGCCCGGTGGCGGGCACCGCCGCGATCAGCGCGTCGGCCTGCTCGCGGCTCACGGGCACCATCCGCCCGTAAGCGTCCGGCACCCACACCACCGCCTGCTGCTGCTCCTGGTGGAGCTGCACGACGCCCGTCATACCGGTGGCGGGGGCGGCGAACGGGGGCTCAGGGCGGATGGTCGGGCGGTGGTCGAGGGGGAAAGACACGATCGTTCTCCTCACGCTGAGTCACTGTCAGGGGGACTGTCAGGAGGGGGATTTCTGACAGTCAGAGGCGGTTGTCAGGGCTGTCACGTGCAAAGTTCGGTGACTTCTCTATAGGCCCCGGCCGGGCCTGACTGTCGGAAGTCAGGCCCGGCCGTGACTGTCACGCCGTCACGGATTGTGACGGCTAGGCGGGCTGGAGCGGGGAGTGGAGGATCGAGTACGACCCGTGCCCGTCGCGCGTAATGAGCCCCGCCTCGACCAGGCGCTTCAACTCGCCCTGCATCCACGGGCGCTTGCGCTGCGCCGCGACCGTGGCCGGGATCAGGTCGGCGGGCTCGAATTCCAGCCGCCCCGTACGCACCCACTCATCCATCTCCAGGTAGAGGATGTGGCGCGCCTCCTCGGTCGACACCGAGTCGTCCTCGGCCGGCCCGAACTCCATCTCGCCGTCCATCTCGCCGTCCGGGTCGACGTCCGGGTCGACGTCGTCCTCCAGGCGCAGCGAGGCGTAGGCGGCGTCCGGCTCGGGGTCGGCCGGGATCCCGCCCAGGATCTCCTCGCGCGCCTCCTCGTACTCGATCTGAGCGTCCTCCTCCTGGCTGCTGAGCATGTCGTCGTCCATCTCGTCGTATCCGGCGTCGGTGTCGGCGGGGGCGGAGTGGCCGCCTGCGGGGGCGGAGCCGGGCAGGGGTGCGACCGGAATCCCGGCCAGCTCGGGCGGAACGGCCCCGCCGACACCGACACCGACGCCGGGCGTCGTGCGGTTGGTGCCCTTGTGGGCGCGCTGCGCGTACGCCTGACCGAGCGCGGTGGCGGTGACCTCGTCGAGCGGATCGCGGACGAACGCGGCGGCGGCCACCAGGTCGGCCAGCACCGCGTGGTCGGTCAGGCCGGAGCGGACCTCCGTGGTCCAGCGCTCCTCCGGGATGCCCATGCCGGTCGCGATCGCGTAGCCGGGCCGGCGGGCGCCCCACGACGGGACGGCGCCCGTGTCGGTGACGAAGTCCGGGAGGGCGAACGACGCGTCCGACGCCTCGTTGACGCCGAAGCAGACCGCCGCCTGGAGGTTCGCGCGGATGTCCGTGCTGATGTTGGTCCAGGTGGCGCGCTGGAGGCTGATCCCGAGCCAGATTCCGACGGAGCGGGCCTTGGCCGCGATCTCGTTCAGCTCGTTGAAGTCGGCGAGGTCGGCCGCCTCCTCGATCCACACGAGCATCGCGTTGAGCGAGGACTCGGGGGTCCACTGGTCCAGGCCCTCATCGGCCAGGACGTTGGCGCGCGCCGTGATGGCGGCCGGGAGCGCCCGCAGCAGACGCTTCGCCGTCTTCTTGTCCTCGATGAGCCAGTCGATGCCGTCTGCGAGGCGGCCGACCGACTGCCGGCCCTTGGCCACGTCCACCAGGAAGATGGTCATCTTCCGGCGGGTGGCCAGGTGGACCACCAGGCCGCGCATGAACTCGCTCTTCCCCGCGCCGGTCACGCCCATCACCAGGACGTGCTGGAGGATCGCGGCGGCGAACGGGTTGAGCGCCCAGACCTCACCGTCGGCGTAGAAGCCGACCGGGATGTCCTCGGTCGGCAGGAGCCCGAGCGTGGTCGGCGCCGCGAAGGGGACGCCTCCCTTCAGCAGGTCGGCCACCCGCAGCGACAGGGTGCCCCTGGCCGCGTTGTCCGGATCCGGGGTGACGATGACACCGGCCGGCGGGACCTGGAGAGCGGCGGCGAGCTTCGCGGTGGTGCCCTGCACATCCGCGATCGTCCCGCCGGGCGCGACCTCGACCTCGGCCTTGATGGTGCCCTTGCCGGAGCCCTTCGCGTCCTTGACCTTGACCTTTTCCCAGCCGATCGCCGACGCGAGCGCGGCCAGGCCGCCGCCGTTGGTCTCCTCGACGTCGCCGGAGGCGCCGTTGCGCAGGATCTGCCGGAGGTTCCAGGACGTCGCGAAGAGCGCGCCCCCGAGCAGCCAGGTGTCCATCAGCGGGCTGCCGAAGGGGCCGGCGGCCGTGGCGCAGGTGAGCCAGCCCATCCCGGCTGCCACGGACGCGGTGGCCTGAGCCCGGCGGAATTTCCCGAACTTGGATGCGGCCGGGGTCGCCTTCCACGTCACCGCGGTGAGGCCCGCGCCGCCGACCGCCAGGGCCGCCGACGCCAGACCGGCCGACAGCGGGGCGTCACCCCACATGGCGTTTGTCGCGAAGCCAGCCAGCGGCGGGAGCGTCGCCGCGCCGATCCACGGAGCGGTGTACGGCAGCATCTTGCCGAGCAGGTATCCGCCGATGCCGCCCTTGCCGACCGGCACGATCTCCGACGACGTGTTCACCGGCGCCGGGTTGTTCTTGCGTCCCATCAGCCTTCTCCGATCGTGAACTCGCGGCGCTTCGGGGTCTTCTTGGCGCCGTCCTTGCGGCGCTTGGCCTCCCGCTCAGGCTCGACAAAGTGCCGGTTGAAAGAGGCCGCCATCTTCAGCGCGCCCACACCCAGCGCCTTCGCGGCCTCCGCGCTGACCTTCAGGTGGGCAGAGACGAGACGGGCCTTGATCTTCGAAGAGCCGCCGAAGAAGTACCACTTGCCCTTGTAGGTGGACAGGACGCCGTTCACTTCCTCCGCCGACATGCCGAGGATCAGGTGCAACTCCCGCCCGAGGTGATTGATCGCGCGGGCCAGCGCCACGATGTCCTTGTCGCCGCGCAGCTCGATCCTCTCGATCGCGTAGATCAGCCGGTCGCCCTGGTGCCGGTCGCTGTCACCGGTCCCGGCCGCCGCACCACCGCCGGCGCCGTTCCCGCCCCGCCCACCGCCACCGTTGCGGCCGTTGACATTCACGGTCAGCGGCGGGATGAACGACCCGGTGGCCGCGCCGACGAATCCGCCGGCCGCAGCACCGGCCGCAGCCGCCGTACGGGAACCGCGGCTCGGACCCGGAACCGTCGGAGGGTCCACCGGGCGCGGCGCCTCGGGGCCCCGCTGCCGGGTGGTCCGGGTGCTGTCCGCCCAGTCCCACTCGCCAGCCTGGCGCCGCTGCCGCCGGGCCTGATCCGCAGCGTCCTGGAGACCCTCCCGAAGATCCGCATTGGGGTCCTCGGTGCGCCACCCGGCGCGGATGTCTTCATTCCTGCTCACTGGTCGTCCTCCACGATCGTGGCGCCGCCGAACCACAGCGGCTGCCGAATCTGAATCAGCTCGATCTCGTCGCCGTCCGCGCAGGCCGTCTCCGCGCGCTCGATCAGCTCGTGCGCCGCCATGAACCGCGCCGTCGCCACCGCCGCATACAGGTCCGACGGACCCATCCGCGTCTGCGTCGCCAACCGCACCGCCAGCCGCCCCACCCGCGCCGCGTGCGCCACAGCGGACACCGCCCGGTCGACCACCAGCACCCGCATCTGCCCGTACGCCATCACCGACCACCCCCGAACAAATCCATCGGGAGCGCCGCCTGCGCCTCGTCCAGCGCCTGGCGGCGCAGCTCCGCCGCCAACTCGACGTTGCGGCGCTTCGCCCTGCGCCAGCACGGCACACACCACGGCCGCAGCGCCTCCACCGGAGCGGCGGCCGTCTCGTGCTCCGTCAGCGGCAGCGGGTACGGAGCCGCGAGCAGCTCCACCGGGTTCAAAAACCCCGCCCGGCACCTGAGGCCCGGGTGCTCGGCACCACACGCGCCCTCACACCGGCACTCCTCGCCATGGCGCCCCAGCACCACCGCCAGCACCGTCCCCGGGGCGCTCACGCCGCCGCCCCGATCCACGACACCAGCCGGTCAACCGCCGGCTCGTAGTCCTGGAAATCCATGGCCTGCTCACGCCGCACCCACGCCGACCGGTAGTGCGCCGCCACCCGGGACCGCGCCATCCGCGCCAGCAGACCCGCCGGCCGGACCACCGTGTTGCCGCGCAGCAGGTACTGCCACGCCTCCACCCACACGTCCTGCGCCAGGTCGTCCGCCAGGTGCTCGTCCCCGAAGCGGACGTTCCGCGCCACGACACGCCGGACCATCGGCGCGTACTCCCGGAACCACGAATCCAGCAGCTCACGCGCCGGACCATCCGAACGCCGCGCCGACAACCCGCGCGCCAGCCGCAACGCCTCCGGCTCCGGCCCCCGCTCGTTGTCCTCGCGCTCCTGGCGCTCAATCTCCTCCGCCAGCCCCGCCCGTAAGCGGCGACTGACCTGCTCTGACACCATCGTCACGTCGGATCCCTCTCTGCCCTCAACCTGTGGATTGGCCCGACAGCCCAACCGGGCGCTCAAACGCCCGGCGATCACATGCCTTGGTGCGAGCACCAAGGCACGGCGCGGCCCCTGGCTCCAACCGGGGGCCGCTCTGGCCTGCCGAGAGATAACGTATACGCTAGAGGTAGGCACAGGCAAGGGTTGGCGTATACGGTAAGTCCCCTTGGACTGATCAACGGAGGGACTGGGAGATGGCCGCTCGGTACGAGGAAATCGCTGGTGAGCTGCGAGAACGGATCACTTCGGGGGAGTACCCGCCGGGTACCCCTCTGCCTCTCATGCGGGACATTGCCGCTACGCACGACGTCAGCGACATCACCGTTCGCAAGGCAATCGGGATGCTGACACGCGAGGGACTGGTAGAGAGTCGGCGCCGGGCGGGAGTCTTCGTCAAGGCCCATCCGGATCGTGTACGCCTGATCGTCCGGCACCGCCGGATCGAGCGGGATGAGCTGGGCTACTACTCCGGCCCCGAAGTCCAGCACTGGCGTGCTCTTCCCCACCCGGACGGCGAGCAGACCCGCATCACCACCGCGCCCGTGCCCGCGGACGTCGCCGAACTCTTGGGCGTTGAGCCGTCCACGCTCCTCACGGTCAGGAAGCGGGTCATCGGGGACCCAAGCCGCGACGAACACCGCCAGCTCGCAGATTCCTGGCTACCCGCATGGGTAACGGAAGAGCTTCCCTCGCTGAGCGGAAACACCGGCGTCGGCGGAATGTACGACCGGCTAGAAAAGTGGGCAGACCGTCCGCTCTATTGGCGAGAAGAAGTATCCGCGCGAATGCCGTCACCGGAAGAAGCGGAAATTCTCCTGATGCCAAAAACGGGAGTCCCGCTATTGCGCGCAATTCGCGTAACATATTTCCAGGGAAAAGGTCGCAAACCTGAAAGAATCGCGGAAGTGCAAGACATCAGAATGTCGGCTGCGCTGTTCGCCGTGGGGTTTCCTGTGTCGCGTGGGGCTTCTGCAAAATGGCCAGTTCAGCCTGCAAGCAGCGATTACTACAAGGCGTCCGATGGTGAGCAGGGGCCCGCAGCCACCAACACGATCGGCACGCAGAACGGCGGGGGGCCCTGAAGGCTCGCTGGCTTGCCCGCGAGATTTGAGAACCTGCCCGCCGGGCGTTCCTTGCGCGACATGGAGCCGATCTGCGTAAGCATGGCCCGACAACGAAACAGGCCCCGCCAGAAGGCGGGGCCCGAACGAGCCGGTCCGGGGCTGCAACCCCGGGGGCCGGCCAAGCACCTGAGAAGGAGGTGCGCTCACTGATGAGCGTACGTGGAGTTCCCCGCACAGCACCACAGGGACAGGCCCTGACCAGCCAGGCCGGGGCGGGGGCGGCCCGGTGAGCGGGAAGACGGGCGGTTTCAGCGGCCGGATCGAGCGGGGGCCGATGGCGGCCGACGTCTTCCGGGAGAACTTCACCCAGGTCTACAACCTGGCGCTTCGAGACCGGCGGCTGTCGCGGCGGGCGCGGGGGCTGCTGGGGGAGATCCTGTCGCACCGCGACGGGTTCGGCGTCTCGATGGCGTCGCTGCTGGCCGGGGGGCCGGAGGGCAGGGACGCGCTGACCAGCGCCTTGAAGGAGCTGGAGCAGTACGGCTACCTGCACCGGGAGCGCGAGCGCAACGAGCTGGGTCAGCTCGGGGACACAGTCTTCAAGATCACGGACATGCCCAACGGGCTGCTGATCGGCGTCGAAGCCCCCTGGGAGACGCCCTCCGAGCAAAAGCCCAGGTCAGAACCTAAGTCGGAAAATCCGCGCCAGGCAGGCCAGACGCAAAAGCCCAGGTCAGAACCTAAGTCGGATTTCCCTGCGCAGGCTGAGCCTGCGCAGGCTCAGCCGACGCATAAGAAGAACACTTCCTCCTGCGGAGCAGAAGAAGATCTCTCTCCCGCCCGTCGCAGGCGTGACGGCTCGGACCGAGAGAGAGAGGCGGCTGCGCCGGAACCGGAGGGGGCTGATGTGGTGGTCGACGCGTACGAGGCGGCGGCGGGCCGCAAGCTGCTGAACGGAACCAGGGGAGCGCTGCGGGCACAGGCGGTGGAGCTGCTGGCTGCGGGACGTCCGGTGGAGTGGCTGGCGGCGCGTGCGGCGGAGATGCCGGGCAATGGCTGGGTGGACCTGGTGATGCACTGCGAGCGGTCGCGGGCGCCGATCCCGGGGCAGGCCGGGCCCGGCCGTGAGCGGTGTCCGGATCATCCGGCCCGCTACCGGAAGGGCTGCATGGACTGCGCGATGGCCGTGCCGGTCTGACAAAGCCGGTGCGGGCCGCTCCCATGCCGGGGAGCGGCCCGCGAATTCCCCCGCTCGCCTGAACCGAACAGGAGACCTCCAGTGTCCACCAGCATTCCCGCCCAGCACCGCGATGTCCCCGGCGGTGACTCGGGGCAGCCGGCCGGGTTCACCCGCGTGCCGCCGCAGGATCTCGACGCCGAGCAGTCGGTGATCGGGTCGCTGCTGCTCTCCGGGAGCCCGAGCAGCGCGGCGTACCAGTTCTTCGCCGAGATCCTCGAAACGGGCATCGTCGCGGGGGAGTACTACCGGCCGGCGCACGCGACGATTCACCGCGCGGTGTGCGACCTGCACGCGGCGCGTGAGCCCGTGGACCCGATCACCGTCGCCGACGAACTGACCCGGCGCGGCGAGCTGGCCCGTGTCGGTGGCGCCTCGTACCTGCACACCTGCGTGCAGGCGGTGCCCAGCGCCTCGAACGGCGCGTATTACGCCGGGATCGTGCGGGCCAAGGCGTACCGGCGCGCGGTCATCGAGTCGGCGCAGCGCATCGTGGAGTACGCCTACAGCGAGGCCGGCGACGAGGGCGAGGTCCGCGAGCTGGTCGAGCAGCAGCTCACCGAGATCGTCGCGGGGACCCCGGGCCTGCACGAGGCGCCGCCCGCGGTCGGTGACCTGTACCTCAACTTCGTCGCGGACCTGGAGGACATCCAGGACGGCCGGAAGGTCGGTCTGCCGTACGGGTTTGCGGACCTGGACGCGCTCACGTCGGGGATGCGGCCGGGCAACGTGACCGTGGTGGGGGCCGCGTCCGGCGTGGGGAAGTCCACGTTCGCGCTCAACGCCGCGGTGGCCGCCGCGAAGACGGGCGCCCCGGTGATGTTCAGTTCGCTGGAGATGAGCGGCACCGAGCTGATGCAGAAGATCGCCGCCGCTGAGGGGAAGATCGCGCTTCACCACCTGACGCATCAGGGGGGTCTCACTGCGGAGGGCTGGGAGACCGTCAGGCGTCTGGGGCCGGAGCTGTTCAGGGCGCTGCCGCTGCGGGTCTACCGGCCCGACGGCGCTTCACTGGGTGACATCGCGTCAGCGGCGCGGGCCTGCGCCCGTGACGGCGGGCTCGCGCTCCTGGTGGTCGACTACCTCCAGCTCGTGGAAGTCGAGCAGAACCGCAGCATCACCCGCGAGCAGGCCGTAGCGGCGGTGTCCCGGGGCCTGAAAAATCTGTCGGTGCAGCTCGACTGCCACGTCATCGCCCTGTCGCAGCTCAACGACGACGGCCTGATGCGCGAGTCGCGGGCGATCAAGAACGACGCGTCCATCGTGATCAAGATCGAGCGGCCGGACACGGACGAACCCGAGTCGCCGCGTGCCGGCGAGGTCGACCTCACGGTCGAAAAAAACAGGTTCGGGCCCACGGCCCGGGTGACCGTCGCCGCGCAGCTCCACTACTCGCGGTTCGTGGACATGGCCCACACCTGACAGACCGCCAGGAAGGCGGCTGTACGCCACCGTGAGCGCCGTTCGCGGCGTTGCCGCCCTCCCGGGTGATCCAGTCCGGGAATCGCGCTCACGGTGGCGTACAGCCGTTTCTGGAGGCGCTCCGCATGGTCGACCGCACCCGAGGGGCCGTCGGTGCCTGTTTCCGAACCTCTGGCGTCCCCCCAGAAAAGATGTCATAGTTGTTGTGACATGTTTTCTGTGAAGGGAGCATCCCATGCCCACGCCGCCTCTCGATGTCCCGGCCGAGGCCACCCGCGTCCGTATCCGCCAGCCCGCACCGCAGGGAGACCTCTTCTTCCTGAGTGCAGCCGATGTCGACGCCTATGCGCCTGACGTCGACCCCGCCCGGGGGCAGACGATCGAATCCGCCGCGGGTCCGCAGCTCCTCCACACCGACAGCCGGTTCGACGTGGGCGGGACGGACGTGTCGGTGTGGTCGGACGGACTGCTCGTCGGGGTGTCCACCCACGCTCCGCACAGCCTGCGCATGGACCAGGACTGGGAGTCGTCCGGCCGGCGGCCTCGACGCCTCGACGCCGTCGGGCCGCTCCTCGTCCGGATCCTGCGAGCGGAGAACCTCGCCGCCCTGGATCCGGACGACTGGTGGATGACCTGGCTGGACGCCCGCGACTGGACCGAGCAGCCCGGCACGCAGGTGGACCGGGTCGACCGGGCCCTTGCCGCGGACGTCTCGGCCTGGCGCACCCTCAGCACCATCCGGCACCGCATCACCCGCGCCGACGGCACCACGGCCGAACTGTTCGAAGCACGCTCGCAGACGTCCTGCCGGGACGCCGACCCCTTCCGCGCCGAAACGCGGGCCGGACACGGTATGCCCCTGGTCAGCCGGCGCAGCTTCCACGCCACCGAGGCGCTCGCGCTGGAGGTACTGGAGATGTGGCGTGCGGAGCAGGCGGGACACCCGCCCCTGGTCACCCGCGCGGAGGCCGCCGCTCTGTGCGACACCACCCCACAGGCGCTCGCTCAGGCCCTCAGCCGGGCGGCCCGCACCCCCCGTACGCCGGGCACTGTGCCCCATCCGAAGCCGCTGGCGACGCTCAGCGGCGGGCACTGGCTCGACCCCCGCCGCTGCGTCCTGTGGTGGGAATCCCGTCCGGGCCACGGGCCGGGACGCGGCCACAAGACCCCCGTCTCCTGATGTCCCGTCTCATTTGATCTTGCCTATGGGCGAGGCCGTGACCAGGGGCGATGCAAGAGCCGGTGAGACGGGACACTTGTCGGGCCTGCCATTTCAGGGTTCGGAACGCTCAGTTCGGCTCGGCGACGTCCTGGTCCTGGTGGCCGGTCCCGAGGACGCGGCGCGGTGGGGCGCCGGCGGTCGGGTGCGGTTCGGGTGTCAGTTCGGCGTCGGCGGCGCGGTCGGCCACGGTCCGCCCGGGGATCCGCGGTGACCGGTCGGCGGGGGCGGGTCGGGGTCCGGTGCCGAGCATGCGTCGTGGAGCGGTGGTCATGCACGGACCGTAGCGGCCGTAGCGAGGCCGGGCCGCAGGCGCCGCGTCGAGTCCGGGGCGCCAACTCCTGCGTGATCTCCTGCGGCATCTCTTGCGCGAGTCCTCGCACGCGCTCCGGGTTCCCGCAGGCCACCACGCCCGTGGGGGTGTCTCCGCCGGGTAGTTCAGGCCCCACCAAAACGGTGAGAAGTGGCTCCGCCAGGCGTTCGACCGCCGGGTCGGCCGGTGGTCCGCGCACAAGCGCAGCCAGCGAGAAGAGGCCGTCAGGGGCCCGGGTGATCGGTCGTCCGCCCGTTCGAGGGGTGGGGCCAGAACTTTCCGTTCCCCCGGGGCCGACGAACCCCGTTCAAGACATGGGGGCGTGGTCGGGGGGTCTGGCATCCCCCTCAGAGCACCCCACGACCGCCCTGGCCCGGAAGAAGAGGCAGGGAAGGCGCGGGCGGGAGGTGCGGAGCGCCTCCTCGCACGCGTCGGCTCTGCCGCCGCGCTGCGTCGGCTGGGTGTGCGGGCCGGGCCTGTCGGTGGCCTGATATGCAGCAACATCTAGCATCCCCTATGCAAAATCGGCATAGGGGATGCTAGAATGGCATCATGTCTATGAGTACAGAAGAGACGCTGAGGCTCACGATCGAGGCGCTGAGGATGCGGTGCGGCGAGCGCCAGAGTGATCTGGCGGCCGGCATCGGGCAGGCGCAGACGCAGGTGTCCCGCAAGCAGAGCGGGCGGGCGCACTGGTCGCTGGATGACGTGGATCTGCTCGCCGCGCACTACCAGCTGCCCGTGCTCGACCTGCTCGCCGGGCCCACACACGCCGCTGAGCGCCTGTCTGCCGGGCGGCGGCAGGCCGGAGGGCCCCAGACCCTCATCCCCGTCCTCGCGGTCACCACGGCGCAGGCAGCGCCCGTTCCGCCCCCACCCCCTGCTGCTGCGGTACCCGCGCCCGGAGCGGCCATCCGAACGAGTGAGCCTGCCCCCGCCCCCGCCCCTGTTCCGCTCGCGCCGGACCGGAGCCCGGACGGGCGCCTCGTCCAGGAGGAGCAGCAGCCGTGCGTGCTGTGCGGCGAGCCCGCTACCGCGCGGGCGGGCGGACGGCCCCAACA
The DNA here is from genome assembly GCF_040681655.1 of Streptomyces sp. NPDC051662. Classification (NCBI taxonomy): domain Bacteria; kingdom Bacillati; phylum Actinomycetota; class Actinomycetes; order Kitasatosporales; family Streptomycetaceae; genus Streptomyces; species Streptomyces sp. NPDC051662. The sequence continues at coordinate 24,988 of NZ_JBFAZD010000054.1, forward strand.
CCCCATGGGATGGTGCGTCGCCCCTCCCGGACCGGAGCCCGCTCCCGCACCCTCCGGCGACGACCTGGCCGCCGGCGGAGCCTCGCCGCAGACCGCGCCGCCGCCCCGCACGCCCCGCCGCGCACCCGGGCCCGCCGCCGGATCGCTCGCAGAGATGATCAGCGACCGTGTATCGACCGCGCTCCGGGAAAGCGGCGGCGATATCGACGCCGCCGGACAAGCGCTGATCAAAAAAGCGATCCCGGACGTGATGGAGCTGTTCAGGATTTCCCGCGTAGGGGGCCGGTACGAGCACTCCGATTTCCCGCCCACCGAGGAGATCCTCAAAAAGAAGTCACAGAAGGGCCCGGACATGATCTGGGAGGGCCGCCCGAAGTGGCGCAACGCGCCCCTGGCGAAAGCGGCGCGGGCCGGTGAAACCGAACTGACCGTGTTCCGGCTGGACATGAACGCCGCTTACCTGGCCGCCATGAAAACCCACCTCCCCATCGGAAAACTCGTCCAGGACACGACCGGCGAGCACAACAGGAAAAGGGCCGGAGTCCACCTGATCACCCCGGGCGAATGGGAACACGAGGACCTCCCCAACCCGCTCGGCGCCCGCAAGGAGCCCGGAAACCTCTGGGTCACCGAGGCCACGCTGCGGCTGCTGCTGCGCTGCGCCCACCTCGACCTGTGTGCCACACCGCTCATCCGGGAGTCATGGACGTCCGGCAGCACCGAAGGACTGCTCGAAAAGCTCCGGCGCGCCCTGGCGGACGTACGGAAAGAAGCCATTGAGAATGGTAATGAACTGGCCGAACTGTACGTGAAATCCATGTATTCTAAGTTCGTGTCCACGATCGGAGAATCCAGCAGCAATCGCGACATGCGGCGGCCAGACTGGATGCACATCATCCGCTCACAGGCATTCGCGAATCTGTGGCTGAAAGCAGACAAAGCGCGCGCGGCCGGTCTCACCGTCGTGGAAATGTCAGGCACCGACGAACTGCATGTCGCCGGAGACTGGCGGGCTGTTTTCCCTGAGGGCCGCAACCTGAATCAGGTCAAGGAAAAGAACGTCTACACGCTGGGAGGAAAGTAAATGGGATCACCGGGCCTGTGGGCACGCTGGGGGGAGTGGAGGAAATACAATGCGGCCGGAATGACCGGGGCTGAGGCCCTGTCACGGGAAATCGCGCGCATTGTGCACGAATCCGGAATCAAATCTCCGGTCACCTCAAAGCGCGGCTTCAACGCCCGCCTGCGCTATCTCGACTCCACCGCCGGACGTGCCGCACTGCGCGCCCAGGGCGTCACCCCCCGGACCCTGAGGTCATGGGCCACGGGAAAAGCGAGCCCATCACGTGCGAGCCGGGAAAAGGTCGATAACGCGTACTGGGACCGCCGCCGCGAAAACCTGCTCGACTCCGGTCAGCTGAAAAAGCTCCTCAACAACGACGGGCGCGGGCGCCGGATGGAGATCTACCCGGTTGATCAGTCCACCGTCGATGAGAAGCGAAAGCGCCCCACACTTCAGCAACGGTCCATCCAGGGACGGTATTTCTGGGACGACCTGGTGGACGCGTGGGAAGCCAAAGACGATTCGCTGATGGACGAGATCTGGGAAGACATCATCAACGATCTCGACTCCGACTACGCCGCCTACGCGTACGTGTCATCCGTGGGCATCGGAGTCTGACCACCACTGCCCGGGATAACCGAGTACACGACGGCGGGGCCGCCCTCATCCGAACTGAGGGCGACCCCGCCGTCGTCCATTATCCCTCAGACCAGTTGCGCGCGAGCAGCTGCTGCTGGGGTCAGTTCGTCCCAGGGGCCCACCAGGCGGGAGCCGGATCGACAGCGGCCGGGACGGGCACGGCGTGAGCGATGTGGAGGGACCGTCCGAGGCCGGGGCCGGATAGCTCGGTCCAGCCGGCGCCGCGCTGCGCAGGGCCGAAGGCCACGCGGTGCAGCCACACCTCGACGTACGCACGCCACCGCGTGTCGTATGCCCACAGGTGGACGTCGTGTCCCCGGAGGCTGGTCGTGGGCAGGGGCAGCAACGCGTCCAGGTCCAGGCGGACCTCGAACCGCTCGCCGCGGTCGCCAGGCTCGGGCCGGTAGAGCGCCCATCCGTGCACCGACAGATCCAGGGTGCGGCCGGGCACCTGACGGCCGTCCTCGTCCAGGGCGAGGAACTGGCAGGCGGTGAAGACGAAACCCTCGATGGGATCGCTGCTCTTACCGCCGGCAGGGCTCTGCTGCCGGTCCTCGTGGGAGGACGAGGCGTGGCGGCCCTGGTAGATGATCCGGCCGTCCCGGATGACCGTGAGGCGATCTGCGCCGGCCTCCATCCACGGCGTCTCGAACGGGTCGCCGCCGTGGAGTTCGGGCGGACCGGCGAACCACCCCGCCATGCCCGCGTCCGCCTCGGGCGCGGTGTGGCCGACCTGGCACAGCACGCGCCCCTGCTCGGCGTCCTCGAACACCTCATACGTCTCGGTCCAGCGCGGAGCGTGCCCGGTGGCCTCCATCGTGACCACGAGCAGGTCACCGGCCCTCGACGGGTACCACGGTGCCTCGGTCAGGGCGCGATGCCCGTCCATAAGGGCGCTGACCTCCCCGCCGATGTCCCTCCGGCGCTTTGCGTCTGCGGCCTGGCTGAGCGGCGATTCAGGCATTACTTTCTCCCTGCTTGATATTTGCGGCGACGTTTATAACACGGCTTTTCTGATTTCCCTCGACTACAGGTTTCCACAATCGGCGGATGGTGATTTC
>NZ_JBFAZD010000055.1:0-13631 GCF_040681655.1 Streptomyces sp. NPDC051662
TGGGGCCCGCCACCGACTCGTACGACCAGATCAAGGCACTGGTCGAAGCCGGAATGGACGTCGCCAGACTCAACCTCAGCCACGGCACCTACGCCAGTGCTGTGTCCGTGCGGTGTGTGACGTCTCGGGTGTCGGGTCAGAGCAGGCGGCGGGCCGCCCGCCGCAGGTCGTACTCGTGGATGATCGCCTTCGCGTGTCCGTACGCGAGGTTGTGCTCGCCCCTCAGCCAGCTGACCTTCTCCTCGAAGCGGATGAGGGCCGGACCTTCCTCGACCGTGCGAAGCCAGTCGGAGATCTCTCTGCCGGTGCAATGAGGGATGCGGGAGAGCATGTTGCGATGGGTCTCTTCGGAGAAGACAAGGGACATCGGCGCCTCCGGACGCTTTGCGCGTACTTGGTCCTTCACGCCACCGTGCCTGAGCGTTCGCCTGTTGGCAACAGTGCCGGAGGGGCCCATGCCCGTTCGAGTAAGGTCGCGGCGTGCTTGATACGACGCCGCTGACGGCCGCAGTGGACCGATTCGCCGACCGGCTGCGGGCCGCCCCGCAGAGCCGGCTCCAGCGCGGAGCCGCCGCCGAGGCGCTGGCGCTGGCCAGGGAACTCTCCGTACGGGCCCAGCGGCTCGACGCCCCCGGGGAGGAGCCCCGGATCATGCCGGACTCCGGCGTCTTCGTGGTCGCGGACCAGCTCACGGTCGCGGCCGGGGATCTGGCGGAGGCACTGCGAACGGCCCCGTCCGTGGTGGAGCTGGACGAGGCCGTGAGATCGGTGGAGCGGGCGGCGGCGCGTGCCGCGCTCTGAGGCTTCGAGGCGCTGAGGCGGGCCCTGACGGGCCTGGCGGCGCCCGGAGCGCCTGGACCGCCGACGGGCCCTGGAGACCCTCAGAGGGACGCGATGACGCGGTCCGCGAGGATGTAGACGTGCTCGCCGCCGCAGGAGAAGGTCAGGGCGTACGCGCCGGAGACTCCGGAACCTCCCAGCAGGAACGGGGCCTCGCCCTCCCGCAGCGCCCCGGCGAGCCGCTCGGCGGTCTCGCGGTGGCCCGGGGTCATGCAGAGCGTCGTACCGTCGGCGAAGACATAGACATCGAGGGTGCCCAGCGGGCCGGGACGTACGTCCGCCAGCGCCGTACCGGTCTCGGCGAGTTCGTCGAGCCGTGACACCGTGCGCTCGTGGTCGGTGACGACGGGGGTCTGCACCGGTACGAAGTCGGGGTGCGAGGGGTGCCGGCGACGGGCGGCGGCCAGCTCGGCGGAGTCCTCGGCGTACTCACCGGCCTCACCCACCCCGCTGACCTCGCTGACCTCGGTGAGCTCCGGGTAGTCGGCGAAGTCCTCAAGCGCGTCGGCGGCGTCGAGGTCCAGCGCCTCCAGCCCGGTGAAGTCCACCTGGCGGGGCACGTAGTACGGGCTCTCCTCGGTACCGAAGCCGGGCAGCCCGCCCAGCAGCGACGGGGTGTCGGCGGCGTCCCGGGCCTCCTGCGCGGCCCAGAAGGCGCGCGCCTCGGCGAGCTCGCGCTCGCGCTCCTCGGCGAGAGCCTCGGCGACGGCGGTCCGTATGTCGTCGGTGTGGGTGGCGCTTCTGGCCTGGGGTACGGCGACGGTGCGGTCGCCCGGGGTCGACGCGGCCAGTTCGCCGCGCAGCGCGCTGACCTGCTTGCGCAGCCCGTGGGCGGCGTGCAGGGCGGCGACGCCCACGGCCGTGGCGGTGGCTGTGGTCAGCAGCAGGGCAAAAGACATGGCGCTCACTGACTACTCCCGATTCCGATCGATACCCCCGACTTCCTACCTCAGCTTGTCGTGGGCGAGCGCCGCCCGTCAGTGCATTACGTCACGAATTGGACAGGTCTTTGGGCCTTATGTTTACCCCGGATAAGGCTCTGACCTGGGAAAAGGAATCTCCCCCGGGCGCAGGTCACATCCTGGGGGAGATTCAGTCACAACTGGGGATCGACGGGGTTGAGGTGCGCTTATCCGACTCGCGCGACTACTCTCCGCTAAGAATCGGCCCGCTCCCGCTCAGCTCAGACGCTCGATGACCATGGCCATGCCCTGGCCGCCGCCTACGCACATCGTCTCCAGACCGAACTGCTTGTCGTGGAACTGGAGGCTGTTGATCAGCGTGCCGGTGATCCGCGCGCCGGTCATGCCGAAGGGGTGGCCGACGGCGATGGCGCCGCCGTTCACGTTCAGCTTCTCCAGCGGGATGCCCAGGTCCCGGTAGGACGGGATGACCTGGGCGGCGAACGCCTCGTTGATCTCGACCAGATCGATGTCGTCGATGCTCAGCCCGGCGCGCGAGAGCGCCTGGCGGGACGCCTCGACCGGGCCGTATCCCATGATCTCGGGCGACAGGCCGGTGACGCCGGTGGAGACGATCCGGGCCAGCGGGGTCAGACCCAGCTCGCGCGCCTTCGTGTCGGACATGATCACGAGCGCCGCCGCGCCGTCGTTGAGCGGGCAGCAGTTGCCGGCCGTCACCAGGCCGTCGGGGCGGAAGACGGGCTTGAGGCCCTGGACGCCCTCCATCGTGACGCCCGCGCGCGGGCCGTCGTCCTTCGCCACGACCGTGCCGTCCGGGGTCGTCACGGGCGTGATCTCGCGCTCCCAGAAGCCGTTCTTGATGGCTTCCTCGGCGAGGTTCTGGGACCGTACGCCGAACTCGTCCATGTCCTGGCGGGTGATGCCCTTGAGGCGGGCCAGGTTCTCGGCGGTCTGGCCCATCGCGATATAGGCGTCAGGGACCAGACCGTCCTCGCGCGGGTCGTGCCACCCGGCGCCCGTGCTCTGCGCGACCTCGGCGGTGCGGGCCTCGGCGTCCGCGAAGAGCGGGTTGTGGGTGCCCGGCAGGCCGTCCGATGAGCCGTTCACCGAGCGCGAGACCATCTCGACCCCGGCCGAGATGAAGACATCGCCCTCGCCCGCCTTGATGGCGTGCAGCGCCATCCGGGAGGTCTGGAGGGACGAGGAGCAGTAGCGGGTGATGGTGCAGCCGGGGAGATGGTCCATGCCCAGCTGTACGGCGACGATCCGGCCGAGGTTGTGGCCCTGCTCGCCACCGGGCAGGCCGCAGCCGAGCATCAGGTCGTCGATGTCGCGCGGGTCGAGCTCCGGGACCTTGGCGAGCGCGGCCTCGATGATCGTGGCGGTCAGGTCGTCAGGCCGCAGTTCCTTGAGCGAGCCCTTGAAGGCCCGGCCGATGGGGGAACGGGCGGCAGAGACGATCACGGCTTCGGGCATCACGGCTCCATGAGGCTGGGAGTGGGCAGGTGGGAGATGACGGGGGCGGGAACGGGCGGGAGAGGGCGGCTGGGAGAGGGCGGCTGGGAAAGGGCAGGTCTGTCTGGGAAGTTACCCGCACGTAGCGCCGGAGGCACCGGGCGGGACATGTGATGCGGACCTCTTTTCTAAGCGCTTGCTCATGCGCTTATGCCTCCCGGCCCACCTGCCGGGACTCCTCGGTGTCCGGGGGTACGTCCGGAGGGGTCGCCTCCGGCGGGACCGTCTCCGCCGGTGTCGCTTCCGCCGCTGTCGGCAGGCGACGGCGACGGCGGTGCTTCAGCAGGGCCCACGGGGCACGGGCGCCGGTGACCTCGGTACCCGCCTGGGACGCCGCGGCCGAGGCCGCCTTCGCCACCGGCAGCATGTCCTCGTCACGGGTCGCGTCGAGACGGTCGGACTCCGGCCACAGATTGAGGACCGCGCACAGCGTGGGCAGGACCGCCATCGCGGCCGTCGCGTACCCCTCGGCCGACGGGTGGTAGTTGTCCGGGCCGAACAGCTCCCGCGGATTCGCCGCGAACTCCGGGCCCAGCAGATCCCCCAGCGAGACCGTACGGGCGCCCTGCTCAACCGCCACGATCGTCTGGGCGGCGGCCAGCTGGCGGCTCACCCGGCGCGCCAGCCAGCGCAGCGGCTGGTACACCGGCTCGATCGTGCCGAGATCCGGGCAGGTGCCGACGACCACCTCCGCCCCGGCCGTACGCAGCCGCCGTACCGCCGCCGCCAGACACCGCACGGACTGGGTCGCGGGCAGCCGGTGGGTGACATCATTGGCGCCGATCATGATCACGCAGACGTCCGGGATCCGGGCCGTGTCCGACAGCAGCAGGGTCACCTGCCGGTCCAGATCGTCCGACCTGGCCCCGGGCAGCGCCACATTCCACAGATCCACCGGGCGCTCGGCGACCGCCGCGAGCCCCGAGGCGAGCAGCGCCCCCGGGGTCTGCCCCGCCCGCCGTACGCCCTGTCCCGCGGCCGTGGAGTCGCCGAGCATGCCCATGCGCAGCGGCTCCGTCTGCCCGTAGGCCAGTCCGTACCAGCCGTCGCCGCTGGGCGGTACGGGGGCGACCCCGCCGCCGACCGACCGCTTCGCCAACTGGACCTCCGCCAGCAGCAGTCCCACTCCCGCCGCTCCCAGCAGGCCGATACTGCCGCCTCCGTAGGCCGCACCCGCGGCGATCCGCCGCGCCACCCTCGCCCTCGACACAGTCCGAGCCACCTCCTCCAAGCCGCCGTACGCACGAGTATGTGTGCGTACACCAGCTAACTGCCCCGTAAGGACTGTCACCCAATCTCACGCGTGTGCGCATACGCTGGCCGCACCATCACGGAGACCCCGGAGACTACGGTGCAATTCCACGACTCGATGATCAGTCTGGTTGGCAATACCCCGCTGCTGAAGCTGACCAGCGTGACCGAAGGCATTCAGGCGACAGTCCTGGCCAAGGTCGAATACTTCAACCCCGGCGGTTCGGTGAAGGACCGGATCGCCCTGCGCATGATCGAGGCCGCCGAGGAGAGCGGGGAGCTCAAGCCCGGCGGCACGATCGTCGAACCGACGAGCGGCAACACCGGCGTCGGTCTCGCCATCGTGGCCCAGCGCAAGGGCTACAAGTGCATCTTCGTCTGCCCCGACAAGGTCTCCACGGACAAGATCAATGTGCTCCGGGCCTACGGCGCCGAGGTCGTCGTCTGCCCGACGGCCGTCGATCCCGAACACCCCGACTCCTACTACAACGTCTCCGACCGGCTGGTCCGTGAGACGCCGGGGGCCTGGAAGCCGGACCAGTACAGCAACCCGAACAACCCGCGCTCGCACTACGAGACGACCGGTCCCGAGCTGTGGAAGCAGACGGACGGGAAGATCACCCATTTCGTCGCGGGCGTCGGCACGGGCGGCACCATCAGCGGGACCGGCCGCTTCCTCAAGGAGGCGAGCGACGGGCGCGTACGGATCGTGGGCGCGGACCCGGAGGGGTCGGTCTACTCGGGCGGTTCCGGCCGGCCCTATCTGGTCGAGGGCGTCGGCGAGGACTTCTGGCCGACGGCGTACGACCGTACGGTCACGGACGAGATCGTCGCCGTGTCCGACAAGGACTCCTTCCAGATGACCCGGCGCCTCGCCAAGGAGGAGGGCCTGCTCGTCGGCGGCTCCTGCGGCATGGCGGTCGTGGCCGCGCTCAAGGTCGCCGAGGGGCTCGGCCCGGACGATGTCGTGGTTGTCCTGCTGCCGGACAGCGGCCGTGGCTATCTCAGCAAGATCTTCAACGACGAGTGGATGAACGACTACGGCTTCCTGGAGCAGGGCGGCGACGCGGCGAGCGTCGGTGACGTCCTGCGGCACAAGGAGGGCGCCATTCCCACGCTCGTCCATATGCACCCGGAGGAGACGGTCGGCGAGGCCATCGAGGTCCTGCGGGAGTACGGCGTCTCGCAGATGCCGATCGTGAAGCCGGGCGCCGGCCACCCGGACGTGATGGCCGCGGAGGTCATCGGCTCGGTGGTGGAGCGGGAGCTGCTGGACGCGCTGTTCACCCGGCGCGCCTCGCTCGGTGACCCGCTGGAGAAGCACATGTCCTCCCCGCTGCCGCAGGTGGGCTCCGGCGAGCCGGTGGCCGATCTGATGGCGGCGCTGAGCGGCTCGAACGGCTCCGACGCCGCGATCGTGCTGGTGGAGGGCAAGCCGACAGGGGTCGTGAGCAGGCAGGATCTGCTGGCGTATCTCTCGAAGGACGTGAAGCAGGAACGTGAAGTACGGACGTGAGGCAACGCCCGGGACCGTCAGACGGGGCGGTGCGGGCACGCGACGGCGCGGGTTCGCGAAAGTGGTACGAGCGCGACACGTCAGCGCAGCACCGGCTTAACACGCGTCCGGCACATTGGCTGTTGTCGGCGTCAAGGACTTCCGGAGCGGCTCCCGGACCTCCATGGACGCCCGGACACGAGCTCCGGCCCTGACCCGGAACGTGTCCCTCGCGGGGACCGTCGTCGTCCCGCCCCCCGGTAACGGGGGTGCGGCGGTCCCCGCGACATACTTCTTTCGCGTGACCCTTCCCGGCCGTGACCCTTCCCGGCGGGACCGCCCCCCGGCCATCCCTCCAGGCGGGGCCGCCCCGGTCATCCCTCCAGGCGGAGGCCTCGGCCCTCGGTCATTCCTCCCAGTCGGAGGCTTCGCGCCGCTTCCGGTCCGGCCGGGGCCAGCCGCGGGCGGCATGCACCGCGTTCACCGCGACGATGCCCAGCCAGCAGACGACCAGCCCTTCGAAGCCGGCGTTCACCGAGGCTATCGCCGTCAGCGGGATGGCGAGGACCAACGAGACGACACCGAATCCGAAGCGCTCGCCGAACCCCGCCCCGGCGGCGGCCGGGCGCTGGCCACCGCCGCGGGCGGCCACCATCTGCTGCTCGGCGAGCCGCCGCCGGACATGGCGGTCGGTCATCCCGTCCATGCGCTGCTCCACCTTTTCGAGGAACGATTCGATCAGCGCGGGCTCGTAGTCCGCCCCCAGCTCGTTACGGGCCTGAAGGGTGGCGTCGAGCTCCTTCTTGAGCTCAGGGTCACGGGCTTCCATGACGGCCACGGTACGGCGCGGGACGTCCTCCACGCATGGGGGCTAGCCCCCGTTTTTCCCTGAGGAGTTCCGCAGGCGGTCGCCGGGCCGTCCTCAGGCTGTCGCCAGGCCGTGGTCCGCCGCCCAGGCGTTCGCGACGTCCTCCGGGTCCTTCTTGTCCTTGTCCACCTGGCGGTTGAGTTCCGTCAGGGCCTCGGTCGTCAGGGCGTTGCCCAGCCGCGCCAGCGCCTTGCGCACGGTGGAGTCGGCCTTGCGGTCGGCGATCAGCGGGACGATGTGCTGGCCGGGGACGAGGTTCTTGGGGTCGGTCAGGACCACCCAGCCCTCCGCGGCGATGTCCGTGTCCGTGGTGAAGAGATTGGCGACGTCCACGTCGCCCTTCTTCAGCGCGCCCTTGACCAGTGGTCCCGAGGAGTCCAGCGACTTGAACTCCTTGAACTCGACGCCGTACACGTCCTTGAGCCCGACGACGCCCACGACCCGCTTCTTCACCTCGGGCGCCGCGCCGATCACCAGCTTGCCGTTCTGCTTCGTCAGGTCCGCCAGCGTCCTGAGGCCGTACCTGTCGGCGGTCTCGCGCGTGACGGCGAAGGCGTCGGAGTCCTCGGCCTGTCCGTACGGGAGGATCTGGAGGCCCGTGGGGAGGACGGCAGCGAGGGCGTTCTGCATCTCGCCCTCCTCCGTGGCGGTCGCCTTGGGGTCGAGGTAGTGCAGCAGCGCGCCCTGGTACTCGGGGAGCAGATCGATGTCGCCGCCCTTAAGCGCGGGGATGAGGATCTCGCGGGTGCCGAGGTTGGGGCGGACCTTCGTCTTCACCCCGGCGGCGCCGAGCACGGCGGCGTAGAGGTAGCCGAGGATTTGGTTCTCGGTGAAGTTGGCGGTGCCGATGGTGACACCGCCGGCGCTGGAGCCACCGCCGCTCCCGCCGCCGTTGCCCTGGCCGTCGAGGGAGGTGATGCCGCTGCTGCACGCGGCGAGCGCGGGGACGGAGGCCGCGGCGAACAGTCCGCCGAGGACCTTCCGCCGGTTCATGGTGGCCTTCGCGGGCGCGATCGCTGACGGGTCCGTGTGCCGGTTCGTGTGCGGGTTCACGGGTGGGTTCGAGGTCACTGGAGTGGTCTCCCTAAGCGGCGGTGCGGTGGCGGAAGAGGACGCGCTGCAGCCCGGACAGCGCCAGATCGAGGGCCACGGCGACAACCGCGACCAGCACGGCTCCGCCCAGGACCTGGACCAGGTCACGCTGGGCCAGGCCGTCGAAGACGTACCGGCCGAGCCCGCCGAAACTGACGTACGCGGCGATGGTCGCCGTCGCCACCACCTGGATCAGCGCGAGCCGCAGCCCGGTCATGATCAGCGGCAGCGCGAGCGGGATCTCGACCTGGAGCAGCACCTGGTGGCCGCGCATGCCCTGGCCCTTGGCCGCGTCCTTCACCTCCGGGTCCACGGCGGTCATCCCGGCGTACGTATTGGTCACGATGGACGGAATGGCGAGGGCCACCAGCGCCACGTACACCGGGGTCATGGACAGCCCGCTGGCCAGGAAGACCAGCACGACGAGCCCGACCGTGGGCAGCGCGCGGCCGAACGAGGCGAGGTTGATGGCGAGGAACGCGCCCCGGCCGGTGTGCCCGATGAGCAGCCCGAGGGGCAGCGCGATCAGCGCGGCGATGACCGTCGCGATCAGCGAGTACTGGAGGTGCTCGGTGAGGCGGTGCCCGATGCCGTCAGGTCCCGTCCACTGCTCGCTCGACACCAGCCAGGAGCCGAGGTCCTTGAAGAGTTCGTACATATCGGGTCAGGCCTTCCCGCTCTTCGGCCGCCGCCGCGGTTGCCGCTGCCTCGTCCAGGGGGTGAGTACGTACTGCACGGCCACCAGCAGGGCGTCCGCGACCAGCGCGAGCAGCAGGGTCAGCACGACGCCGACGACCACCGGGGTGGGGAAGTTGCGCTGGAAGCCGTCGGTGAAGAGCTGGCCGAGGCCGCCGTCGCCGATATAGGTCGCGACGCTGACCAGCGAGATCGACATGACGGTGGCGATCCGTACGCCCGCCATGATCACGGGGAGCGCGAGGGGCAGCTCGACGGTGAGGAGCGTACGCAGCGGGCGCGTGCCCATGGCTACGGCGGCCTCGCGCGCCTTGGCCGGGACGGAGTCCAGTCCCTCGACGGTGTTCCGCAGCAGGACGACCAGCGTGTAGATGGTCAGGCCGATGACGGTGGTGGTCCTGGTCAGCCCGGAGACGGGCAGCAGCAGGACGAACACCGCGATGGACGGGATCGTGAACAGGACGTTGGAGAGCCCGAGGAGGAAGCCGCGCAGCGGCCGGACGCGATGGGCGAGCACGGCCAGCGGGAGCGAGATCAGCAGCCCGAGGAGCACGGCGGTCAGGGCGGCCTGGAGGTGGGAGAGGGTGAGGGTGGTGAGATCGCCCGCGTGGTCGGATATCCACGCCCACTCGATGGTCATACGGTCCCGCCCGGGGTCTCCGACGGGGCCGTGGTCTCCGACGGGTCGGCGGTCTCCGACGGTTTCGGGGTCTTTGACGGGGCCGCGGTCTTCGTCAGGGCCGTGGACTCGGCGAGGCTTACGGCCGCCCGCGCCGCCTCCTGGTGCCTGCGGCCCGCGTGCTCGTGGATCGCCTCGCGCGAGGTGACCCCGGTCAGCACGCCGTCGGCGTCGACCCGGGCTATCAGACCGGACGGGGAGGCGATCGACTCGTTCAGCGCCGCGAGCAGGGAGTCGGTGTCGCGCAGCGGCCGTACGGGCGTGAGCGGGGCGCCGGAGGAGGGGACGCCGGAGGAGGGGACGCCGGGGGAGGCGGCGTCGGTGCCGTACGCATCGAGCCAGCCCAGCGGCTCGTTCCTCGCCGAGACGACCAGACGGGGTCCCGAACCGGCCGGGGGCGCCGGCGCGTCCTCCCGTACCGTCGTGGCCCGCTGGAGCGGGACCTCGGCGAGCGTCGTCAGCGAGAGCAGCTTCAGCTCGCGCTCCGCGCCGAGGAAGTCCGCGACGAAGTCGTCGGCCGGCCGGGCCAGCAGCTCGGCGGGACTGGCGCACTGCACCAGATGGCCGCCGGTCCGGAAGACGGCGATCCGGTCACCGAGCCGTACCGCCTCGTCGATGTCGTGGGTGACGAACGCGATGGTCTTGTTCAGCTCGCGCTGGAGACGGATCAGCTCGTCCTGGAGCTGGGTCCGTACGACCGGGTCGACCGCGCCGAACGGCTCGTCCATCAGCAGCACCGGCGGATCGGCCGCCAGCGCCCTGGCCACCCCCACACGCTGCTGCTGGCCGCCGGAGAGCTGGTGCGGGTAGCGCTTGCCCGCCTCGGCGGTCAGCCCGACCGTCTCCAGCAGCTCCGCGGCCCGTGCGCGGGCCTTCCTACGCCCCCAGCCCAGCAGCAGCGGCACGGTCGCGATGTTGTCGAGGACCGTACGGTGTGGGAAGAGGCCCGACTGCTGGATCACATAGCCGATACCGCGCCGCAGCTCGGCGGCGTCCTGTTCGAGCACGTCCCGGCCACCGAGCCGGATGGTCCCTGACGTCGGGTCGATCATCCGGTTGATCATGCGGAGGGTGGTGGTCTTGCCGCAGCCCGAGGAGCCGACCAGCACGGTGATCCCGCCCTCCGGCATCTCCAGTGTGAGGTCGTGAACCGCCGTGGTGCCGTTGGGGAAGCGTTTGTTCACCGCGTCGAATTTGATCATCAGTCGTCCCTTGCCCCGCGTCCCTTGCCCGGCTGCATATAGTCATGCAGAGTTCTTGTTGACTGAATAGATTGTCAATGCCCCCGGGTAAATCACTCGTTACGGATGGCCGCAGGGCAAGACATAGCGTCCGATAAGGAGGCGTTCGCGCATGATGTCGTCCCACATGATGGACTCGTCGGCCTCACGCACCACCCCGAGCACGGCCATCGTCGTACTGGACGGACAGAGCCTCCCGGTGACCGATGTCGTACGCCTGGCCGACGGCGCCGCTCGTCCGGTACCCGGAACCGACGCGATGAAGCGTGTCGAACAGAGCTGGCATGTCGCGCGCGAGCTGGCCGCCTCCGGCCGGGTGTACGGGCGCTCCACCGGCGTCGGCGCCAACCGTACCGAGGCCGTGCCCACCGAGGCCGCCGCTGACCACGGACTGCGGCTGCTGCGCAGCCACGCCGGCGCCATCGGCGACCCCCTGCCCGCCCGCGAGGTCCGCGCCATGCTCGCCATACGGGCCAACCAGCTCCTGGCGGGCGGTGCCGGACTTCGGCCGACCGTCGTCACCGCCCTCTGCGAGGCGCTGGAGTCCGGCGCGTACCCCGTGGTCAACGAGTTCGGCTCGGTCGGTACGGGCGATATCGCGGCCCTCGCCCAGATGGGGCTGGCCCTCGCCGGTGAACACCCCTGGCAGGGCGGCCGGGCGCCCGAGGCGCAGCCCCTCGACAACAACGACGCCCTCGCCCTGATCAGCAGCAACGCCCTCACCCTCGGGCAGTCCGCGCTCGCCCTCCACGAACTGCGCCGGCTGTCCGCCGCCACCGAACTGGTCGCCGCGCTCTCCCTGCTGGCCGTCGACGGCTCGTACGAGGCGTACGCGGAGCCCGTGCACGCCGCGCGCCCCCACCCCGGCTCGTACGCCGTCGCCGCGAACATGCGGGCGATCCTCGGCGCCCCCGAACGGCCGGGACCGCCGCTCGGCCGGATCCAGGACCCGTACGGCTTCCGCTGTGTCCCGCAGATACACGGCCCGGCGCGCGACGCCGCCGACGCGCTGGAGAACGCACTCGCCGTCGAGATCAACGCCGCCGCCGAGAACCCGCTGATCCGCCCCGGCACGGAGGCGGACCCGATCCCCGCCGCGTACCACCACGGCGGCTTCTATCTGGCCCAGGTCGCGCTGGCGCTCGACCACTTCAGGCTCTCGCTGGTGCAGACGGCGCGGCTCTCCACCTCCCGGCTCTCCGCGCTCAACGAGCCCGCCTTCACCCGGCTGCGGCCCTTCCTCGCCGACGCGGAGCCCGCGAGCTCCGGGGTGATGATCCTGGAGTACGCGGCCGGGGCGGCCCTCGGCGATCTGCGGGCGTTCTCCGCGCCGGCCTCGCTCGGGCACGCGGTACTGTCCCGTGGCGTGGAGGAGCAGGCGAGCTTCGCCTCGCTCGCCGCGCGCCAGACCCTGCGCCTGGGGAGCGCCTACCGGCTGGTCGTCGGCTGTGAACTGGTCGCCGCCGTCAGGGCCTTGCGCCAGCGCGGACTGCGGCCGGATCCGGGGCTTCCGGTCGGCAGGGCCTTCGAACTGGCCGAGACCGTACTCCAGGACGAGGCTGCCGACCGGCCGTTGACCGATGATGTGACAGCCGCTGCCGCGCTGCTCGACCGGTTCACGGATCTGGTGCCGGATCGGGTGCCTGATCGAGTGTCGGACCGGGTGTCGGATCCGGCGAAGGGCGTGGCCATGGCGGCTCCGGTCGGCGGGACCACGACGGGACGGACCGCGACGGGCGGACCACGACGGCCGGACCGTGGCCAAGCTGATCATGACTGACCTGACCAACCTGACCAACCTGACCGACCTGACTGACCTGACCGAACAGACCGAACAGACCGAACAGACAAGGGGGATCGCATGAGCGACAGCCCTGCCGCCCGACTCCAGCAGCTCTTCGAGGGCCACCGGCTGACCCCCACTCAGCGGCGCATCGCGCACAGCATGGTGCGGCGGCCCGCGGACGCGCCCTTCCTGTCGAGCGTCGAGCTGGCGGAGCTCGCGGGAGTCAGCCAGCCGTCCGTCACCCGCTTCGCGGTCGCGCTCGGCTTCGACGGCTATCCGGCACTGCGCAGACATCTGCGGGATGTCGCGCCCGTCGGCCCGGAGGAGGGTGAGTCGACGTACAACGAGTACCAGCAGGCCGTACGCGGCGAGATCGAGAACCTGCGCCAGCTGGCCGAACTACTCGCCGATCCGGCCCCGGTCGAACAGGCCGGCCGGTTGCTCGCCGCCTCCCGTCCGCTCCCGGTCCTCGGCCTGCGCGCCGCCTCCTCGCAGGCGCGCGGCTTCGCCTACTTCGCGGCCAAGGTCCATCCGGACGTACGGCTGCTCGACGAGGGCGGCACGATGCTCGCCGACCGGATCGACGCGGCCGGGACGGCGGGCGCGAGCGCACTGCTCTGCTTCGCGCTGCCGCGCCACCCGAAGGAGGTCGTGGACGCGCTGGCGTACGCCCGGTCGAACGGGCTGACGGTGGTAACGGTCGCCGACTCGGCGTTCGCGCCGGTCGCCAAACACAGCGACCTGCTGATTCCGGCGGCGGTCGGTACGGGGCTCGCCTTCGACACGGCGTGTGCGCCGATGCTGCTGGGGCGGGTACTGCTGGAGGCGATGTGCGACGGACTGCCGGACGCGCAGGCACGGCTGGAGGAGTTCGACGCACGGGCGGCGGCGCGGGGGCTGTTCGTCGAGTAGCGGTGTGTTGTTCGGGTGGACTGGCGGGGTGAACTGGCGGGGTGGGTGCGGTGCGGGTGGGTGCGGGTGGGGGCGCGGGAGTGGAGTGGGGTGGCCCGGCACCGGTTCAGCGGGCTGATGTGGGTGGGTGGTTGGGATTCATGCCCGGCTGGTGGCGGTTCGACTTCAGCTGCGGGTCAGGACCAAGAGGTATCCGGGGTGGGCCGGGGTCGGTCATGGCGGGTGGGGGCCGCCCCTGATCTTTGAGTTTCGCGGTTGCGGGTTGGGTGTCAAGGGCGCTCCTTCGTCGCGTCGGCAAGCCGATGGGCTACGCCCACCCTTGACACCCAACCC
>NZ_JBFAZD010000056.1:0-10640 GCF_040681655.1 Streptomyces sp. NPDC051662
CACCGCGGCCGTTGTCGGCCACGATGACCCTCAGTATGCCGTTGCCCCGGGTGAAGCGCACCGACGCCTGGGTGGCCCCCGAGTGCTTCCGGATATTGGTCAGCCCCTCGGCCACCACGAAGTACGCCGCCGCCTCGACCGCGGCCGGCAGCCGGAAGGAGTTCTCCACCGAGCCGAGTCCCATCTCCACCGGGATCTCCGAGGACGCGGCCAGCGCGCGGACCGCGCCGGCCAGCCCACGGTCGGTCAGCACCGGCGGATGCACCGTACGCACCACATGACGCAGATCCGCCAGCGTGCTCTCCAGGCCCGACTGCGCCTCGTCCAGCCGGGCCAGCGCGGCGTCCGGGTTCGTCCGCACCAGCTGCTTGGCCAGCCCGATCCGCATCGACAGCGCCACCAGCTGTGCCTGTACGCCGTCGTGCAAGTCCCTCTCGATACGGCGCAGTTCGGCGCTGTGGGCCTCCACCGCGCCCGCCCGGCTCTCCGACAGCTCCGCGATCCGGTCCACCAGCCGTGCCGACGGCTTCGGACGCAGCAGCGCCGCGCTCCACGCGGCCTGGGTGTCCGCGAGCGTGCCGAGCCGGTGCAGCACCAGCGGGGTACGCGGCTTGGCGGGCGTGCCGTACATGTCCTCGCGGCGCTGTGCGACGGCGCCGCCCACCCCCATGTTGAGCCCGTCCACCACCAGACCGACCACCCACACCAGGATCGCCACCACACAGAACAGCAGGGTGATGAGGATCTGCAACGGCAGCCAGCGCGCGTCGCGCCAGGTGCCGGGGTCCGTCAGTGACAGCCGCAGCCGGTCCGCGGGCACACCGTCGAGCGGCAGATACTGCTCGGCGACCGGCGTCCGGAGCCGGGTACCGGCCCGTACCCGCTCGTATCCGGCCAGTCTGCGGAGTAATCGCACGAGATCGGGCCAGGCCGGAGCGCCGATGATGAGCGCCATGAAGATCAGCCCCAGCGGTACGGCGGCGGCCATCAGAAAACACATCGACGCCACGGGCAGGGCGAGCACCAGATAGTACGTGTCGTGCCAGGAACGCTGGAGCTGGGTGGAGAAATCACGCACGGCGGGCTCCCTGGGGGCAGGACGGTCGTCCGGGGCGGGACGGGCGTCCGCGGACGACGGCCCCGGGGATCACGGTAATCCGAACAGCCCGCGCGCGAGGTACGTCCGTCACCCCAGCCGGGGTGACGCAGGCTGAACCCCAGGACGGGTGTGCGCTCCATCGTGCCGGAGCCGTCCCCTCCGTACCGTTCTCAACAGGATGAACAAGCCATCCGGCGGGGCGGTCGGCCGGTCGGCACGAACACGGCCTCGGCCGTACAGCCTGGAAGGCGCACACACATGGTCAGGCTTCGCACGGGGAAACGTGCCACGGCGAGAAGCGGCACCCGAGGGGCCTCGAACAGTGGCGCTGCCCACCCCGCGGCGGCGCTGACACTTGACTCGGTCACGCGCCGCTACCGGCGGGGCGGCACCCCCGTGAACGCCCTGGACGGAGTCAGTGTGACCGTCGAACGCGGTACGTTCCTGGCGGTCATGGGCCGCTCCGGCTCCGGCAAGACGACCTTCCTCCAGTGCTCCGCCGGCCTCGACCAGCCCACCTCCGGCACGGTACGGCTCGGCGACATCGACCTGTCGCGGCTCACCGAGTCCGCGCTCACCAGGCTGCGCAGGGAGCGGATCGGCTTCGTGTTCCAGGCGCTCAATCTGGTGCCCTCGCTCAGTGTCCGGGAGAACACCGCGCTGCCCCTGCTGCTGGCCGGTGAGCGCCCCGACAGCCCCGCCGTACGTGAACGCGCCCTCCAGGTACTGGAGTCGGTCGGGCTCGCCGACCGGGCCGAGGACTCGCCACTGCGGCTCTCCGGCGGTCAGCAGCAGCGGGTCGCCATCGCCCGCGCGCTGGTCACCAACCCCGCCGTGATCTTCGCGGACGAGCCGACCGGGGCGCTCGACCCGGTCACCGCGCGGGATGTGCTCGTCCTCCTGCGCGACGCGGTGGACCGGCAGGGGCACACCGTCGTGATGGTCACCCATGACGCGCACGCCGCGTCCTGGACGGACGAGGCCCTGTTCATCGAGGCGGGGCGGATCGTCGGCCGGCTGCCCAGCCCCGAGGCGGACACCGTGACCCGGATGCTGACAGAGCTCAGGGAGGGGTGAGGAGCATGCCGATCGGATCCAGTACGCTCCCCGGCGCCGACCCGGCGCGGCCATCCGGCCCGGACGAGCTGGCCCGTAACCACGACAGCCCGGCCCGCACACGCCATATCGCGCGCTTCCTCGCCGACCGCTCGATGCGGACCCACACCAGGGCGTGGACGGCGGTGTTCGCGGCCCTGCTGCTCACCTCGCTCGTGCTCAGCAGCTTCGGTCTCGCCGTACTCTCCGCCGCCCTCGGCCACGCGAGCGTGGAGCGCTACGGCGCCGCCGCGGCGGTGGTCGCAGGCGACCAGGAGACGCGCTACACCGCCAAGCCCTGGGGATCCAAGCAGCAGACGCAGACGGCGGCGCTCACCGAACGGGTACGGGTGCCGCGCTCGGTGCTGCCCCGGATCGAGGCCGTCCCCGGCGTACGGGCGGCCATCGCCGACGACACCTTCCCGGTCGCGCTGACCCGCGCCGACGGCTCGCTCGTGATCGGCCCCGACAGCGACTCCGGCGCCTCCCCGGTCTACGGGCACACCTGGCGCGCCGCCGCGCTCGCGCCGTTCACCCTCCGCGACGGCCGCGCCCCGGCGGGTCCGGACCAGGTCGTCCTCGACGGTGACCTCGCCGAACGGGCCGGTGTCCGGGTCGGCGACGACGTACGGCTCCAGTCCACGGACACGCCCGAGACCTACCGCGTCTCCGGTATCGCGGCCCCCGGGGGACGGGCCGACGACAGCGGACTCGGCAACCAGGGCACCGTCTTCTTCAGCGACGAGCGGGCCCGGCTCCTCGCCGGGCACCCGGAGACCACCGACGCCATCGGGGTGCTCGCCGACCCCGGCGTCAGCGCCGACACGCTCCACCCCCGGCTGCGGGAAGCGCTGGACGGCGCGCGGCCGGCCACCAGCGCCGCCGCCGACGCACGCTACAAGGACGACAACACCTCCCTGCGCGTCCTGACCGGAAACGGCCGCGGCGAACCGGAGTTCGTCACCTCCGCCCCCAGCCGGATGAGTCTGCTGGCACTGCTCGGGTCGGTCTGCGCGCTCGTCGTACTGATCGCCCTGCTCGTGGTCTCCAGCACCGTCGCCCAGGCGATCCACCAGCGCTCCCGCGAGATGGCGCTGCTGCGCGCGGTCGGCGCGACCCCCCGGCAACTGCGCGCCATGGTCGGCCGCGAGGTCAATGTGGTGGCCGCGACCGCCGCCGTGGCCGGCGCGATCGGCGCGGCGCCGGTGTTCCTGGCGCTGATCAAGATGCTGCGGACGCGCGGCGCCGTGCCGATCGGGCTCGAACTCCCCGCCCCCTTCTGGATGTACGCGGCCCCGCTGGCCACCGGCGCTCTGACGGTGCTCGTGGCCAGGATCGCCGCCGCGATCGCCTGTAGCCGTATCGCCAAGGTGCGCCCCGCACAGGCGATGGGCGAGGCCCAGAGCGAGGCCGAACAGTTCGGCCGCGGCCGGGCCGTCACCGGCGTCGTGATGCTGGTCCTGGGGTGTGGTGCGGCCGGCACGGCGGTCCTCCAGTTCGGGGAATTGGCCGCGATGGCGGCCAGCACCGCGGCCGTCTGCCTGGTCATCGCGTGCGCG
This sequence comes from Streptomyces sp. NPDC051662, assembly GCF_040681655.1. Classification (NCBI taxonomy): domain Bacteria; kingdom Bacillati; phylum Actinomycetota; class Actinomycetes; order Kitasatosporales; family Streptomycetaceae; genus Streptomyces; species Streptomyces sp. NPDC051662. The sequence goes on from NZ_JBFAZD010000056.1 coordinate 3,754, forward strand.
CTGCTCGGGCCCTGGATCGCGTGGGGTGCCATGCGGGTACTCGGTGTGCCCGCGGAGCGGCTGGGCGGTGCGGGCGGCTATCTCGCCGCCGCCGCGTCCCGGGCCAACTCCCGCAGGCTGGGCGCCGCGATCACCCCGATCGTGCTCGTGGTGGCCTTCGCCGGGGTGCAGCTCTCGGCCGGGGCGACCCTCGACACACAGGGTGGCCGACAGGCGGGCCAGGCCATGCGGGCCGAACTGGCCATCACCACGGACGGGCCGGGGATCCCGGACGTGACGGTGCGCCGCGTCAAGGAGGTGCCCGGGGTGGCGGCGGCCACCGGAGTGCTGCACAGTACGGTCGTACTGGCCCGCAAGGAAGCCGGGGAGCCGAGGCTGGACCGGCTGCCGGTGATGGCCCTGGACCCCGCGGCGCTGCCCGCCACCATCGATCCGAAGGTCACCTCGGGCGATCTGGACGACCTGCGCGCGGGCACCGTCGCCGTGGGCGAGGAGCGGGCGCGCTCGCTGGACCTGGACGTCGGCTCGAAGGTCACCGTGCGCTACGGCGACGGCGCGAACGTGGCGCTGACGGTGGCCGCGGTGTACGAACGGTCCCTGGCGCTCGGTGACTTCCTGTTCGCCCCCGCCGAACTGGCGCCGCACATGGCCACGCCGCTCAACACGCGCGTCCTGCTGAGTGTGACCCCCGGAGCCGCCCCCCAGGACGTGACAGCGGCGGTGCGGGAGGTGCTGTCGGGCGCCGCGCCCGGCGCGACCGTCGCGGAGCAGCCGAAGGGCGAGCATCTGCGGACCGAGGACCGCGGCGTCGGCCAGGTCATCTCACTGGTCGCGGTGAGTGTGATCGGCGGCTTCACGATCATCGCGGTGCTCAGCACGCTCGTTCTCATCATGGTCGGCCGCCGTCAGGAGGTGATCCTGCTGCGCCTCGTGGGCGCGGGCCGGCGGCAGATCCGCTGGATGCTGAGGATCGAGGCGATGACCGTGGTACTCGTGGGGCTGGTGGTCGGTACGGTGACCGCGCTCGTTCCCCTCCTGGCCTTCAGTCTCGCGACGACCGGCTCCTTGCCCTACATGCCGCCGTCCCAGGCAGGACTGGTGGTGCTGGCCGTGGTCGTCACCGCGGGGGCGGGGTACTTGCTGCCGCTGAGGTCCGTGCTGCGCAAACGGCCGCCGACCGGGGTCGGCCGCGGCTGACAGATGAAGACGAGGCGGGGGTCAGGAGGCGGCCCCCGCCCTTGAAAGACTTGGTGATCAGGCCTCTGGGCTGGGTGTTTACAACAGCACTTAAATCCTTGTTCGAGCCTTCACCTCTGCTGAAGAATCCTTTTCGTGCGGTCGACTGCGCGTAACCGAAGCGGTCGGCCGCCGTGCCGCGCGGTACACGCCGGACTTCGCACAGTGAAGAAGGAGCTTGTTCGCAGTGTTGGGGATCATCGCGGAAGAGAAGGTCAGTGGCGCTCCCTTCAGCCTTCCCCTCGACCGTCTGGGCTGTCTGGGCAGCCTCGGCGAGGAGCACGGAGTGGTCGGCGGACAGCTGGCGGTGTACCACCAAGGAACCCTGCGCACCTGGGAGTTCGGCGAGGAGGAGTACGGCGGCGGACGCCCCGTGCACCGCGACTCCGCCTTCCCCTACGGCTCCGTCACCAAGGCGCTGACCGCGGCCTCCGTACTCCAGCTCGTCTCCGACGGCGACCTCGACCTGAACCGTCCGGTGCGCACCTGGCTCGATGAACGGGGTGCCGCCGAGGGCCACCCGGGACTCGGCGCCACGCTCCGTCAACTCCTCAGCCACACCGCGGGGTTACCGTCCGACCACGACGACGGGGACGCCACCTCGCTGCGCCGCTGGCTCACCGGCTTCCTGGCCACCGGCCCGGCGGACGCGCCCGCGCTCTGGCCCGCCCCCGGCTCCTTCTCCTACTCCAACGTCGGCTACGGCATCGCGGGCCGTGTCGTCGAGGCCGCCACCGGACTGACCTGGTGGCAGGCCGTACGCGACTACCTGCTGGCACCGCTGGGCACCGGCATCGGCCTGCTGCCCGGCACCCCGCAGGACGGCGAGCCGGTCCGCGCGGTGTCCGGACACACCGCACACACCACCCCCGGCGGCGACCGGGTGGTGCACTCGGTGCGCTGCTCCGCCGACGCGGGCTTCACCCCCGCGGGCGGCCTCGCCGGCAGCGCCGCCGACCTCGTACGCTTCGCCCAACTGCACCTGGACGACCCCGGTGACCTGGACAGGGACGCCGTGGCCGACTCCGAGACACTGCGCGAGATGGCCCGGCCCGTCGCCGGTGCGGAACCCTTCGGGCTGGCCGACGGCTGGGGTCTGGGCCTGGGCCACTTCGGTCCGGCGGAGGACCGCTGGCTCGGCCACGACGGAACGCTGGACGGCACCACCTGCCAGCTGCGTATCCACCCGAAACGGGGGACCGTGGTCGCGCTGACGACCAACTCGGCCACCGGACAAGGGCTCTGGGAGGCGGTACTCCGCGAACTGCGGTCCGCGGGCCTCCCCGTCGGTGTCTACAGCGTGGTGCCGCCGTCCCCCGGATCCACGGCGGGCTTCGCGGACTGCGCCGGCACCTACCGCAATGGCGACCTCGCCGTGACGGTCAGTCTCGACGACCGCAACATACTGCTGGAACTCCCCAATGGCGCGCGGGACTCCGCCGCCTCCCACAGCGATCTGGTCTTCTCCAGCCGACCGGGGGACGCGGGCGTGTTCCTCGGCAGGTTCCTCAAGGACGCGACCACCGGGGACATACGCGTCCTCCAGTACAGCGGCCGTACGCTGCTGCGCCAGCCGGTCGCGGCTCAACCACACTGAGCACCGCCGTGCCCGGCCGCGCCAAGCGGCCGGCCACGGCGGGTCAATCAGCCGGCGAACACACAGAGGGCAGATGCGCGCGCCACCGGAGCGCATCTGGCGGTCACGCACGCACCGCATCGTCACTCAGGGTGAGTGGACGGGTGCGTTGGGTGCTCGCTCTCCCCTCGGATCGGTATCCCGCACGCGGCACAGGCCACCCTCCCTCTCGGCGCTCCATGGGGTCTCGACATGAACTCAGACAACAACTCCCTTACGCACGGCCGTCGGACAGCCGGTGACCGCACCCTGCACGGGCTGTTCGAGAGCCGGGCGGCGCGCCGACCCGACCACACCGCCGTCGAGTGGGGCACGGTCCGGCTCAGCTACGCCGAGGTCGAACGGCGCGCCAACCGACTCGCGCACCTGCTCGCCGCCCGGGGTGTGCGATCCGAGACCCGGGTCGGCGTCTGTCTGCGGCGCGGCCCCGAGCTGATCGTCTCGCTGCTCGCCATCCTCAAGGCGGGCGGAGCCTACGTACCGCTCGACCCCAACTACCCCACCGAGCGGCTGTCGTTCATGGTGGAGGACGCCGGGATCGAGCTGGTGATCAGCGACGGCGGGCCGGGGACACGGCCGGACAACGCTCCCGACACCCTGTTCCTGGAGAGCTTGACAGGGGTGGTCCCTGACGGCCCCGATACCGCGCCTGACGTCACCACGCACCTCGACAACACCGCCTACATCCTGTTCACCTCCGGATCCAGCGGCACCCCCAAGGGCGTGGCGGTCACCCACCGCGGCCTCGGGAACCTCGCGCTCGCCCATGTGGCGGCGCTGGCCATCGACGAGGACAGCCGCGTCCTCCAGTTCGCCTCGCCCAACTTCGATGTCTCCATCGCCGACCTGGTGCAGACCTGGTACGCCGGCGCCACGCTGATCCTGCCGGAGAGCCCCACCCAGGCCGTCGGTGAGGCGCTCGGAGCCCTGCTCGCCGACGCGGCCGTCACCCACACCATGATGCCGCCGTCCGTGCTGGCCACGGTGGCACCACCGATCGAGCTGCCACACCTGCGCGCGTTGGCCACCGGCGGCGAGAACTGCCCGCCGGAACTGGTCGCCCGCTGGGCCGACGGCCGGCGGATGATCAATATGTACGGCCCCACCGAGGCGACTGTCACCGTCACCCTCAGCGATCCGCTGACCCCCGAACTCACGGTCGCGCCCGGCATCGGCCGGGCCATCGACGGCGCCCGGGTCATGGTCCTGGACGAGAAGCTGCGACCGGTGCCCGAGGGCGGTACCGGCGAACTGTGCATCGCGGGCGACGGCCTCGCCCGGGGGTACGTCAACCGCCCCGGGCTCACCGCCGAACGCTTTGTCGCGGACCCGTACGGCCCCCCTGGATCCCGGATGTACCGCACGGGCGACCTGGTCAGACTCGGGCCGGCAGGCGAGCACGAGTTCATCGGCCGCGCCGACGGCCAGGTCAAGATCCGTGGCCTGCGCGTGGAGTTGGGCGAGATCGAGACCGTACTGACCGAGCACGAGGCAGTCCTGCAGTCGGTGGTCACCCTGGCGGGGAACGCCGGTACGGACCAACTCGTCGCCCACTACGTCCCGGTGCGCTCCGAGGCGGATCCGGGCTCCGCCGAGCTGCGCCGGCACACGTCGGGCCGACTGCCCGTCCATATGGTGCCGACCGTCTACCTCGCCCTGGAGCGGCTACCACTGACACCCAACGGCAAGGTGGACCGCAGGGCGCTGCCCGCGCCCGGTGACCTTGTCGGCGGCGCGGACCGGGCCGAGTCCACCCCGTACGCGGCACCGCGCACCGCCCTGGAATCGGAACTCGCCGAGATCTGGGAGGACGTGCTCGGCCGGACGCGGATCGGTGTGACGGACGACTTCTTCGCCATCGGCGGCGACTCCATCTCCGGTCTGCGGATGGCCTTCCAGGTCGAACGCCGGCTCGGCCTCACGCCCACCTCCACCGCGCTCTTCGACCACCCGACCATCGCCGCGTACGCAGGCTACGCCGCGGGGCTGACCGAGAGTGGCAGCGGCAGTGGCAGCGGTGGCGGTGGCGGTGGTGGCGCCGGGATGGCGGCGGGGGCCGGGGCGTCGATCGTCCGCGCCGACCGGAGCGGGGCGCTGGTGGCCTCGTCCGCGCAGCAGCGGCTGTGGTTCCTGGACGCGTACGAACCGGGCGGGGCGGCGTACAACTGCGCCACAGCGCTGCGGCTGACCGGCGAGCTGCGGACCGACGCGCTCGCCGCCGCGCTGAGCGCGCTCGTCATCCGGCACGAGCCGTTGCGTACCACCTACACCGAAGTCGACGGCCAGGTGCTCCAGATCATCGGTGACCCGGCACCGGTGCCGCTGCCGGTCACCGATGTCCCGGGGGACGACCACGCGCGACGGCTCGACCGGATACTGCGTGCGGAGGTGTCCGCGCCCTTCGACCTCGGGTCCGGTCTCGTACTGCGCGCGCTGCTGGTACGGACCGCGCCCGACGATCAGCTGCTCGTACTCACCGCGCACCATATCGCCGCCGACGCCTGGTCGATGGAGGTGATCGCGCGGGAGCTGGGCGCGTTGTACGCGGCTGCTTGTGCGGTGGGGTCCGTCGATGCGGGTGCGGGTGCGGGTGCGGGTGCGGGTGCGGGTGCGGGCGCGGGCGCCGGCCAGGGCGCGGGTGCGGAGGCTGTGCTTGAGGCCGCCGGGCTGCCTGAACTCGCCATCCAGTACGCCGACTTCGCCGCGTGGCAGCGTCACCGGCAGGGTGAACCGGAGGTGGACGAGCAGCTGGCCCACTGGAAGCGGGAGCTGGCCGGTGTCATGCCGCTGGAGCTTCCCACGGACCGGCCGCGCCCCGCCGTCCGCACCTCCGCCGGTGCACGACGGCTGTTCGACGTGCCGGCCGGAACCGTCCGGGGACTCACCGCCGTCGGCCGGGCACGGGGCACCACTCTCTTCGCGCCGCTCGCCGCCGCCACACAGTTGCTGCTCGCCCGCTGGTCGGGCCGGCGCGACATCGTGCTCGGCACCGCGAGCGCGGGCCGGGACCGCGCCGAACTCGCCGACCTCGTCGGCTTCTTCGTCGATACGCTGGTGCTGCGTGCGGATGTGGACGAGGCGCTGACCTTCGCGCAGTTCACCGACCGCGCGCGGGAGAGTGTGCGACAGGCGCTGGACCACGCACTGGTGCCGTTCGACCGGGTCGTGGACGCCGTACTCCCCGAACGTGACCCGAGCAGGCCCCCGCTCATTCAGGTCATGCTCGTCCTGCAGAACGCCCCGGCCGGGGTTCCCGAACTGCCGGGCATCCACGCCTCGACCGTCGAACTCCCGCGTGAGGCGGCCCTGTTCGACGTCACACTGGAGTTCTGGCACAACGCCGAAGGCGGCCTCACGGGATCCGTCGAGTACAGCACCGATCTCTTCGACCCGGCCACGATGGACCGCCTCACCCACACCCTCGGCACACTGCTGGGCGAACTGGTCGCCGCTCCCGACCGACCGATGGCGGAGGCCGGCACGCTGGACCCCGAGGAGACCAGGAGACTGCTGGAGGGGTGGGGGCGGGGTGAGGAGCAGTCGGAGCGGTTGACGCTGGCGGGGATCTTCCGTGCTCAGTTGGAGCGGACTCCTGATCTGCCTGCGGTGATTACTGATGAGGTGACGTTGACGTATGCGGAGTTGCATGGTCGTGCGGCGCGGTTGGCGCGTTTTCTGATCGGTGCGGGGGTGCGGCCTGGGCAGCGGGTGGCGGTGGCGTTGGAGCGTGGTGTGGAGTGGCTGGTCGCGTTGTTGGGTGTGGTGCATGCGGGTGGTGTGTATGTGCCGGTGGATCCGAGGTTCCCTGCTGAGCGGTTCGCGCACATGCTGGCTGATTCGGGCGCGGTGTTGGTGCTTGCCGAGTCGTCTCCAGGCGCAGCATTGCCCGGTGTCGCCGGGGTGCGGGTTCTGGAAGTGGGTGCTTTGGCTGGTGAGTTGGTGGGGTTGTCGTCGGTTGTTCCTGTGGTGTCGGTGGATGTGCGGCAGCCGGCGTATGTGATTTATACGTCGGGTT
>NZ_JBFAZD010000057.1:0-9163 GCF_040681655.1 Streptomyces sp. NPDC051662
CAACGGCCCGATCACTGCCCAGGCTTGATCAGTCACTTCATGACGACGCACCACGAACGGGCTAACGACCAACCGACATTGCGGACACGCCCTAGAGGTGGAGTTGGGCAGTACCTTCTTCCATCGCGTCGAAAAACTCGAAGAGGAGCCGCATCCGGGCTTTCCACGGGGAGCGGACCATGGGAGCCGTCTGTATACGGAGAACCTCGTGGTGCTGGCCCGCACCGTGACGGTAGCCCGCGAGCTGTTGTCTGTCTGGAAGGACCGGCTGCCCGGTTCACCGATGGTGGAGCTGGTCGAGCAGTACGTCATCGGCGCGGAGCCGCTTCTGCTGCACACGGAGAGGCTGGTCGCGGCCTGGAGCGGTGTCACCTTCCCCGAACCGACCGCCGACGAGATCGCTTATGAGGCAAGGCGGTTGAACGTCCCGGCCGAGGAGGGCGAGGCCAACCTGCGGTACTGGAAGGCCGTCCGCTGGGAGGAGGAGGCGGAGCACCATCCCGAGTCTCTGTGGGACGAGCTGAGTCCGGTCTGGTTCTACCTGGGCGCGGTGCGGTCCACCATGATGGCCGCGGTAACCGGGGATACGGACTACTGACAGGCGCCGTCAGCGGGGATGAGGCCGATGAGGAAGGCGGCGAAGCCGCTTATGGCTTCCTCCGTCCCCGGTGTCTGCCGCAGGACTGCCTCCGGCGCGTGCGCGCCCCCAGCCTCCCGAGGACAGGTGCCGCTCGGTCACCCATGCGCGGTCGAGTTCCCCGGTCGTGTCGGCCAGCTCATCGCAGAGGCCGCCGAAGCTGCCCATCACCAAGGCAAGTGGACCGTAGAAGCCCTTCGGGTCACGGGGCAGCATCTCCTCCAGTGTGCGGAGAGCGGTATCGAATCCGACCAGCGGGTTGCGCGCTGGAGCCAGAAGGGGCGGGCCTTTTCACCGAGTATCTACCGGGTGCGGAACGCCATGGGGCGCGGATACCGCGGAGTTCAGCGGAGTGCTGACAGGCTCAGCCATGCGCTGACGGCCGCGTGGTCACTCATGCCGTCGTCGATCGGCTCCATATGTACGGTGTAGTCGTACAGCGCGGTTCCGACGGTGGGGCTGGCAAGGATGAGGTCCTGCCGGCGCGGTACGTCGTCGTCAGCGAATCCGCCGGTGGGCACGTGTGCCTGGCCGGCCCGCACAGCGGCGTCGGCGAAGCCGGCCGCGTCCAGGAGTTCCAACGCGCCACGGTCGGCAACCAACACCTCACCCCGCTCGCTCGGCGGTAGTAGGTGCCCGTTGCGCAGGTGCTTGGGCAACTTCAGCCAGTTCGGTTCCGGGAACCCCAGTCCAACCCCGTTGGTGTCACCGGCGACCAGAGAGAGCCGGGCCGGGTCAGCCAATACCTCCAACGGCCCGACTTCCCTGGTGCGGTTGCGCGGGTCAAACGGGTCGCAGTGCACGTTGCGCAAATCGAGCGGCTTCTCAACGCCGGGAAGCATCAACTGCGCCCAGCCCATGACGTGATGGAAACGGTCGCGGTCCGCACCATGGGCCAGAACCCTCACCCGGTCGCTGAGCAGGATCGCGGAGTGGAACCGGTGCCCCGAGGTCGTTTCATTGGCGTACGCGGGAATACCTCCGGCCAGGCCGATATCAATGACCGCCCGGTGCAGTCGCCGCCAGCCGAGCAGGTCCCAGAAGTTGCACTCTTGCAGATTTCCGGCCGAGGAGTCGTTCGCGTTGGCACTGACCTGTGAATGAACGTAGCGGACATGTCCGGGAAGTGGGAAGCGACGCTGCGCGGAGCCACTCGATCGGTGGAGACGCCAGTGACGCATTGGACGTCCTGGGGGCGTGTGGCGTGTCATGAGATCCCCGCCGAGACCCACCTCGACCACGTTGGGTGCGGGTCACTCGGGCTGCTGGAGTGTCGGCGGGTGCCGAGTGGTGCGGGCGTGGAGGATGGCCACGGGGATGGTCGCGGCCAGGATGGTCAACCCGGTGAAGGTTGCGGTTTCGGGGGCTACCAGGTGAGGACGCCGATCAGGCCGAGGCCGAAGACGGCGGCGGTCCAGTCCAGGGCGGTGCGGTGCAAGGGTGAGGTCCCGTTCGTTGAGCACTACCCGCCTGGGGCAGACCTTCCAGCGGAATGGGAGGCGATCGACCAGACCGGGCTCGCCGGGGAACACGGCGTCCCCGTCGCCGCACTCCCGCCACCCGGTCGGGTGAACCGATGGCTGTGGACGGTGAGCTCGCTCTGCCGTAAGGCAATGGGTGTCCGGCCACGTCGTCGAGAGCGGTCTGACCTGGGGCCAGCAGGGGGCCGTCGGCCGTGCCTGGGCCGCATCCACGCCGCCTCCGCCACGGGCGGCGCTTCGCGGCGCCTGGCCACACGGAAGGCAACGGATCCGGAACGGCTCGCGGCGACGGTCGACCATCTCCTCGGCGCAATCGCCTGACGCCCCGTCCCGGACACGTTCGACCGTCGGCCCGGACGCTGACCGAACGCCACCACTGCCTCACGCACCTGCCCCAACTACTCGTCGGCTGCCAGCGGACCTGGCTCACGCAGGTCCTCCACTGCGACTGCTCCGCGGTCAACCTCCACCTCGAAAGGGGGACACGCCGACAGCCTTCATCGACGCCGATGGCGAGCCCCGCTGAATTTGATCTGTGGAGGGAGCTAGCTGGGCGAGCGCTCACGGCTCCAGCCTGATATCCACGCCCGGACTGTAACGGCGGCTTTCATGGACGAATTCCATACTGCCTCCCAGCCAGAGGATTACTTCGTTAATGTAATCCTTGGTGGCAGGGGTGTGTCGTTCGTGTGCGCACATGGACGGATAGAACTGATCAATTCGGTCTCGAATTGACAGCAGTGTGTTCATGCGTGCATGCCATATGGAGGTGTAGTGGAGGACGGTGTCGTCGGCGGTGGTGCCCAGAGTGTGCTGGAGACTGGTGAAAGCGTTGGGGACGGCTTCGAAGTCGTGCTCCCGTTGCGCAGATCCCAGATCCGTGGCCATATTGATCAGATCGCACACCAGGAGCCGGACGTTTTCCATGAGGAAGCTGTCCAGAATGGTATCCGGCAGTGCTGTCGGACTGAACAGCTCCACCAGGCCGACGCCGATCGGTGCTTGGCAGCTTCGCAGCTTGTAGGCGCTGAACGTCAAATAGTCTGGAACCTCACCTGTTTTCCGCAGTGCGATTTCCCAGAGGACTGAACTCTGGTACTCGTGGAAGCAGCGCGAGAATCGCCGTTCCCAGCCCGGATTTTTGAACTGAATGCGTGATGTGACCCAGAGTTCGAGGAGGGCCTTACCGAACGGGGATTTCAGGGACTCCGGTTCGATCGGGGAATCGGTCTTCCGGGATACTAAGGCCCCCATGTTCCGGAGGAATGCCAGATGTTCCGGTGAGATGCTGTCGTAAGGTGTCTCATCTGTGTGCACATCGAGGGCAAACAGGAACACAATCCAGCGGGTCACCAGGGACAGGTCGGCTAGCGAGGCGTTCGGGTAGGCCATGGAAGCACAGCGTGCGTAGCCGTAGTCCACGCATTCCTGGAAGAATTTCTCGCTGCCCAGGATTCCGATGTCCCGTGCCCACTCAAGCGCCTGCTCCTGGACCTCGTCCACGTGAACGTTCATTGCGTGGGGTGCGGGTCGCCGGCTGACGTCATCCGGCCAGATCTGTTTCCAGGGACTTTCAGGCATGTGAATCCTCTCCAGGGTCGTCGTGCGGGAGGTGTGCGGTTGCCGGTACCCGGGCTACAGGTACGCGGTTGCCAGATGAAGGGCGGAAATGATCGCGGACCGAGTCAGGTGTGGTGCGGTGAAGAGTCCTCGGCCGTTCCACATCTCGGCGTACTGAGTGTCGTTGTCGTCGAGGTGGTGGCAGAGGTAGGCGAACGCCCGCGTCAGGGGTGAGGTGTCCGTCGTGAGCCCGGCCTGTACGAGGGCATCGAGGGCGAGGACGGCGTATGCGGTTTCCTCGGGCTGTCCTTGAGCGGCTCCCCAGGAGCCGTTGGGATGCTGGGTTTCCTGCAGCCACCGTGCCGTCTTTTCCAGGATTTTCGGTGCGGTGGAAGCCAGGCCGAAGGCGACATGCGCTGTCGCGTAGTACGGGGAGGTATGCCACTTGTCGTACCAGTAGGCGCGGTCGATGCGATGGTCGGCGATGTATCCGGCTGCCTTCTCGATCTGGGGCGCATAGCGCTGCGCCGCGGGACTGAGTGCTTCGGCGATCCGGGCATTGACGGCCACCGAGCCGTCCCGTTCGAACTCGTAGCAGGTGAAGTAGCTGTCCCGTTCGAAGGTCAGCAGGTGGGGCAGGTAGGGCGTGACGTCGGTGCCCGCCCGGTGGAGGATGGTCATCGCCATGGCCGTGTCGTCGGCGTCGGGGAGCGGGAAGGTCTCGCTCATGGTGACAAGACCGTCGGTGTCGAGGATGGCGCGCAGCGTCGCGAGGTGCTGGTCGATGCCGGCGGGGCGGAGCCCGGCGCGGACGATCGGGTAGAGGGCCCAGCCGAGGATGAAGATCTCGATGGGGGCGAGTTCGGGGAAGCCGCCGTCGGGGGACTGTGCGGCGAGGCGGCGCAGGAAGCTCTCGGCGGCGGGGTTGTCGCCGTGGCGGCACAGGGCCGCTGTGGCCGCCGGTGAGCAGCCGATGCTTCCGTCTTCGGCCTGGAAGCGTTCGGCTTGCCGGGCGAGGAGCTGTGGGCTGACGAGTTCGGCCGAGTACAGCAGGGGGGACGGCGCGTCGCTGGGCAGTACTGCGGGGAGCCTGCCGAGTTTGGCGGTGCGGAGTTGCTCGATGTCTGTGAAGCGCTCGGCCGGCAGGTTCAGGCCCGCGCGGCGGCCCTGGTCCAGCAGGTACGGCACGGCCAGCTCGAAGGCGGACGTCTGGTGGGGGGAGGTGCGCCAGTCCTCGGAGTGTCCCCACAGGTAGTTCACGCCTGCCTGAACAGCGCTCTTCGCCCATGGCTCGCCGCACTGGCCCAGGGAGGCCACGGCTGCGAGGGTCGAGACCAGACGGTCGACCGGCACGGGGAGTGTGCCGCCCCAGGAACCGTCGGCATGCTGATGGCGGCGCAGCCAGTCCAGAGCCTGGGGAAACCAGGGGGTTCCGGCGGCGTCACGCAGGTCGGCGATGAACGCGGTGTTGTAGGTGTTCGAGCTGGTGGGGTTGGAGTCCAGCGTGGTGAGAAGGTGTGCCGCGCGCTGGGTGAGACCGGGCGGTGGGATCATGATGAGGCCTTTGCTGGTCGTGAACTCACTGTGGGCACCGATTGAGCTGAACCTCGTGCTCAGTCCGGGCCGAGTGCCTATGGCTTCTGCGTGCTCGTCGGATTGACTGGTCCCGCCGGTCTGCCAGGGGCGGGAGACGATGGCGGATGGGTTCCTTTGGGTTCCGTGGATGTCCTGGCGTGCTCTCCTGAGGCTTGTCCTCGCTTTCGTACGAAGCACGGTCGGACCGCGTGTGGTGACAGGTCGTCACGGCGGCCTCGGCGGTCGACGCTCCAGGGGAGGGGCGGCGAACGGCGCCCGTCCGTGATCACGGCGTAGCTCTGTGGGAAGGGTGAGGGTGAAGGACTCGTCGGCAGTCCTGACGGTTCCGACATCCCGGTTGACGAGTTCGGCGATCCGTTGGAGCACGCCGACGACGATGCCTGCGCCTTCGGCGGGCTGACCAGTGGTACTGATCGGTCCTTCCTCACTGCGGCAGGCGGTGCGAAGTAGGTGTCCTCGGTCGTGGTGATCCGTTCCTGCACGGTGAGCGGCCCTAGCCCGGCCAGCGCCGAAAGGGTCTGCCGGACCAGGGCGGGCGGATCGGACGCCCCTGCGCTGAGCCCGATCGTGGCCACATCCCGCAGCCGGGCCGGCCGACTGTAGGAAGCGTCCTCGATCAGGTGAGCCGGTGTGCCGGCTTTGTGCGCCTGTTCCAGGAGCCGCACCGAGTTGGAGGAGTTCTCCGATCCCAGGACCAGCACGGGATCCGCCTGCCCGGTGACGGCCTGCAGGGCGTGCTGGCAGTTGGTGGTCTCGTAACAGATGTCTTCGGAACCCCGGCCGCGCGCCTGCGGGAAGCGTTCCTTGAGCGCGGCGATCGTCGCCCGGGTCTCGTCCACGGCGAGGGCGGTCTGGGTCAGGTATGTGATGTTCGACGGGTCCGGCAGGTTCCTGTGGGCCGCTTCCGCACGGACCTGCGGGGAGACACCGTGGGCGGAGAACACCACCAGGGATCCTGTGGGAACCTTGTCCAGTTCCTCCACCAACACCGCCGTGATGCGCTTCGATTACGGCCGTCCGCTCCCAAGGGCTTCCACCGGAAGATCGGTTCTGGAGACGGCCGGGAAGAACGCGCTTGCCTGGCCTGAGGGTGTTCATGTGCGTCTGCGGACGGCGCCGTCGGCCAGTTCCCGCAGGAGACGTGCGGGCCCGGGCGCCACATGAGCGGCCTGCAAGTGGCGTAGGGCCTGTTCGTAGCGTTCGGCGATCATGGTTTCGACCTTGTGGCCGGCGCCGGTCGCGGTGATGATGCCCCGGGTGGCATCGGCATGGTCTTCTGTGAGGGTGCTGAGGCCCAGGAAGGTGCGGAGCTGGTCTGCCTGTTCCTGGGAAGACTGGCGCAGTGCCAGAGCGGCAAGGACTGTGGCTTTGCCCTCCCGTAGATCGTCCAGCGCGGGCTTTCCCGTGTGGGCGGGGTCGCCGAACACGCCCAGGAGGTCGTCGCGGAGCTGGAAGGCCTCACCCACCGGGATGGCGAACGCGGACAGCGCGTCGAGCAGCGGCTGTCCGGCGCCGGCCAGGGCGGCGCCGATGTGCAGGGGACGCTCGACGGTGTACTTGGCGGTCTTGTAGCGGCAGATCGCCAGTGCCCGTTCGACGTCGTCGGTGGGCGTTCCGGTGGCGGTGACGTCGAGGTACTGCCCGTACATGACCTCGGTGCGCATGACGTCGATGAGCGGCAGGACCGCGGTGAGCTGGGTCGGGGTGAGGCCGGCGGTGTGGAGGAGTTCGTCGGACCAGGTCAGGGCGAGGTCGCCGATGAGGACGGCGGCGCTGTTGCCGAGACGGTCGGCCGCAGAGAGGGTGCGGCCGCGGCTGTGGTGTGCGGCGAGGGTGCGGTGGACGGTGGGATGTCCGCGACGGGTAGCTGACTGGTCCATGACGTCGTCGTGGATGAGAGCGAAGGCGTGGAACATCTCCAGCGAGGCGGCGGCCTGGATCACGGAGTGCGGGCGGTCCTCGGCTCCTGCGGCGTGCCAGCCTGTCAGGCAGAGCAGGGGCCTGATGCGTTTCCCGCCGGAGGACAGGAAGTCCCTCAGGACCGTGGACACTTCCGTGGGCATGCGCTGGTCGACCGCCGTGAGGGCCTTGCGGCCGAGGAAAGCGTCGAGTACGGCATCGACCTCGGCGCGGAGCAGATCCCGGTCGGGACCGGGGGGTACGAGCGGAGTCGGGGTGAGAGCAGTCATGAGGCTTCTCCTGCGTCTGCTGATTCCCTGGATTCGGCTGGGTCGGTGAGGCAGAGGGCTTCCTCGAGGTAGGCGTTGACGATGTGGGACTCGCGGACGGTGGTGCCGTGGACGAAGATCTGCGGTTGGCGGAGAAGACGCCGATCTCGCGGGCTTCGGCGGGCCGTTGATGACACAACCCATGACAACTACGCGCAAGGGTCCTCGACGGCCAGGCGGCCGAGAGGCGAACCCCCTCGCCCGCGCGCTGCTGTCAAGGGCCGGGACCCGTGTGCCAGTAAGCTCCTCGTCGGACAGGCCGGCAGGGCCCCGCTCCCGTTCCGCCTGTTGCCAGGCCGCTGGGTGCTGGTAGACATCCCTTAGTGCACCAGCCGGACGTTCGCCTCAGAAGAGGGAGCAACGGCCCAATCTGCTGCGCTTGGTGCACTCTTGTGCATTCGTGAATTGCGGCACAAGGCACGGGCCTCGCCGGTGGGGACGGAGCGTCCCAGATCGCCGATGCCGTCGCACGCCTCACCGCCATGCGCCCAAGTGGAGGGCGCCGGGTAGTGCTGTGCTTACGCGTCCGGAGGTTCGTCTGCGAAGACGACTCGTGTTCGAGGCGGACGTTCGTTGAGCAGGTCCCCGAGCTGACGCGCTGTCACGGCCGTGCTACCGAGTGGCTGCGCTCGGCGATGGGCGCGATCGGTCTGGCCTTGGCCGGTCGGGCCGGTGCTCGGCTCGCGCGGTATATGGGTATCAGCGCGAGCCGCAGCACGTTCTCCGTCGGGTCATGGAACGGCCGGACCCGCTGGCCGTCCGACCGCGGGCGGTCGGTGGAAGGCCGTCGTCGCCCGGTGTCCTGAGCTGGAGGGAGCGGCAGCTCTGATCAGCTTGTTCGCAGAGATGCTCACGACGCTCGACGGAGCCCGCCTGCCCGAGTGGATGACCGATGCCATGAGAGCCGGCCTGCTGGGGATCGGTAACTCGCCATAACCGTGCGGACGCCGGGACGTCGTCTGGGGTCGGCCGCCGTACGCAGAAACCCGTGAGCCCCGCGGACACGTCATCTGCCCTGCAAAGATGTGGCTTCCTCGATCAGGAGTGCTACGCCGCGGTGGGTGGTGTAGGGGCGCAGGACCTGACGCATGGTGGTGAGGGAGGTGGTGGCGCGGGCCGAGCGGAGACCGGGGTAGTCGCCGAGGAATCGCTTCCACGTGGTGAGGGACTCCTCCAGGTTGCCTTGGCGGAGTTGGGATTCGGCCAAGAGAGCTGTGGTGAGTGCCCTGGCTCGCCGTGCTTCTGGAGCGCGGGTGCGCAGCGAGGCATGGAAGGCACGGTCGGCTGCCTGGTGGTCTCCCAGAGTGGTCAGGGTCCGGGCGCGCTGGTAGTGCAGAGCGGCGATCGGATAGCTGTCGAAGTGGTCGGAGGGGTCCTGGTCGGCGCGGCTGTGGAGGAGTTCCGCGCTGTTGAGGGCCAGGAGTGCCCGGGGGCGGTCCTGGGCCTGTGCGTGGGCCACGGCGAGCTGCGACTGGGTGAAGGACTGGATCAGCTGTGAGGAGTGATGGGAGGCCGTCCTGGCGGCTTGTTGTGTCAGGTTGAGTGCGGGCTGCCGGTGGCCCAGCTCTAGGGCGTGTTTCAGAAGTGGATCTTGATGTGTCGAGATCCACTTCATGGGGAGGCATGATCTGACGAATGCGCAATGGGCGAAGCTGGAGCCA
>NZ_JBFAZD010000058.1:0-9056 GCF_040681655.1 Streptomyces sp. NPDC051662
CGGAAAACGACACCCCATACCCACCACCGCCACCGGCTCATGCACACGCCCCTCAACCTCACAAAGCCGCCGCTCAACCCTATGAAGCTCCACCGACCCCGTCCCCGTCAGCAGGGAGTGGAGATGCGCGACGACGGCCGCGGGGGTCGGGTGGTCGAATGTGAGGGTCGGTGAGAGACGTACGTCCAACTCGGCGCCGAGCCGGTCGCGGAACTCCACCGCGCTCAGTGAGTCGAAGCCCAGCTCCTTGAAGCTGCGCGTGGTGACAACGGTGTCGTCGGTGCCGTAGCCCAGGACCATCGCGACCGTGTCCCGCACGAGGCTCATGAGCCGGCGGCGGTCCCGGACACCCTGGGTGCGGGGCGCGGCGGAGGTCGCCGGGCCCTCGGGCGCCGGCTCGGCAGGCACGGGCGGAGCGGGCGGAGTTGGCGCCGGCGGAGGGGTTCCCACCGCCTTCTCCGGTACGGCCCCGGACCGTACGGGCTCAGGCCCGTCGACCGGCCAGTGGCTGCGACGCCGGAACGCGTAGCCGGGCAGGGCAATCCGCCGGCCGCCCGGGAACACGGCCGCCCAGTCCACATCACAGCCTTGGGAGTGCGCGGTGGCCAACGCGCTGACGACGGAGGCGGGTTCCGGTCTGCCGCCGCGCAGGGCGGGAACGCACACCGCGCCTCGCTGATCGGAGAGGGCGTCACGCGCCAGGGGCGCGAGTACCGCGTCCGGCCCGAGTTCGAGATAGGTGGTGCAGCCCGTGTCGCGGAGCGTCAGCAGACCGTCGTGGAAGCGCACGGTCCCGCGTATCTGCCGGACCCAGTGGTCCGGGGTGTCGATGCCGTCGGCCACCCGACCGGTCACATTCGAGATCACCGGGATCGCGGGGGCGTGGAAGGTCAGGCCGTCGGCGACCGCCCTGAAGGCGTCCAGCATCGGCTCCATCCGGGCCGAGTGGAACGCGTGGCTCACCGTGAGCCGGCTGGTCTTGCGGCCACGGGAGGCCCAGTGCGCCACGACGGCGGCGACGGCTTCCCCATCGCCGGAGACGACCGCGGAACCAGGGCCGTTGACGGCGGCGATCGAGACCCCGGTCCCTCGCAGCAGCGGCTCGACCTCGTCGACCCCCGCCTGGACGGCGGCCATCGCGCCGCCCTCGGGCAGTCGGTCCATCAGCGCTCCGCGTGCCGCGACCAGCACACAGGCGTCGGGCAGGGACAGCACACCGGCGGCGTGCGCGGCGGCGAGTTCGCCGATGGAGTGGCCGATCAGCTGACCGGGCGTCACGCCCCAGTGCGCGAACAGCCGGAACAGCGCCACCGACACGGCGAAGAGCGCCGGCTGAGTGTAGGCGGTCCGGTCGAGCAGGGCGGCCTCCGCGGTGCCGGGCGCGGCCCACAGCACGTCCCGCAGCGGCCGGTCGAGCAGACCGTCGAAGTGGGCGTGGATCTCGTCGAAGGCTTCCGCGAACGCCGGGTAGGTCTCGTACAGTTCGCGTCCGGCGCCGAGCCGTTGCGCGCCCTGGCCCGAGAACATGAAGGCGGTCGTTGCGGTTCCGGCCGCCGGGCCGACGGCAGGACCCAGCACCGTACGGGCGGAGCGCGTGCCCCGCGCGAGGGCGTCAAGACCCGCGAGGAAGTCGTCCTCGCCGGAAGCGACGACGACCGCCCGGTGCGGATGACGCGCCCGAGTGGTCGCCAGCGAGAAGCCGGTGTCGACCGGGCTCAGTCCGGGGTTGTTCTCGACGAACTCCTTGAGCCGAGCGGCCTGTTCGCCGATGTCCGGGGCATCGCGTCCGGAGATCACCCAGGGCAGCGGGCCTCGGAGACTCGCCGACGGGGACGTGTCGCGGGGTCCGGCCGTGTCAGTGTGGCCGGACACCGGTGCCTCCGCCAGGACGACGTGGGCGTTGGTGCCGCCCATACCGAAGGAGCTGACGCCCGCGTACAGCGGGTGCTCGTCGCGCGGCCAGGAGGAGAGACCGGTGACGACGCTCAGGCGGAGGGTGTCGAGCGGAATGCTCGGATGGGGAGTCTCGAAGTTCAGACTGGCGGGCACCTGGCGGTGCTCGATACAGAGCCCCGCCTTCAGCAGACCGGTGATGCCCGCCGCGCCCTCCAGATGGCCGATGTTGGTCTTGGCCGAGCCCACCAGCAGCGGGTTCCCCCGGCCCCTCGTGCTGCCGTAGGCGGCGCCCAGGGCCGCCGCCTCGATCGGGTCGCCCACCGCTGTGCCGGTGCCGTGCAGTTCGACGTACTGCACGGTGTCCGGGGCGACACCGGCGTGCTCGCAGGCACGCCGCAGTACCGCCTCCTGACCCGCGGCACTCGGTACGGCCAGGCTGCCGTCGGTGTCACCGTCGTTGTTCGTCGCACTGCCCCGGATGACACAGTGCACCGGGTCACCGTCCGCCAACGCGCGGGACAGTGGTTTCAGCAGGACGACCACGCCGCCCTCACCACGGACGTATCCGTTGGCGCGCGCGTCGAAGGTGAAGCAGCGGCCGTCCGGTGAGAGCGCGCCGAACTTCTCGACGCAGACGGTGCTGTCCGGATCGACGATGAGGTGGACTCCGGCCGCGAGGGCCATCGCGGACTCGCCCCTGCGCAGGCTCTCGCACGCCAGGTGCACGGCGACGAGGGAGGAGGACTGGCCGGTGTCGACGGCGAGGCTGGGACCGCGCAGTCCCAAGGTATGGGAGACACGGTTGGCGAGGAGGCCGCGCTGCGTCCCGCCGAGGGTGTGCCGGGTCATCCGGTCCGCTCCCAGGCGGCCCCTCAGTTTCGCGAAGTCGTCCGCCATGGCGCCCACGAAGACGCCCGTGCCGCTGCCTTCGAGTGCGGCGGGAGAGATCCGGGCGTCCTCGACACACTCCCAGGCGAGCTCCAGCATCAGCCGTTGTTGCGGATCGGTCGCCGCCGCCTCCGCCGGAGAAATACCGAAGAAATCGGCGTCAAATCTGTCGACCTGCTCGATAAAACCCCCGGTGGGTGTCGCGCGCCCCGGGCCCGAAGAGGAGTCATGCACCGAAAGGGGCGGCAGAATCCGCCCCTCCGGCATTTCGGAGACGGCACTCGCCCCATCGGCGAGCAGCCGCCAGAAGGCCTCGGGGTCCGCTGCTCCCGGAAGTCGGCAGGACCATCCGATGACGGCGATCGAATCGCCTGGAACTCCGTGCTCCGCGCCTTTTCCACTCGGGGCTTCCGCATCGGCGGAGTGCGTGGAATCCACTCGTCGCCCTGGACCACCGCGCATGGCGCATACCCCCTGTACACGAGCACCTGACCGTGGTGGAAACTTTCGCAGAGGCCGCCTGGATACGCACCTCCGATATTGCTCTACTCGGCTTTGCGCGTGGGGGTTTTGTCAATACCGCGATACGGAGACCGCCCGCACACGGCCGCCCCGATCAACACCGGCTCCGGATAGGGCAGTACCGAGGACCGCGTTAAATTCGGGACGAATTGTCCGGCGTCCAGCAATCGCGCCCGGGCGGCCGTCCTGTGCTGCGCGGGCTCCTGCTCCGCGCACTCGGCCGCGTAAATGCCCAGGAGATTGTGGAAGCGGTACATCCCCTCGCCGGCCTCCTCCAGCAGATGGCAGTCGGCGAGCACGCCCAGCACCTGCTCCGCGTGCACGAGGTCGCAGCCCATCAGTGCGGCGGCGATGGCGGGAGTGATCATCTCGCCCTGGTAGAGCCCGAGAAGACGGAAGAGCCGAGCCGCGTCCGCCGGGAGAGCGTCGTACGCCACGGCGTACGCGGCCCGGAGACTCGCCGCCACATCGTCCTCGACGGCGAGACGGTCGAGGCGGCCCTCCTCCGCGGCGTGCTGCTGCGCCATGTCGGCCAAGGTCAGCCGGGGATGCTCGGCCAGCCCCTCGGCGGCGATCCGCAGCGCCAGCGGAAGACGCCCGCACATCTCGGCGAGCCGGGCGGCGGCCTCCCACTGTCCCTCGACCCGCCCCGCACCGATCAGATAGGTGATCAGCCGTACGGACTCGGCGGACGACAGGGGTTTGAGCGCGATGCGGTACGCACCGTCCCTCACCACCAGTCCGCGTTGCACCCGCCGACTGGTGACCAGCACACACGCCTGCCCGCTCGGGATGAGCGGTCGTACCTGCTCCGCGTTGACGGCGTCGTCCAGCACCACGAGCACCCGCTTGCCGTGGAGCAGGCTGCGGTACAGCGTCGCGCGTCCGGCGAGGTCGTCGGGGAGACGTGACTTCGCCACCCCCAGACTGCCCAGCAGTTGTGCCAGGGCGTCCATGGCGCTCAGCGTTCTCTGCCGCGAGGCCGCACCGTACATGTCCACATAGAGCTGGCCGTCGGGGAACCGGTCGCCGAGCTGTCGCGCCGCGTGCAGCGCGAGTGTCGACTTGCCGACGCCCGGGGCTCCTTCGACGACCACCAGCGTCGGGCGCATCTCGGGCCGCCCGCCGCCCTGCGCGGTGAGGGCCTCCAGCTGCGCCAGCTCCTTCGTGCGTCCGACGAACCCGCGTGCGCTGTAGGGGAGTTGAGCAGGGCGCACGGCCGGTACCGGGTCGGCGGGCGCGGCCTTGGCGGGGGCCGCTGTCTGACGGCCCTCGCGGATGGCCGCGATGTCCGTCACACACGAGACGAGGTCCGGGTGTCCGGCGAGGATCTGGGCGTGCAGGGACTGCAGTTCGGTGCCCGGTTCCAGGCCCAGTTCCTCACTGAGCAGGCGTCGGGTCTCCCGGTACACCCCGAGTGCGTGCGCCCGGCGTCCGCCGCGGTACAGGCTCAGCATCAGGAACCAGCGCAGTCGTTCCCGCAGCGGTTCCCTGGCGACCAGGTTGGAGAGCATGGGAACGGCCTCGGCGTGCCGGCCCACGGCGAGCATGTCGGCGGCCCACTCCTCGACGGCGGTCAGGCGCAGCTCCGCGAGCCGGGTGCGCTCCATCGCGGCGAACGGCCCGGGGACGTTGGCGTAGGCGTGGGCGTCGCCCCGCCATAACCCCAGCGCCGCATCGAACTCCCTCAGCGCTTCCTGGGGTTGGCCCTGGCCGTGCAGGCGCCGGGCCGCCGCGTGGTGCCGCTCGAACAGCGCGACGTCGACGTGATCGGGGTCGAGGCACAGGGCGTATCCGCCCCCGGAGGAGGTGAGCACACCGCCGGAGGCTCGGCGTCCGCGGCCGGGTTCGAGCGCTCTGCGCAGACCAGCGACGTAGGTGTGCACACCGTTGACCGCGGTCTGCGGAACAGCGCTGCCCCACACCGCGTCGACGATCTCCTCGACGCCCACGATCTCGTTGACGCGGCTCGCGAGGACTCCGACCACCGCACGCTGCTTCGGTGGCCCGAGCAGGACTTCCGCCCCGTCGCACCACGCCCTCACTGACCCCAACAGTTCCAGCCGCACGTTCCCCCTCGTCGAACACGACCGCCGGCCTCCCGGCAACCCTTTGCAGCGCTCTGGCTCACGGGGTGAGGAGCTAGGTCCCGCCCCGTCCGTCTTTCGCCTTCGATGGAGCTCCGTTCCGTCCACAACTGTCACGATGGGACACGGTAACCACTGACGTCCCGTGGATGAGAACAACGTAGCCATCGCTCAAACACCTGTCACCGCTGACATTGCTCAACGCACACGTCCGCGCGCAAGGGGGCCACACCGCGAGGATCCCCGGCACCGGACGAGTCGTGGCAGCGGCGGGGAACAGCGGCGGCTGGGAACGGGCAGCGGCGGGGAACAGCGGTGGGCACGGGCCCCCGGTCACCAAGTGGCGTCAGCGCTCACCTGATCACCGGCGGGCCCGTGCCCACCGCCCTCGCGCCCCGGGGCGCGCGAAGGGTCGGGATACGACGGCCGCGGCCGTTACCCGATCAGCCGCGACATCGCGTCGAGGCTGCGCAGTGTGTCCGCCTCCGGAGCGGTGTCCAAGGTGAAGAGGATCCGGTCCGCGCCCGCCGCTACGATCGACTCGACCACCCGTGCGTCCGAAGGCACTTGGTACGCCGTCACCGGAATGTAGCCACGGCCCCGCTCCTGCGCACGCCGTCGGAAGTCGGCCACGAGATCCCCGAGATTGCCTTCCCCCTCAAGCATCATCGGCAGCCAGATGAGCCCCCAGTCGTCACCGAAGTCCAGGACACGCTCGACGGCCGCGGGATGGTTGCCCCCGACCATGACCGGCGGATGCGGACGCTGTACCGGCTTGGGCCAGGAGAACACCGGGTCGAAGGAGACGAAGTCACCGTGGAACTCCGCCTCCTCCTGGGTCCAGAGGGCCTTCATGGCGAGTACGCGCTCGCGCAGCAGCGCCATACGCGTCCTCGGGTCGGTACCGTGATTGCGGATCTCCTCGCGGTTCCAGCCCGCACCGACACCCACGGCCGCGCGGCCACCCGACACGAGATCGAGCGAGGCGATCTCCTTGGCCAGGGTGATCGGATCGCGCTGGGTGACCTGGAACACCCCACCGCCCACGATCAGCCGCTCCGTGGCCACCGCCGCCGCGGTGAGCGACACGACGGGGTCCAGGGTGCGGTAGAGATCCCGGCCCAGTTCCCCACCGCCCGGCCACGGGGTCTCCCGCTTCACCGGAATGTGGGTGTGCTCGCCGACGAACAGCGACTCAAATCCGCGTTCCTCCAGGGCTCGGCCCAATTCCGCGGGCCCGATTCCCTCGTCGGTCACCAGGGCCGACACACCGAACTTCACACGCTCTCCCCACATCGAGTCGTACCGGTCAGCAAGGCCATGGGCCCGATCAGCCGGCGGCGGGTACGAGCGTTCCGCCGGCGGTCGCGATCGGTACCGTGTCGGAAATTCCCTCGGCTCGGACGATCTTCTCGTCACGGATGACCCAGAAGTGCACGAAGCGCACGTTGAATTCGTTTCCCGACTCCTTGAACCGTCCGCTCCACCAACCGAGTGCGGCGACCCAGTCACCGGACGGAAGGTACTGTTCCACTTCGAACTTGGCCTGATCCAGATGGCCCAGAGCACTGGCGAAGTACGCGGCGGCTCCGTCGAGCCCCTTGTATTCGCCGTGCGACCACGGCAGCGACTTCGGGGCGATCATCTCGACCTCGGGATCACAGGTCCCGAGAACCATCTCGATATCGAAAGCGGTCAGGCCCGCGTAAACGCGCTTCACCGTGTCGACAGGCTGCTCCGGCATTTCTTCCTCCATCATTTCCGGTGATACATGGTTTTCTCCCGTGCCCGGCGGTCCCGGGCTACGGCACGGCACTCCCGACGGGGGAGGCCGCCGCGCGGACGGCAGGCGATCTGCGGGCGGCGCGCAGCGAACGGGCGATCACGGTCGGCCGCATGAGCGCGGACGGCGGGGCCAGCATCTGCTGGACCTCCAGCATCACGCGGTGCACATCCACCGACGTGTGACTGGCGCGGGTGACCTGACCCACGTACCAGTTGGCGAGGTCGGTGCCGAACGCCTTCGGACCCACCGTTTCCGGGAAGATGAAGTCACCCGCGGTCGCGATCCGCCACGGCATGTCGACAAGCTTGCCCACCGCCCGGAAGTAGGTGCGCGTCATCATGGCGGTCGGCCCGCCGACGCGGTCGAGGCACTCACCGAGTTCGAGCGCCTCCAGGATGGCCACGGTCATGCCCTGGCCGTACAGCGGATTGAAGCTGCACACGGCGTCGCCGATCGCCACATAGCCCGCCGGCGGCTGGCTCAGCCGCTCGAAGAAGCGCCGACGGGCATGGGGGTACGTGTAGCGCACCGCGTCGCCGTCGTCCACCGGCTCGGACCGGGCCAGCAGATCGGACATATGGGAGACCGGCAGACCGGCGGCGAACTTCGCGAACCCGGCGGGGTCGGTGGGCGCGTAGGTGCGGTGCCAGCCCCCCAGAGTGACGAGCCAGCGGTCTCCCTCCACGGCGAAGGCCGCCGCGGCCCGCTTGTCGTTCGGTGAGATCGAGGCCATCAGATAGATCAGACCGCCCTGCTCGGTCAGTTGGTCACCAGGGAGTCGGTGCAGCAGACGGCTGGTATAGCCGACGTCGATCTTCACGGTGTCGACCTCGGGGGCGGGGCAGCCGACGTGTTCGAGCCAGCGGTCCCCCCGGTCGCTCCGCCCGGTGGCATCGACGACCAGATCGGCGGAGATCACCTCGCCCGTGTCGAGCTCCACACCGGTGACCTGACCGGTGACCCCGGTGACGCCGGTGACCGAAGTACCGCCCCGCAGCTCGGCGTTGGGCAGCGCGCTCACCCGCCGTCGCAGCGAGAACTCCAGAAAGGCACGGGTCACACTGACACCGAGCATTCCCGTGGGGTACGGGATACGGAAGGCACCCATCTGGTGGAACATGAGGTCGTTCCCGGGGTCCCACGGGACCGCGCCGCTCGCGGTCAACTCGGCGGTGAGTCCGGGAAACACCTTCTCAAGCGCCAGCCGACCGCCGATGAGCAGGGCATGGCCGTGACGGGCCTGCGGCACGCCCTTCCGGTTCCGCGCGTCGGAGGGCAGCTCGTCCCGGTCAAGGACGGTCACTCTCTCGAACCTGCTGGCCAGCGTGCCAGCGGCGGTGAGGCCGGCTATGGAGCCTCCGATGACGACCGCATGCCTAGCAAGCACGCCTACGCACCCACCTTCATGAGAAGTCCGTGATCTCCTGGATCACCGGGTCTCCTGGTGAGTCTGCGTCGAGGCGTCGGGGACTTCGCCTCCGTGATTGCTCAATCCCCCCACGGACAACAGAACTTCTCGCCGCGGCCCATGCGATTCCGGCCCTGAATCGCGCACAGCTCCCGCATGACCATCGGTGACGAGCGACCGCTCCCCGACTCTGCCGGGGCGCTCCCCGGCTCAGCCGAGGAAGCTCAGCCGGACCTGACGGTTCGGATTGTCCCTTTTCGTATCGACCAGACAGACGGACTGCCAGGTGCCCAGCTCCAGCCGGCCGCCGATCACCGGCAGCGTCGCGTGCGGGGGGACTAGGGCGTGTTGCGAAAGTAGCGCCGTCCGCCCGCAGGGCGGGCCCGGCGGCGTCCGGTGCGTGCGATCGCAAGGCGGAGGGTCTCCCCAGTACTGGACGTACTGGGGTGATCCGACAACGCGGCGAGCG
>NZ_JBFAZD010000059.1:0-9026 GCF_040681655.1 Streptomyces sp. NPDC051662
TGGGGGCCGCCCGCCGCCGAGGACGGGGGCGAGAAGAGCTCTTCGGGCGCGTTCCCCCTGACCGTCGAGCACGCCCTGGGCAAAACGACCATCCCGGCGAAGCCGAAGCGCGTCGCCACGGTGAACTGGGCCAACCACGAGGTGCCCCGCGAGGGCCGCGTCGTACTGGACGGCAAAGAGGTGCACCGCCTGCCCGCGAAGGAACTGGCGCGCACTCTCGGGCTGTTGCCGCAGTCACCGGTCGCCCCCGAGGGCATCACCGTCGCCGACCTCGTCGGCCGCGGTCGCCATCCGCACCAGGGCGTCTTCTCCCGCTGGAACGAGAAGGACGACGACGCCGTGGCATCGGCTCCGGAAGCCACGCGCACGATGGCGCTCGCCGACCGTTCCGTGGACGAGCTGTCCGGGGGCCGGCGCCAGCGCGTATGGATCGCGATGGCGCTGGCGCAGCAGACCGACCTGTTGCTGCTCGACGAGCCGACCACGTTCCTCGACGCGAGCCATCAGATCGAGGTGCTCGACCTGTTGACCGACCTGAACCATACGCGCGGCACCACCATCGTCATGGTCCCGCACGATCTCAACCTCGCCGCCCGTTACGCGGACCATCTCATCGCCCTCGCGAACGGACGGCTCCACGCCGCCGGTTCCCCGGCCGAGGTACTGACGGAGGAGAACGTCCGCGTCGCGTTCGGTCTCGACAGCCACATCATCGAGGACCCCGTCTCGGGCAGCCCCCTGATGCTTCCGGTCGGCCGGCACCACACCAGGCCGCCGGTCAGCACATCACCGAAGCCCGGTCCCGTTCCGGAGACGCACAGCTGACCCGCCCCGCGGTGGCGCCCCTCCCCCCGGGGCGCGGCCGTCGTCGCCCGGGGCGTCAGCAGATCTCGCCGGGGGCAGCAGCGGTGGCTCTCAGCAGGTCTCGTACCAGGTCGAGATCGACGTGCTCCGGTTTACGGAAGCGCAGACAGCCCTTGCCCATGTCCTGTCCCGCCAACCGCTCCTCGAACGCCTCCCGGACATCACCGCGCATGAGGTAGAAGGAGATGTACTGCTTCTGGCTCGCGAAGGCGATCTCGGCCGCGCCGTCCCGCTCGTACGCGGGCATGCCGTACGCCATGACCTCGTCGAATCCCCCGAGCTCCGCCCGGCACAGCTGCCGCAGCCTGGCCAGGACCTCCCCGCGCTCCTCCGGCACCTCGGCCAGATACCCGTCGACGTCTTCCGCGCTGCTCCGCACCATGCGGTGAGCCTATTCCGGGCCGGCGCGTCCCGGCCCCCGCCCTCTGGCTCCCCCGCCCGGCGGCGGGAACCCGTTGGGACCTGTCGGTAATGCCCCTGGGGTGCGAGCGGGCGCGGACCTAGCGTGATGAGCACGTCGCGCGCCGTCCAGGTCGCGCCACCCACGCCAGGAGAGAGCACACACCCATGGGGTACCTCATACCGATCGGCATCGGCGTCCTCTACGTACTGCTGATGTCCCTCATCCGCGAACCCCACCGACGGCGCTTCAACGCGATCATGGTCGCCGGAGCGGGCGCGGCCTACCTCAGCGGTGGCGGCCTGGGCGGCTGGGAGTTCGCGTTCGCCGCACTGGCCACCTATGTCGCCTTCCGCGGCCTGGACTCGTGGACCTTCATCGGCATCGGCTGGCTGCTGCACACCGCGTGGGACGTGGTTCACCATCTCAAGGGCAGCCCCTTGATCCCCTTCTTCCACGACTCGTCGCTGGGCTGCGCGATCTGCGATCCGGTCATCGCGCTGTGGTGCCTGCGGGGAGGCCCGTCACTGCTTGAGCTCCTGCGTAACCGGAACAAACAGGACCACAGAGCCCGCGCCGCCGGATAGCGCGCCCGAACCTAGGGCCTCTCGTTTGGATCTGGCCGGGCTCGCGTGCCCTGGCACCGCGCCTCGCCGCGTTGTCGTCAGTCGCCTACGCTCCGCGTGGGCTCCCTCCTCCGCCTTGCGATCCACGGCACCAGACCCCGCTCCCTGATCCGGCCAGATCCAAACGAAAGGCCCTAAACGGCCCCGCGCCCGCCGTCCACCGGGATCACGGCGCCGGTGATATAGCCGGCCTTGGGGGAGACCAGGAACGCGATGACATCGGCGATCTCGTCGGCCTGCGCCGGCCGGTTCAGCAGGGTGGTTCTGCCCAGCCGCGCGACGATTTCGGGTGCCGCCGCCGTGATCACAGGGCCGGGGGCGACGGTGTTGACGCGTACGCCGCTGGGGCTGAACTCCACTGCCCACGCACGGGTGAGTGCCGCGAGCGCGGCTTTCGTCGCGCTGTAGGCCGCGCCGCCGTCCAGTCCGATCTGCCCCGCCATGCTGCCGAGGTTGATGATGTTGCCGCTGCCGCGCTCGGCCATGCCGGGCGCCAGCGCCGCCACCAGGTAGTAGGCGGCCCGCACGTTGGCCGCGAACATCGTGTCGAACGTGTCCTGGGCGAGGTCCGCCGTGGCGCCGAACCACCCGAAACCGGCGTTGTTCACCAGCACATCGACGGGTCCGGCCTCGGCGGCGAGTCGCTCGACATCGGCCGCGACGCTCAGATCGCCCGCGACGAACCGCCCCCGACCGCCATGACCGCCGGCCCGCGCGCCGGTGCCGGCCTTCTCGATCGCCTCGACCGTCGCCGCCCCGCGAGCGTGGTCACGGCCGTGCACCACGACATTGAAGCCGTCCTCGGCCAGCTTGAGCGCCACCGCTCTGCCGATGCCGGAGGTCGCCCCCGTCACCAGCGCGACCTGTGGGTGCGCGTCGACATCCATCCGCTCGGCCATGACCGCTCCTCCTGTGTCACCTCAACCCGACCATCCCTTTCGCTCACTATTGCCTGACCGGATCGAGTTTCACACGCGCTTCCCGTCAGGCCATTGGGCCATGCGGCGGCCAACGACAGGCCGACTCCTCGGTGTCCCGCCGCCCCCTGAAGCCCGGCGTGGTCACAGGGCCGTCCTGCCACCATTGACGGCGACGATCTGGCCGGTGATGAACCTGGCCTTGTTGGAGGTGAGGAACGTGATGACATCGGCGATCTCGTCGACGTGGGCGAGGCGCCCCATGGGGACACCGGCGGCCAGGGCCGCGCTGGCCTCCTCCCCGCCGGTGAAGATGTCCAGGCCGCCGGTGGCCACGGCACCGGGGGCGACCGCGTTGACGCGGATGCCGTCGGTGGCGACCTCAAGGGCCGCGGACCGGGTGAGCCCGTTCACCGCGTGCTTGCTGGCCACGTACAGACCGGCGCCTTTGCCGCCCCGCTCACCGAAGGTGGAGGAGAGGTTGACGATGCTGCCGTGGCCCTGCTCGATCATCACGCGCAGCTCGTGCTTCAGGCAGAACAGCAAGCCCCGCACGTTGGTGTTGAAAACGGTGTCGTAGGCCTCGGCCGTCTGGGTGGCCAGAGGGCCCGTGCCGCCGGTGTAGCCCGCGTTGTTGACGGCCGCGTCGAGCTTGCCGAAGATCTTGACGGCCCCGTCGATCAGGGCGCGGACATCGTCCTCGACGCTGACGTCGGCCCGGATGTACTCCGCCCTGCCACCCCACTCCCGGAGTTCGGCGGCCAGCGCCGTGCCCTCCTCGTCGCGCCGCCCTGAGACGAGGACGGACGCACCGTCGCGGGCGAAGGCGATCGCCGTCGCCCGTCCGATGCCCGCCAGGGCTCCAGTGACCAGCACTACGGGCTCGCTCACTTTTTCCTTCTCCCCGTACCCATGGACAGCCTCTTGACGGAAGGTCGGGCACAGCCGGTGTGCCTGCGTCCATCTACGCAAAACAGGGCGGGCGGCGCACCCCGAGCGCTTGCCGTGTGCCGTACGGGAGAGCGGCGGGCACCGGCCGCGGATGAGGAGCCCGCGGACCGGGGCCGGAACCGCGGCGCGCCCCGGGTCAGCCGGACCGCAGCAGCTCGCGCAGCCCGGCGGTGTCGATGACATGGGCCCGGGACGGGAACACCTTGTCGACCAGCACCTGATGGGTCTCGGAGTCGCGGTCGGCGATGCCGTCGGACAGGACATAGATGCGATAGTCGCGGTCGGCGGCGTCGATGAGGGTGGACAGGACGACGCCGCTGGTGCTGATCCCGGCGAGGATCAGAGTGTCGATGCCCCGGTCGCTCAGCCGCTCATGGAGATCGGTGGTGGAGACCGAGCCGTGGCGGATCTTGCGTACGACGATATCGCCGTCCTCGGGGGCGATCCGCTCGTCGATCTGGGCAGTGGAGTCCTCGTGATGCAGCATCCTCGCCGCGGCGAGCGTCGTGAAGGTCTTGTTGGTGTCGGGGACCGCCGCCCAGTCGTCCTCGGTGAACGCGACGCGGACGTACCCGATGGTGCCGCCGGCGGCACGGACGTCGGCGATGGCGCCCTTGACCCGCTCGACGAGCGCGTCGGCGTCGGAGGTGAGCGAGAGGATCCAGTTCTGGAAGTCCATCGCCAGCAGGGCGGTCCGCTCGGGGGCGATCGTGGGCAGCGCGGGGGAGCTCATCCGGGGTTCTCCTGGGTGGGGGTTCGCTGTGGCGTCCGGGGTGTTGGGAGCAAAGGCGGAAGCGGGGGCGGAGGCGGGGGCGGAGGCGGGCGTGGGCGTGGGAGTGGGGGTGGGGGTGTCGATCGGCCGACTCGCCTCGCGGCCCATCAGCCGGCGGTCGAGGACGGTCAGCAACAGCGCCGCGACGCCTGCCACGACCAGCACGATGCCGAGGGTGTGCAGGCCCTGGTCGCTCACCCCGTCGCGGAAGACGAGGCTGCCGATCACGGCGGAGGTGATGGTTCCGAGGTATCCGAAGGTCCGGAACAGCCCGGAGGCGGTGCCGATCTGGTCGGGCGGCGCCGCGAGGTAGAGCGCCGTCTGATTCCCGACCGTGGTGGCGGCGGACGTGACACCGAAGACCAGGGTCACCAGCACGATCACGACCGCGGGACTGCTGGAGGTGAGCAGCAGGATGCCGACCGAGCCGACGATCATGGTCACCGCCGAGGCGATCAGCGGTCCGCGCACCAGGTTGCGGCTGGCGAGCGGGCGTGAGAGCAGTGCGGAGACAGCCCCCATCGGCAGCAGCAGGAGTCCCGCCGCCACGGTGGACAACCCGTACGCGGCCTCCATCCACTGGGTCAGTCCGTACATCACGGAGTAGACGCCGAGCAGGGTGAGTGCCTGCCGCAGGTAGGTACGGGTGAGGGCGCCGTTGGCGGCGAGCCCGCGGAAGTCGAAGAACGGCGCGGTCTTCCGTAGCTCCCACACGACGGTGGGCACGGCGGTCAGTACGAAGACGGCGAGCGCGGCCCACTGGACCCTCGGAAGGCCCATCAGAAAGATGACCAGCGCGCTCATCGAAGCGGCGAAGCCGAGGATGCCCGGCAGATCGATCCGGTCGGCGATCCGCCGGAAACCGCTGTGCCCGCGGTCGAGTACGGGGTCCCTGGGCAGCCAGCGCGCGGCCATCGCCATCGCGATCAGGGTGACCGGGATATTGACCAGAAAGGCCCAGCGCCAGCCCGCGGCCCCGACCAGGAGTCCGCCGATCGGTGGGCCGACCGCGGCGGTGGCCATGCCCGCGATCGCGATGCCGCCGAGCACCCCGCCCGGTGGGGCGTCCAGACCGGCGTCCTCGGCACGGCGCCGGATCAGCACCATCGCGCAGGGGAAGGCGGCCGAGGTGCCGATACCGACCAGGACCCGGGCGACGGTCAGCATCGCCAGGTTCTGGCCGAGGCCGCCGACCACGCCGCCGAGCAGCACCAGGACGATGCCGGAAAGGAAGATCCGGCGCGCGCCGAGTACCTCCGCCAGTTTGCCCGCGGTGGGCTGCGCGACGGCGCTGGCCAGATAGAGCGAGGAGACCAGGACCGCGGTACTGCCCACCGAGACATGTAGCTCGGTGGCTATCGGCACCAGGGCCGTCGCGATGATGGAGCTGTTGATGGGGTTGAGGCTGGAGCCCACATAGAGCGGGGTGGTGAACGTCCACGCGAAGGGCTCGCGCGAGAGACCCTGCGCCGCGGCATCGGCCCGTGTGGCGCCGGTTCTCATATGCTGCCGTCGCTCAGGTCCGCCGCGGCCAGGCGCTCCAGCAACTCGATGGCCTTCTCCACGTCCTTGAGCTCGTCCGGGGCGACGAGCTGGTCGATGGCGCGCGCCAGGAAGGAGGCGCGACCCGCGAGCAGCTTGTCGACCAGTTCGGTCGCGGCGGGATCGGCGCTCATCAGCTTTCTGCGGCCGTCCCGCGGGTCGGGTTCGCTGTGGACCAGCCCGGCGGCCTTGAGCACGGCCAGGCTCTGCGCGATGGACTGCGGGCTGACGTGCTCCCGCGAGGCGAGCAGGGCGGCGGTGACCGGGCCCTCCCGTACCACGCTCGCCAGTACCGCGAGCTGCGTCGTGGTCAGGCCGGTCGCGTGCTGTCCCGATTCCGTGCGCAGGCGGGCGCGCAGCCGCTTGATCGCATCGTTGAGGCGCTGGGCGGTCGTGGCGGACTGCTGCGGCCCGGTATTCGCGTTCATGACCTCATCGTAAAACTGCACAAGTAACTTTGCCAAGTTACTTGTGCAGTTTCTTGTCTCTTCACGTCGGCCGATGATGTTCATCGGATTCCGGTGGTCGAATGGGGATCGGATCCGCCGTGGACCGGCGGACGGCGGACGACAGGGAAGTGGTGCCCGTGCGAGCTGTGGTGTTCGAGGAGTTCGGGCGGCTGCCCGAGGTGCGGGAGGTGGCCGATCCGGTGCCGCCGTCCGCCGGGGTGGTGGTGCGGGTGGAGGCGACGGGACTGTGCCGCAGCGACTGGCACGGCTGGATGGGCCACGACGAGGGGATCACCCTGCCGCATGTGCCCGGCCATGAACTCGCGGGCCGGATCGAGGCGGTGGGCGCGGCGGTCACCAACTGGCGTGTGGGCGACCGGGTTACCGTGCCCTTCGTCTGTGCCTGCGGGAGCTGTTCCGCGTGCGCGGCGGGCGATCAGCAGATCTGCCGGCGCCAGGAGCAGCCGGGCTTCACCCACTGGGGGTCCTTCGCCGAGTACGTTCCGGTGCACCGTGCCGACGTCAATCTCGTCGCCGTGCCCGAGGACATGTCCTACCTCACCGCGGCGGCCCTCGGCTGCCGGTTCGCCACCGCCTACCGGGCCGTCGTGGCCAGGGGCCGCGTCCGGGCCGGCGAGTGGCTGGCCGTACACGGATGCGGCGGAGTCGGTCTGTCCGCGGTGATGATCGCGGTGGCCTGCGGTGCCAGGGTCATCGCGGTCGATGTCGCGCCGGGGGCGCTGGAGCTGGCCAGGAGGTTCGGCGCCGAGGCGTGCGTGGACGCCACAACGGTGACCGGTGGCGTGGCGGCGGCTGTACGGGAGGCGACGGGCGGCGGCGCGCATGTCTCGCTCGACGCGCTCGGCTCCGTGGCGACCTGTTCGGCGTCCGTGGAAAGCCTGCGGCCCCGGGGCAGGCATGTGCAGGTCGGACTGATGCCGTCGGACGGCGCGGCCGTACCCGTCAACCGTGTCGTCGCGTGGGAACTCGACATCCTCGGCAGCCATGGGATGGCGGCCCACGCGTACCCGGAGATGATGGGTCAGGTGAGTACCGGCAGGCTGCGCCCTGACCTGCTGGTGAACTCGATCATCGGGCTGGACGAGGTGCCGGCCGCGCTGGCAGGGCTGAGTGAGGGTTCGGGTACCGGCATCACCGTCATCGCCCCGCGACCCGGCGAACTTCCCCGCCGGGGCTGACACGACGACCCGGACGGCGCTCGCGCTCTTCGGCCCGTTGCCCGGACGGGCAGGCCGGGCGTGTGCTGGATACGATGAGGTCTTGGTTGCGAGGACCGGTGTTCCCAAGCGGTGGCGATGTCCACCACACCGGAGCGACGCCAAGGCTCCCGTACTTCACACTCCGTGCTTCACAGTTCGTGCTTCACAGTCCGTGCTTCACACTCCGTGCTTCACACTCCGTACTCCGTACGACAGAGGACAACCGACCGTGGCATTCGCCTATCCCGTCGCAGCCGCGCACACCCGGATCGGACTCGGCATCGCGGCGATCGGCCGTCCCGACTACATCAACCTCGGCCGGGACAGGGACCTGCCCGTCGACCGGACCGTCGACGCGATGCGCGCGCGTGCCCACGAAGTGCTCGACACGGCCTACGCCTTGGGCGTGCGGTACTTCGACGCCGCCCGTTCCTACGGCAGAGCGGAGGAATTCCTCGCCGAATGGCTGCGGGACCGGCCCGAGATCCGCGATGCCGTGATCGGCAGCAAGTGGGGTTACACCTACACGGCCGGCTGGCGGACCGACGCGGAGGTGCACGAGGTCAAGGACCACAGCACGGCCACCTTCGACCGTCAGATCGCCGAGACCCGCGGGTTCCTCGGCCGGCGCCTCGATCTCTATCAGATCCACTCCGTCACCCCCGACAGCTCCGCGCTCACCGATCGCGCTCTCCACGAACGGCTCGCCGGTCTCGCCGCCGAGGGCGTCACCATCGGTCTGTCCACCAGCGGCCCCGAGCAGCCGGCCGCCATTCGCGCCGCGCTCGCGGTCACCGTCGACGGCAACCGGCTGTTCACCAGCGTCCAGGCCACCCACAACCTGCTGGAGCCCTCCGCCGGAGCCGCCCTCGCGGAAGCACACCACGCGGGCTGCACCGTCATCGTCAAGGAAGCCCTGGCCAACGGCCGTCTCGCCAACGAGGGACTGCCGCCCGTACTCGCGGATCTTGCCGCAGAGACCGGCGCCACCCCTGACGCCGTCGCCCTCGCCGCGGTGCTTCACACGCCGTGGGCCGACATCGTGCTCTCCGGCGCTGCCACCTCCGCGCAGCTCGCCAGTAATGTCACCGCCGACGGGGTACGCCTCGACGCCGATCAGCTCGCCCGGCTCGCGGCCCTGGCGCAGCCGGCCCCCGAGTACTGGAAGCACCGGGCCGCGCTGCGCTGGGCCTAGGGCGTGTCCGCAATGTCAGTGGGGGAGCCATAGTCGCAGGCAGGCGAGGGTGACCAGGGCTTTGTAGTGGCGGGCTCGTTTGTCGTAGCG
>NZ_JBFAZD010000060.1:0-8641 GCF_040681655.1 Streptomyces sp. NPDC051662
GCAGTTGCGGCCGTTCCTTCCGGTCAGCAACGGGCGTTGTGGCAGGTGGCGGGATCACCGGCAGGTGGTCAACGGGATCTTGCACCGGGTGCGGACCGGGGTGCAGTGGCGTGACCTGCCGGAACGGTACGGGCCGTGGAAGACGGTCTACGAACGGCACCGGCTGTGGCCGGCCGACGGCACCTGGGAACGTCTCCTGCAGCGGGTCCAGGCCGCGGCGGACGCCGCCGGGGAAATCGACTGGGACATCGCGGTGGACTCCACCATCCTGCGCGCGCACCAGCACGCGGCCGGAGCCCGCACCGCGCCGCCACCGGCGCCGCACGCCTCAAAGTGGGCCGCAGCCGTGGAACGCCAGAACGAACCGCCATGGCTCAGCCTGCACGCCCGGCTGGTGGAGGTGGTGAAGCAGGTGAGGGACTGGGCCGGTCCCGCGGCGGCTTCACCACCAACGTCCACCTGAGTGCGGAAGGCCGCTGCCGCCCGCTGTCTCTCATCGTCACACCCGGCCAACGGGCCGACTGCACCCAGCTGGAGCCGGTGTTGGAGAAGATCCGGGTTCCCCGGACCGGCCCGGGCAGACCACGCACAAAGCCCGACAGCCTCGCAGCCGACAAGGCATACAGCAACGGACCGTGCCGTGAGTACCTGCGCCGGCGGGGCGTCCGCCACATCATTCCGGAGAAGAGCGACAGCCAGGCCGCCCGCCTGCGCAAAGGCTCACGAGGCGGTCGGCCACCCGGCTTCGACAAAGCGCGGTACAAGAAGCGCAACGTCGTTGAACGGGCCATCAACAAGCTGAAACAATCCCAGGCTGTGACCACACGGTATGACAAGCGCGGCTACGTCTTCCTCGGCACCATCACCGCCGCAGCCACCATCATCTGGCTCCGCTCATGATCGCCCGGACAGGGCCTAGTCCGGCCAGGGACAACGGCACTACGGCGACGGCCGCTACCGACATCTACGGCAATAGCGTGATGATCTGCAGGGTTTTGTCAGTGGTGGTTCGGCATCGTGTTGTCAGTGGGGTAGGTGCGGAGTTTCTGCTGGTGGGGTTGTTGTAGTGGGGGGTTGGGGTGGTGACATGAATGCTGTTCTTTGGCTGACTTTTTTGGTGTTTTGCCTGGTCGGTTTGTTGCAGGTTGGTACAGCGTGGAGGGTGTTGCCGCTGGTCAAGGCGGTGCGAGTGCTCGGGGGAGTGCTGCCTGTTGAGGGCGGAGAAGTGCCGTCTTCTACGGCTGGGGGTTCAGGTTGTAGCGGATTCCTGTTGCGGTGAGGCGGAGTTGTTCGCTGTCCTGGACTGTGATGAAGGGGAATAGCGGGCTGTCCGGTGCACGGTCTTTGAGCTGTCCGTGAATTCCGGCAGCACGTATGAGGCAGCGCGTCCAGGTGGGGAGTGGGTAGACCTGGCATTTGCGGTGGGCTGTGTTGTCGTGGACTTTGACGGTGGTCGCTGTTTCGTTGATGTCGATACCGCGGACGAGCGCGAGCCGGCTGATGGCTGCTCCGGTGACTGCGTGGATGGTCAGGGCTGTGGCGTGCAGCGGATGCGCGACCGTGGTCAGCCGTGCGGCGAGGACGTCTGCTGGTGTGCGGTCATCTCCTTGCGCGGGCGGTGAGCCGGTCGTCGTGGGGGCGAGTTCGGGTGCGCCGGGGCACCGGGCGCGTTTCGGACGGTCTGTCACCGTGCCGCCGGCCGG
The DNA here is from genome assembly GCF_040681655.1 of Streptomyces sp. NPDC051662. Classification (NCBI taxonomy): domain Bacteria; kingdom Bacillati; phylum Actinomycetota; class Actinomycetes; order Kitasatosporales; family Streptomycetaceae; genus Streptomyces; species Streptomyces sp. NPDC051662. Next base: position 1,704 of record NZ_JBFAZD010000060.1, read on the forward strand.
CGCCGGGAAGGTGAGCCACTGCCCGTTGTCCTGGCCGGGGGCTGGTTCGATGGGCCGCTGTTGTCCAGCGTTTCGGGTGCCGGTCGGTGAGTGTCCTGTGTGGCCCAGGACGGTATGGGCCTGGGGGAGGGTGTCGATGATGTGATGCGGGGTTCCTTCGAGGAGCGTTCTCAGGACGGGGGTGACCGGCCGGTGCCACAGGAGGGTGAGACGGATACCGCACCGTTCCCGCAGGGTGAGCAGTTGTCTCCGGCGGGCGTGTGTGAGGTGGTCGGTCCGGCAGACGATGAGGTGCCCAATGTGGTGGGTGAGCATCCAGGCGGCGACCGCGTCCCAGGCGGGGCGCTGGGAGTCGGCCCAGGTTCCGTAGGTTTCGGCCTTGGGGGAGGCGTTTGCCCAGGGCGTAGAGCAGGTCGTGGGCGAGGGCGGCGGGTGCGCCGTTGGCGGGGCTGGGGTCGACGGTCAGACGGCCCAGGGCTGGGTCGTGTGCGGTGTGTGCGGCGGCCGTCCAGGCGGGGTGGTCGTCTTGGTCGTTGATGACGGTGACCGGGTACGGGCCGCCAGCCGTCATTACATGCCGCCGATTTTGCTGTAGACCCAGCGCACGAGGTCTTCGTCGACCTGTTTGAGGTTGAGTTTCTTCATGCCGGCGAGGATGTGGGTGGTGATGTTGGCCCAGTTGCGGAAGCTGCCGTGTGCGGCCTGCTTGTCGATCGCGTCGATCAGCGCGGTGTCGACGTCTGCCCGGACGGGGTGGAAGGCGGGGATCGTCTCCCTCACTTCGTCCTTGGACATGCGGGTGAATTCCTGCCAGATGAAGATCCGGGAGGCGAGCATGGGTTCGCGGCGCAGGACCTTGTAGCAGCCGTCGCCTCCGGCGAAGATGACGGCGATGTTGGTGCGTTTGTCGTCCCACAGGTGGCGCCAGAATTCGAACCCGGTCTTCTTCATCCACTGGGCCTCGTCGCAGACCAGGACCCGGAACTCCTCGGCGAGCGCCTCCTTGAGGAGGGTGTCGAACTCGATCGGGCGGGCCGGCGGCTCTCCCGGCAGCCCCAGCGCCTGGAAGAGTCCATGCCGGATGTCCCTGGGGGTCGGTCCGGCCCGTAGTTCCAGGCGGTGGGTGATGTCTGGGGCGAGGTGGCGCAGGGCGGAGTTCACCGACATCGTCTTGCCGGATCCGGCCGGCCCGTAGACGCACATCATGGCCTTGGCCTCGATGACGGCCTCGATGTTGTCCCGGGTGGTCAGCAGTGTGTCGGTGCCGACCAACTGGGCCTGGTCCAGGCCCAGGAAGTGGTCTTCGCTCTCGTCGGGCAGCAGCCCGTAGTCCAGGTCAGCGATCATCAGCTCGGTCCTCATCAGGGGTGGGTATGCGCGGGGGCCTGGGGCGGGCCCAGGTATCGGGTGCGGGGCCGTGCGGAACGAGATCGGGACGGGCCAGGGCACGGCGGTCCGTCTGCGCCGCCGCGCCCAGTTCCTCTTCGGCCTGCGCGGAGGTCGGGGAGGTGAGGGGTCTGGGCGGGGCGGCGGTGGTGGAGGCTTCGAAGCGCTGGCGGCGCAGTTTCTCCGCGGCTTTCAGGTCGGCCTTGAGCCGGCGGGCGGCCGCGGTCCGGGCGGCTTGGAGGGAGCGGATCTGCTCCCTGCTCGCCGCGGCAGCCAGGAACGCCGAACCGAGGTGGCGGCCGGTCGTAGCGTCGAAGACTTCGATGGTGTCGTCGTGGTGGGGTAGATGCCGTACCGAGACTCTGGTGCCGGTACGGCCGTTCATCCACGGGGCGAGGTAATCGCGGCGGCGCCACCGCACTCCGTTGGTGCTGATCGTGTACGTACGGCCGTCGTCCTCCAGGGCGAACGTCGCCAGCTGCCCGGCGGATACGTCCGTGAGCGGGGTCGCGTCGGCCTGCCACGCCTGAAGCGGAGTCCTGCCGTTCAGTGCGGACGGGTGGTGGCGGGTGTTCCACCAGGTCACCCAGTCCAGCAGCAGCGCCACGAACGCCTCATACGTCAGGGGCGGGGCGTCGGGGTCGGCGAGTCGGCCACCAGTGAGTTTCTGGCGGCCGGTGTAGCGGGGGAGCGAGACGAGGAACATCTCCTCCACCGCGTCGTTCAACGCCTCGATGGTGCCCTTCAAGTGCGGTGTATAGGCGGGCAGATCGGTCACGGGGACGGCGAACGCGCCCATCGCCGCAGTGACCGTCGCGCACAGGAACTCCTTGCCGCGGTCGACCCGGATCTGGCCGGGCAGCCCGCCCACCGGCCCGAACGGCTCCGTGCGGGTGATCGCGATCCGCAGGGACGCCAGCACCGCGTCGCGGCTTGGAGCGTGCGCGGTGACCGCGACCCCGGTGATCGCTTTGGTGGCGCAGTCGATGAACCAGGTCACCCACGGCGTGGCGAGCTCACCTTCCACGTCCACCTCGACGGGCGCGTGCTTGTGGTCGCCCTCCCACACAGCGTTTCGGTGCGTCGGCGGACGCTGCCCGAATACGTCGTGAGCACGGCGGGCGGATTCTCCGCTCTTGAGTCCGGCCCGCTCACCGCGGGTCAGGTCCCGGCGGATCGCCCGGTGCAACGTGGAGAGCGACGGCACCGCGGGCGCGTCCGGATCGCCGGCCGCCCGCTGCACCAGCTCGGCGTGGACCCGGGAGGCGTTCCCGCCTCACAGCGCCAGCAGCTGCCGGACTTCTGTCGTGACCGTGAAGTGCGACGCCTCCACCCGGGCGAGACGGTGATCCTCACGGGCAGCGGCCAGCCACCGCCACACCGTCCGCTCCGACTTCCCCAACGCCCGTGCGACCAGACGCACATGCGCGGCGGTCAGCTCCCCGCGCCCATCGAGGTCCAGCAGCCGGGGCATCGCGGCGGCCCGCCCCAACCGGGACGGGAAAACGGCCGACGGCCCCCCCTCGAACCCATTTTGGCTTCCCGGCATGGCGGCCCCGTCCCACAAGCACCGGACGGCACGGTTGCCGTCCTGGTCCCAGGTATCCCAGCCCTTCGTCACCCAACTGACCGGTATCGGCATACGACTGACAGCAATCACCGCCATCCGGTACAGCCGTGCCCGCGGACTAGGACGGCGTCGCGGCGCCTCGTGCGGCTACTCCTACGGCGACCCGCCGCCGGGGCTCAGGCGGCGTCGGCCGGGAGCGGCTGCGGTCCGCGCGGTGGTGTCTGGCGCTTCGGCTGCCTCGATGGGCGTCTCGGCCAACTCGGCGGCGAGGTGGGCCCGGCGCTCGGCTGAGGGCTGTGCCGGGGGAGTGGAGGGGCGGGGGCCGGTGCCCAGCGGGCGGCGCTCGATCATCCGCTCAGTCTCCATAGCCCCCTCCCGCCCCCAGTGGCCTGGCCGAGGCGCGCACGGAACGGCTGCCGGTCAAGGAGTCGCCGTACGGCCCGCTGGGCGCCTCCGAGTGCGAAACGACCTCCCCGTCGGAGCATTGCCTGAAGGGCGCTCAGAGGGCCGTCTGCGGCCTCGTGTTGTGGGCGCTGACGGAACGGGGCCAGGGCGCGAAGCGGGGTTGGCGGCCGGAAGAGCGAGGTGGTCGGTCGGGTCCGCCGTCGTGCCGGGACGGCGGCGGCCGGGCATGCGGGTTGTGGAGCTGAGGCGTACCCCCATCCCAAACAGTAGTTATCCCAGTTGACCTTTCACCTGGGTCTCTCACCTGGATCTGTCACATGGCCCTTTCAGCGGCCATCACATACACCCGCTGGGCCGTCCATGATCAGCTGCTGGTACGTCAGCTCTCGGGAGGCTGGATCGTTTGGGGTTGGAGGGCTCAGCTGGCTAGCTTCTGGTGCATGAAGACGACGACGCCTGCCAAGCGGGACATGCAGGAGATGACCGCGACTGGGCGGGACACGCGTACGGCGGTCCTCACCCGTTCGATCCGGGCCAACGTGCCGCTGCGCAAGACCTTCGTTCAGGCGAACAGGAGGGCCGCCAGCCGGCATGGGCCCCTGAAGGACTTCGTGACCGGGAGGGACCTGCGGGGCCTCAAGGCCTACCTGATCATCGTGGCCGCGTGCAGCAACGGGGACAACGGCTGGTCGACCACGCACGACAGCGCGGTGTGGGCGCGGCTGATGGACATCCACGAGACCGCGACCGACCAGTCCGCCCGTACCGGTGCCTGGCGGGCCCTGCGCCGGCTGCAGGCGCGCAAGCTGATCGAGTGCAGCCGCAGCGGGACCATGATCACAGTCACTCTCCTGCGTGAGGACGGCAGCGAGAAGCCCTACGACCGTCCCGTGGGCGACGCGGAGGAGAATCGCTTCCTGCAGGTCCCGACCACGTTCTGGACGCTGGGTCGTGACGAGGACCTGGACCTGCCGGGCCTGGCCCTGTTCTTGGTCGTCGCCCGCGAGAAGAACTGGTCGACCTTCCCCGCGGAGAAAGCCCCCGAGTGGTACGGCTGGTCCCCCGACACCCACGAACGCGGGCTGAAGAAGCTCGTCGCCCTTGGGCTCGTCGAGCGACGTGAGCACCGCACCAAAGCCCCGCTCTCCCCGCTCGGCTTCACCATGGCCCACCAGTACCAGCGCACCGCCGTCACACGGCCGCGCAAGCCCAGGAAGACTGATGGTCGGCGGGAGAGTGTCAGGTGGACATCGTCATCTGAGTGTCAGTGGCGCAGCCTCAGCGACCTGGTGATTGGCACTGACGGGTGATGCTCACCTGTTGCTGACGTGAGTGACGAAAGGCCAGGTCATTCTCACGCCGACTGCTATAGCGGGTGCAGAGTTTGCGCTGGTCAGAGACGTGGCAGCCAGGCTGTGAGGGTACCCGGTCCGGTTGGTGGTGCGGAACTGCGGTGTGGCGAGCGCGGGTTAGCCTTGGCGGCCGGCGGAACGTGGACGGTGGCAGCGGCCAGGCTGCTGGGGCGGTCCGGCGGTGTCACTGCGAGGGAGGGGCGATGGTGTGAGTTGAGGCCGTATGTCGGTGAGGCCCCGTAGGCTTTGAGGGTTCCGCTGTAGGGGCGGATTCCTTCACAAGGGGTTGCGGGTGCCGGCTCTTCCTCCTCCCAGCGCTACGGGTGTGCGCGTGGCTGGGGACACCTATCAGTGGCTGTACGTGTGGGAGGGGTGCGTCCAGGTCTACAAGGACGCGCTTGACGGTGTCCGCGGCGCGGTGGTGGCGGTCGGTGTCGAGGTCACGGGGGCGGGCAACCTGGATGACGTCGTCTACTACTACGCGGATGGGAAACCGACCCGCTACGCGCAGGTCAAGTACGCGGCGGAAGCGTCGACCGCGGTGGGGGAGGAGTACCTGTTCAAACCGAGCACCGACGGCGGACCGTCGATCCTGCAGAAGATCACCAGCTCCTGGCAGACCCTGACCCGGAACGGGGAGCAGGTCCAACTGGCCCTGCTGACCAACCGGTCACCGGATCCCGCGGATGTCTTGTTCAAAGGCCGGGACACGCGAACCGGTCTGCTGCGGCCTCGGGCAGACCACCAGGGACCCCGCTCAGAGCGGGGACGGGCGCGCGCCCGCTGGGCCGCCCACGCCGGGCTCGACGAGGCCCAACTCCTCAAACTCCTGGATGTGTTGGAGTTCCATCTGGGGCGCGACGAGCCCCTCCAGTCCACCCTCGTCTCCCGCCTGATGCAAGCCGCCGGCCTGCAGCACGACGAACAGGCGATCATGACGGGCGTCCAGTGGGGCACCCAGCAGGTCATTGGCGGCAAGCGCGAGCTGTCCCTCACCGACATCCGCGCGGCGGTCAGTAAACTCAGCCTGCTGGCCCATCGCTCGGCCGGGCCCGACACCCACCGGCGCGGTGAGGCGCTGGTCGCAAGGCCCCGCCCGGTCACCGCCTGGCAGCCGGACCTCCTGGGTGTACACCGGGCCGTCCAGGAGCACGACGGCATGAAGCTGCCCCCCTATGTCGAACGGGACCACGACGGCGAACTGCGCTGCCACTTGCGCACGGTGGCCGACAAGGGTGCAGGCATGGTCGTCGTGCGCGGGGACTCCTGCACCGGCAAGACCCGCTCGGCCTGGGAAGCAGTCACAGCGTGCGTGCCCGACTGGCAGCTGCTGTACCCGAAGTCCGCTGCCGGACTGCGCTCCTGCCTGCAGACCAACGTGCTCACCGGTCCCACGGTGATCTGGCTGGACAACGCCCACCATCTGTTCGCCGAGGCGGACGGCAACCGTGCTGCCGAAGACCTGCTCGCACTGCTGGAACAGCCGCCCGCCCCGGTGGTTGTCCTGGCCACCATGTGGCCCACCCTCCTCGACGCGCCCGGATCCAACCCCAAGAAGAAGGGCCGGACCCGGCACATCAACTCTCTGCTCGATCTGGCCCGCACCGTCCACCAGCCCAGGGTCTTCGACACCTCCGGGCTCAACCGGTTCGAGACCCTGGCCCGCAGCGACGGCCAGTGGACCCAGGCAGCCGCCCAGGCACGCGTGAACGGTGAACTGTGCCAGCGCCTGGCGGCCGCCCCCGAACTTCTGGACCGCTACCGCCATGCCGACCACGCATCCGGCAAGGCCGTGGTGACCGCAGCCGTCGAAGCCCGCCGACTGGGCGTACGCGGACCGCTTCCCCTGGCCTTCCTCGAGCACGCCGCCCTCGGCTATCTCAGCCCCGACCACCGCCGCAAGCTGGACCGGCAGCCCTGGTTCACCGACGCCCTCGCCTGGGCGCGAACCCCGGTCAAAGACGTCGTCCCATGCCTGCAGGGCGTCCTCGCGCCCGACGGCATCGGCGAGGCAGCGGACCTGGTCGACCTCAGCGACATCATCGAGCAGCAGATCGCCCCCGAGCGCTGGGGCATAAAGCCCCCGGCCGCGCTCTGGCAGGCCGCGCAGTCGGACCTGACCGACGGCGGCGCCCTAGGGCGTGTTTCAGAAGTGGATCACTGGTGGTGAGTGATGGCCGGTCATGGTCCGGAGCTAAGATCATTGGTCTGACGCCGACCTGAGG
>NZ_JBFAZD010000061.1:0-8041 GCF_040681655.1 Streptomyces sp. NPDC051662
TGCCGGCGTTGTCGGCTTGGCGCAGGGGGCGTCAGGAGCGGTCGGTGCTGGACTCGTGGCGTTATCGGACGGTGTGGCGTTCGGTGACGGTTCCGTCGGCCGGTCGTCTGTCGGGGACGTGGCTGGTCGTGAGCCCGGGTGGGGATGCGCCGGTCGATGAGGTTCGGCGGGCGCTGGTCGCCGCGGGCGCGGAGGTGTCCGTTTGTGAGGATCTGGACTTCGCGGAGTCGGCGGACGTGTCGGGTGTGGTGTCGCTGCTCGCCTGGGACGAAGAGTCCGCGGTGGAGTCGACGCTGCGGCTTGTGCAGGCTTATGCCGATGGCGGGGTTCCGTTGTGGGTGTTGACCCGGGGTGCCGCTGCCGTGGGCGTGGACGATCCGGTGTCGGCGGTGCAGGCGCAGATCTGGGCGCTGGGCCAGGTGGTCGGGCTGGAGCAGCCCGCCGCCTGGGGCGGTCTCGTCGATCTTCCCGTGGAGTGGGATGACCGAGTGGCGTCCTCGCTGGCAGGTGTGCTGGCGGCCGGCGACGGCGAGGACCAGGTCGCCGTACGCTCGTCGGGTGTGTATGGGCGTCGGCTGGTCCGGGCCCCGCTGGGTAACGCGGCGACCCCGATACGGACGTGGAGCCCCTCGGGCACGGTGCTGATCACCGGCGGTACGGGCGGCGTCGGCGGGCACTTGGCGCGCTGGCTGGCGAAGGAGGGCGTCGAGCGTCTGCTGCTGGTCAGCCGCAGCGGCGAGAATGCCGAACTCGCCGAGGAATTGAGCGAGTTGGGTGCCGAGGTCACGTTCGCCGCGTGTGATGTGACCGACCGGAACGCGCTCGCGGAGTTGCTCGCCGAGCACCCCGTGACCTCGATCTTCCACGCGGCAGGTGTGGTCGGCTACGCGGAGCTCGTCACCGCCACCCCCGAGCACTTCACGGAGGTGCTCTCCGCCCGTGTTGTGGGTGCGCGTCATTTGGATGAGCTGAGCTCTGAGCTTGGGTTGGTGCTGGATGCGTTTGTGGTGTTTTCCACGGGTGCTGCGGTGTGGGGGAGTGCGGGTAATGGGGCGAATGCGGCTGCGGGTGGTTATTTGGAGGGTTTGATCCGGGGTCGTCGGGTGCGTGGGCTGGTGGGTTCGTCGGTGTCGTGGGGTGGTTGGCGTGGTACGGCGATGTCGGTGGGGGAGACGGCGGAGCAGTTGTCGCGTCGTGGTGTGGGGTTGCTGGAGCCGGAGTTGGCGGTTCGGTCGTTGCGGCAGGTGCTTGAGCAGGACGAGGTGTCGGTGACGGTGGCCGATATGGACTGGTCGTTGTTCACGCCGGGGTACACGATGGCGCGGCGCCGCCCGCTGATCGAGGACATCCCCGAGGCCACCAGGGCACTGAGCGAGGCCGCCGAGACCGATGCTGCCCAGGACGCGGCGGGCAGGGGGCTGCGGGAGCGTCTCGCTGGGTTGACGGAGTCGGAGCAGCAGGCGTTGCTGCTGGGGCTGGTGCGTGGTGAGGCTGCGCAGGTGCTGGCGCATGGGTCGACGGCGGAGATCACGCCGGGCAGGCCGTTCAAGGAGCTGGGCTTCGACTCGCTGACCGCGATGGAGTTGCGCAACCGGCTGTCCAAGGCCACCGGTCTGCGGCTGCCCGCGACCCTCGTCTTCGACCACCCCAACCCCCAGCAGCTGGCCTCCCTGCTGCGCGCGGAGCTCGTCGACGGTCTGCCGGGATCCGGTCCCGTGGCGACGGCGGCCCGGCCGGTGGAGGACGAACCGCTCGCGATCGTCGGTATGGCCTGCCGCTACCCCGGTGGCGTCCGCGACGCCGACGATCTGTGGCGGCTGCTCAGCGAAGGCCGCGACGAACTGTCGGACTTCCCGCTGGACCGCGGCTGGGACAACTGGGGCGCGCCCGCGGTCGGTCAGGCCGGATTCCTGCACGAGGCAGGGGAGTTCGACGCCTCCTTCTTCGGGATCTCGCCCCGGGAGGCGGTGACCATGGACCCGCAGCAGCGCCTGCTGCTGGAGGTTTCCTGGGAGGCCGTCGAGCGCGCCGGCATGGATCCCTGGTCGCTGCGCAACAGCTCCACCGGCGTCTTCGTCGGCGGTGGCCCGCAGGACTATCCCGCGGTGCTGATGGGCTCCGCCGAGGCCGACAGCGGTTACGGCATGACCGGCGCGCTCGGCAGCGTGATGTCCGGCCGGGTCTCCTACGCGCTGGGTCTGGAAGGTCCCGCGGTCACGGTGGACACGGCGTGCTCGTCCTCGCTGGTCGCCCTGCATCTGGCCGCGCAGTCGCTGTACAGCGGCGAGTGCGACCTGGCCCTGGCCGGCGGTGTGACCGTCATGGCCACGCCGGGCGCGTTCCTCGGGTTCGACACGCTGGGCGGCATGGCCGGCGACGGCCGCTGCAAGGCGTTCTCCTCGGACGCCGACGGCACCGGCTGGGGCGAGGGCGTTGGCATGGTCGTCGTCGAACGGCTGTCGGACGCGCGCCGTAACGGGCACGAGGTGCTGGCCGTGATCCGCGGTTCGGCGATCAACCAGGACGGCGCGTCGAACGGTCTGAGCGCGCCCAACGGTCCGGCGCAGCAGCGGGTGATCCGCCAGGCGCTGGCCAACGCGGGCCTGTCCGGCGCGGACGTCGACATGGTCGAGGCGCACGGCACCGGCACCACCCTCGGCGACCCGATCGAGGCTCAGGCGCTGCTGGCCACCTATGGCCAGGAACGTCCTGCCGACCGGCCGCTGTGGCTGGGCTCCGTCAAGTCCAACTTCGGGCATACGGGCGCGGCTGCCGGTGTGGCGGGCGTCATCAAGTCCGTACTCGCGCTGCGGCACAAGACATTGCCCAAGACGCTGCATGTGGACGAGCCGACGCCGAAGGTCGACTGGTCGGCGGGTGCGGTGGAACTCCTGACGGAGGCACGGGACTGGCCGGAGACGGGACGTCCTCGGCGTGCGGGTGTGTCCTCGTTCGGGATCAGCGGCACCAACGCGCACATGATCATCGAGGAGGCTCCGGCTCCGGAGGTGGAGTCGTCGGAGTCTGGCGGTGAGGTTTCCGGGCCGGTGCCGTGGGTGGTCTCGGGGCGCGGTGAGACGGCGTTGCGGGCGCAGGCCCGGCGGCTGCTGGAACGTGTCGTGGAGCGGCCCGGGCTGAGCCCGGCGGATGTGGCGTTCTCGTTGACGGGGACGCGGTCGGCGTTCGAGCAGCGGGCGGTCGTCCTCGGGAGTGACCGGGAGGGCTTGCTGGCGGGGTTGCGGTCGGTGGCCGAGGGGGCGCCGGGGGCGGGTGTGGTGAGCGGGCGGGCGTCCGCTGACGGCGGTGTGGTCTTCGTCTTTCCCGGTCAGGGGTCGCAGTGGGTGGGGATGGGGCGTGAGCTGTGGGACGCCTCCCCGGTGTTCGGGGAGTCGATGGTGGCGTGTGAGCGTGCCCTGTCGCCGCATGTGGACTGGTCGTTGCGGGATGTGGTGTTCCGGGACGGGGATGATCCGTTGTGGTCCCGGGTGGATGTGGTCCAGCCGGTGCTGTGGGCGGTGATGGTGTCGCTCGCGGCGGTGTGGCGGTCCTTCGGTGTCGAACCGGCCGCGGTCGTGGGTCACTCTCAGGGTGAGGTGGCTGCCGCGTGCGTGGCCGGCGGACTGTCGTTGGAGGACGGTGCGCGGGTGGTGGCGGTGCGGTCGCGTCTGGTGCTGGAGAAGTTGTCCGGTAAGGGCGGGATGGTGTCGGTGTCCCTGCCGGTCACCGACGCGGAGGAGCGGCTCACGCGCTTCGAGGGCCGGATCGGGATCGCGGCGGTCAACGGACCGTCGTCGGTGGTCGTCTCCGGCGAGCCGGAGGCGCTGGACGACCTGCTCACCGAGTGCGAGACGGACGGGGTGCGGGCACGTCGTATCGCCGTGGACTACGCCTCGCACTCCGCGCAGGTTGATGCGCTGAATGACGACTTGATGGCGGAGCTGGCGGATATTCGGCCGGTGTCGTCGTCGGTGGCGTTCTATTCGACGGTGTCGGGTGAGCGGTTGGATACGGCGGGTCTGGATGCGGGTTATTGGGTGCGGAATTTGCGGGAGCGGGTGCTGTTCGAGCCGGTGATCCAACTGCTCGCCGAACAGGAACACCGGGTCTTTGTCGAGTCCAGCCCGCACCCGGTCCTCGCGATGGCGATCCAGGAGACGTTGGAGAGCGCCTCCGGCGCTGTCGTGGGTTCGTTGCGGCGTGACGACGGTGGTGCGGACCGTTTCCGGGCGTCGCTGGCCGAGGCGTATGTGGCGGGTGCGCCGGTGGACTGGTCGCCGCTGTTCGCCGGTGCCGGCGCACGCACGGTCGAGCTGCCCACCTACGCCTTCCAGCATGAGCGTTACTGGCTTGAGGACGCCGCCGCCCCCGGTACGGGGAGCGCGGTCGATCCGGTGGATGCGGCGTTCTGGGGTGCGGTGGAGCGGGCGGACGCGGCGGGTGTCGCCGCGCTGGTCGCCGACGGCGATGTGGAGGCGTGGGAGCCTGTGGTGCCGGCGTTGTCGGCTTGGCGCAGGGGGCGTCAGGAGCGGTCGGTGCTGGACTCGTGGCGTTATCGGACGGTGTGGCGTTCGGTGACGGTTCCGTCGGCCGGTCGTCTGTCGGGCGAGTGGGTGATCGTGAGCCCGGGCGGGGACGCGCCGGTCGATGAGGTCCGACAGGCGCTGGTCGCCGCGGGCGCGGAGGTGTCCGTATGTGAGGACCTGGGCTTCGCGGAGTCGGCGGACGTGTCGGGTGTGGTGTCACTGCTCGCCTGGGACGAAGAGCGTGCGCCGGCCGCGTCGGTGAAGTTGGTGCGGGCTCTGGCGGACGCGGAGCTGGAAGCCCCATTGTGGGTGCTGACCCGGGGTGCCGCCGCCGTGGGCGCGGACGATCCGGTGTCGGCGGTGCAGATGCAGGTGTGGGCGCTGGGCCAGATCGTGGGCCTGGAGCAGCCCGCCGCCTGGGGCGGTCTCGTCGACGTCCCGGCGGTGTGGGACGAGCGGGTGGCGTCCTCGCTGGCCGGTGTGCTGGCGGCCGGTGAGGGTGAGGACCAGGTCGCGGTGCGTTCGTCGGGTGTGTACGGGCGTCGGCTGGTCCGGGCCCCGCTCGGCGCGAACCCGGCGCCGATACGGACGTGGAGCCCCTCGGGCACGGTGCTGATCACCGGCGGTACGGGCGGCGTCGGCGGGCACCTGGCGCGCTGGCTGGCCAAGGAAGGCGCCGAACGGCTGCTGCTGGTCAGCCGCAGCGGCGAGCGGGCCGAGGGAGCGGCTGAACTGGCCCAGGAGCTGGCCGAGTTGGGTGCTGAGGTCACGTTCGCGACGTGTGACGTGACCGACCGGAACGCTCTGGCGGAGCTGCTCGCCGAGCATCCCGTGACCTCCGTCTTCCACACGGCCGGAATCGCGAGCTACCGCCCCGTACGCGAACTCGACGTCGCGGAACTGGAAGCCCAGATGGCGGCGAAGACCCTCGGCGCCCGTCACCTGGACGAGCTGACCGCCGAACTCGGTCTGGAACTTGACGCGTTCGTCGTGTTCTCCTCCGGCGCCGCCGTGTGGGGCAGCGCCGGAAACGGCGGGTACGCGGCGGCCAACGCCTATCTGGACGGTCTCGCCTGGGAGCGCCGGGCGCGTGGTCTGGTGGCGACGTCGGTGTCGTGGGGTGGCTGGAAGGACACCGGCATGGCCACCGACGGCACCGCGGAGCAGCTGGCGCGGCGAGGCGTCCGGCAGATGGACCCGGCGCTGGCCGTCGAGGCGCTGCGCCAGGCGCTGGAGCACGACGAGACCGCGCTGACCGTCACCGACATGGACTGGGCGCTGTTCGCGCCGGGGTACACGATGGCCCGGCGGCGCCCGCTGATCGAGGACATCCCCGAGGTCGCCCGCGTACTCGGCGAGGACGCCGCCGGCATCGCCGACGACTCGGCCGGCGCCGCCCTGCGGACAGAGCTCGCGGGACTCGGCGGGGCCGAGCAACTCGATGTGCTCATGGACCTGGTGCGCGGCGAGGCCACCCGTGTCGTGGCCCACGCCTCGTCGACCGACATCACACCGGAGCGGCCCTTCAAGGAACTCGGGTTCGACTCGCTGACCGCGATGGAGCTGCGCAACCTGCTCAACACGGCCACCGGGCTGCGCCTGCCCGCCACCCTGGTCTTCGACTACCCCAACCCGCGACAGCTCGCCGCCCACCTGCGCGACGAACTCGTCGGCACCGGGACCGACCCCGTACGGGCCGACCTCGTCGTACGCACCACGTCCGACGAACCGCTGGCGGTCGTCGGCATGGCCTGCCGCTACTCCGGCGGAGTGGCCTCCCCGGACGACCTCTGGCAGGTGATGGCCGAGAACAGGGAGGGGCTGACCGACTTCCCGTCCTACCGAGGCTGGGACCGGTGGAACCTCGCCAGCCTCCGCCGCGCCGGCTTCCTGCACGAGGCGGGCGACTTCGACGCCGGCTTCTTCGGGATCTCGCCGCGCGAGGCCCTGACCATGGACCCGCAGCAGCGGCTGCTGCTGGAGACCTCCTGGGAGGCCGTGGAGCGGACTGGCATCGACCCCAGGTCGCTGCGCGGCAGCGACACGGGTGTCTTCGTCGGAGGGACGGCCGTCGAGTACGGCGCCCTGCTGATGAACTCGCCCGCCAGCCAGGGCTACGCCGTCACCAGCTCATCCGGCAGTGTCATGTCGGGCCGTGTCTCCTACACCCTCGGCCTGGAGGGGCCCGCCGTCAGCGTGGACACGGCGTGCTCGTCCTCGCTGGTCGCGCTGCACCTCGCCGCCCAGGCGCTGCGTAACGGCGAGTGCGGTCTCGCGCTGACCGGCGGGGTCGGCCTGATGGCCACGCCCGGCGCGTTCGCGGAGTTCGACACGCTCGGCGGACTCTCGGCCGACGGCCGCACCAAGGCCTTCGCCGCCGCCGCGGACGGCATCGGCTGGGGCGAGGGCGTCGGCATGATCGTCCTGGAACGGCTGTCGGACGCGCGCCGTAACGGGCACGAGGTGCTGGCCGTGATCCGCGGTTCGGCGATCAACCAGGACGGTGCGTCGAACGGTCTGAGCGCGCCGAACGGTCCTTCGCAGCAGCGGGTGATCCGGCAGGCGGTCGCCAACGCCGGCCTGGCCCTCGCGGACATCGACATGGTCGAGGCGCACGGCACCGGCACCACGCTCGGCGACCCGATCGAGGCGCAGGCCCTGCTGAACACCTACGGCCAGGAACGCCCTGCCGACCGGCCGCTGTGGCTGGGCTCCGTCAAGTCCAACATCGGGCACACGGGCGCGGCCGCCGGCGTGGCGGGCATCATCAAGTCCGTACTGGCACTGCGCAACGGCGTACTGCCCAAGACCCTGAACGTGGACGAGCCGACGCCGAAGGTCGACTGGTCGGCGGGCGCGGTGGAACTGCTCACCGAGGCACGGGACTGGCCGCGGACGGAACGTCCTCGGCGTGCGGGCGTGTCGTCGTTCGGGATCAGCGGCACCAACGCCCACGTGATCATCGAAGAGGCGCCCGCGCCCGAGGAACCCCCGGCCCAGTCCGGCACCGACCTCCCGACGGCCCCCGCACTCGCGACACCGGTCGTCCCGTGGGTGATCTCCGGACGCTCGAACGGGGCCCTGCGCGGCCAGGCCGAACGTCTCTCCGGCCTGGTCGAGCGCGAACCCGGCCTCGACCTCGCGGACGTGGGACTCTCCCTGGCGACCACCCGGGCACGCCTGGAACACCGTGCCGTGGTGCTCGGCCGCGACGCCACGGGCATGCTCGACGGCCTGCGCGGGCTCACCGCACAGGGCTCGGGCCCCGGCGTCGTCTCCGGCGCCACCACCGCCGACAGCCGACCGGTCTTCGTCTTCCCGGGTCAGGGGTCGCAGTGGGTGGGGATGGGGCGTGAGTTGTGGGATGCCTCGCCGGTGTTCGGGGAGTCGATGGTGGCGTGTGAGCGTGCGCTGTCGCCGCATGTGGACTGGTCGTTGCGGGATGTGGTGTTCCGGGACGGGGATGATCCGTTGTGGTCCCGGGTGGATGTGGTGCAGCCGGTGTTGTGGGCGGTGAT
>NZ_JBFAZD010000062.1:0-7966 GCF_040681655.1 Streptomyces sp. NPDC051662
CTGGCTGATCGTGTGGTGGAGTGGCCTCGGGGTGGGGTGCCTCGGCGGGCTGCGGTGAGTGCGTTCGGTATGGGTGGGGTGAACGCTCATGTGATTGTGGAGGAGGCGCCTGTTCCGCCGGTGCGGGAGACGTTGTTGCAGGATTCGTATGTGGTGCGGGTGAGTGCGGCGGATGAGACCGCGTTGCGTGCTCTTGCCGATTCGTATGCGGGGGCTTTGGCGGGGACGTCCGAGGAGGAGCTCGGGGACTTCGTGTTCACGGCGAACACCGGACGCGCAACACACCGCTATGGCGTGGCGGTGCAGGGTGCCAATGCCCGCGAACTCGCCGCCGGGCTGAAGGATGTCGTGACGGACAGCGGTGTCGTGTCCCGGAAGGGCGGCAAGGCCCAGCCTTCGGCCTTCATGTTCACGGGTCAGGGTTCGCAGTATCTGGGTATGGGGCGTGGGTTGTATGCGGTGGAGCCGGTGTTCCGGGCGGCGTTGGACGAATGTGCGGAGTTGTTGACGGGACAGATGGATGTGCCGTTGCGGGATGTGTTGTTCGGTGATGTGGGGGGTCTGCTGGATCGGACGCGGTATGTGCAGCCGGCTCTGGTGAGTGTTCAGGTCGGTTTGGTGCGCTGGCTGGAGTCGGTGGGGGTGCGTCCGGATGCTGTGGTGGGTCATAGTCTGGGTGAGTTGACGGCCGCGTGGGCGGCTGGTGTTCTCGGTCTGGCGGATCTGCTGGAGTTGACGGCGGTCCGTGGCCGGCTGATGGAGTCGGGGCCGGGTCAGGGTGCGATGGCGGTGGTGCACGCGGACACCGAGGCTGTTCTCGCGGCCATTGCCGCCCATCCCGGGGTGGAGATCGCGGCGTTCAACGCGCGTCGATCGGTCACGATCACAGGTCCGGCGGATGCCGTTTCCGGCTTCTGCCGGGAGTCGGGGCTGCGCACACAGAAATTGACGGTCAGTCAGGCATTCCATTCGGCCGCGATGGAGGGTGCGGTCGTGCCGTTCGTCGAGGCGGTGGCCGGCCGGACCCTTTCGGCTCCGCTGATTCCGTTCGCGTCGACCGTGACCGGCGACTGGCATACCGCCCTGACGGCTTCCGACCCCGCTTACTGGGGCCGGGCGATCCGTGAGCCCGTGCGCTTCTCGCAGGCGTTGACGACGCTGACCGAGGTCGGCCCGGCGGTGGTGTG
Source organism: Streptomyces sp. NPDC051662 (assembly GCF_040681655.1). Classification (NCBI taxonomy): domain Bacteria; kingdom Bacillati; phylum Actinomycetota; class Actinomycetes; order Kitasatosporales; family Streptomycetaceae; genus Streptomyces; species Streptomyces sp. NPDC051662. The sequence goes on from NZ_JBFAZD010000062.1 coordinate 1,188, forward strand.
GGAGATCGGTGCCCATCCCCAATTGACCTCGCTCGCCCGGGCGTCGTGGGGCGAGACACAGCCGGTGTGGCTCAGCACACTGCGGCGCGAGCGTACCGATCAGGTTCAACTGCACAGCGCGGTGGCCGACCACTACAACCACACCCGCGCCGAACTCGACTGGGCCGGTCTGCACCATGGCAAGGGCCGGCGCACCATCACCGTCCCCACCTACCCCTTCAACCGACAGGAGCTGGCCGCGCCGCCTGTTCGCCGCAGCGGTACTGAGTCGCGCACCCTCAGCCACCCGCTGTTCGACCGTCACTACGAGCACCAGAGCGAGGGACAGTGACGTATCCGGCCGAAACCTACGAGAAGACGTTCACGGGCCAGGAGCCCTTCATCGCCCAGCACCGCTCCGCGGGTACCGGGCTGCTGCCCGCCGCGGTGCAGCTGGAGATGGCGATGGTGGGGGTCGCCAGGCGTCGGCCGTTCACCCCGCTGGAGCTCACCGATGTCACGTTCCTGCGCCCCCTCACCATCGCCGACGACGCGACGGCTCCTGTCCGGCTCGATGTGTCCTTCGGTCCGCGGACCCGCTTCGAACTGAGCACCGTGGTGGCCGGCGACCGCAAGCCGCTGTCCACCGGAACCGGCCGGCTGCTCCCGGGCGTCCCCCCGGCCCCGCCCGCCGGTACCGACAGGCGGATGACGGGCACGCGGACGATCACCTCGGAGCGGCTGTACGAAAGCTGGGCGCGTGAAGGCCTGCGGTACGGTCCCGACTTCCGTACCGTCCGGGAACTCGCCGTCGCGGACGGTGGCGTGGCCCGGGCCACGCTGCGGTCCGACGCCGAGCCCATACCCTGGTACGCCCATCCGCTGCTGGTGGACGGTGTGTTCCAGGTCGTCAGCTGCGCGCTCCAGGACCTCACGGGAGAGGCCGGCCCGTATCCCATGTTGCCGATCGGCGTCGCTCGGCTCGCGGTCCTCGCCGATCTCTCGGTCCTGTCGGCCGGGGTGACCGTCGTGGCGCGCCGTACCGGCGTCGACGGCGCGTACGCGACCGCGGACGCCCTGCTGCTGGGGCCCTCGGACGAGGTCGTCGCGGAGTTCGAGGGGCTACGGATGCGTCGCCCGGCCGCCGTGTCGCGCCCGGCCGTCGTCCCTGCCCCGCCGCGGGCCGCCATGCTGCCCATCACCCGGATCGACTGGCGGCCCATGCCGGCGACCGACGAGCGGCACGATCCGGTGACCGGAACCTGGGTGGTGCTGCACAACGGCGGTACGGGCAGTCTGGGTGAGCGCGCCGCCCGGCACCTGCGGGCCGAGGGAGCCCGCGTGGTGGAGGTCGGCGCCGGACCGTCCGGGGCACAGGCACACGACCGCGATCGGCGGATGCTCGCGCAGCCGGACGAGGAGGCGTTCCGGCGGCTCTGGGAGGAGGTCGGGGACCCGGTCGCGGGTGTGGTGCACCTGTGGAACGACGGTGACGCGCCCGACGGCACTCCGAGGGAGGAGGCGGAGCTCCGCCTCGGCCTGTACGGCTGCCTGGCCGCCCTGCGGACCCTCGGCGAGCGGCAGCGCACGTCCCGCTTCCTCGCGGTGACCAGGGACGGGCAGCCGGTCGCGAACGGCGACCGGCCGGTGCCCGCGCGCGCCGCCCTGTGGGGCTTCGTCCGCACCGCCGCCATCGAGTACCCGGGCCTGCGCCCGCGCCTCCTCGACATCGACCAGCACGCCGACGACGCCCTCCGCGCGGTCCTGGCGGAGCTTGGCGCCGCCGACGGTCCTACCGAAGTCGGCTACCGGCGGGGCGTCCGCCACGTACCCGTCCGGGTGCGCGACCGGTCGGCATACGCCGCGCCCCACGGTGGGAAGAGGCCCATCAGACAGGGCGGCCGCTACCTCGTCCTCGGCGGGCACGGCGGGCTGGGCCTGGAGGTCGCCGACCGGTTCGCACGGGAGGGTGCCGGCGTCGTCGCGCTGGTCAGCCGTTCCGGAGCGGCCGCTGCCGACCACGACCGGACGGCCGCGATCGGCGCGCGGGGGTGCGAGGTCGTGTCCTACAGCGCGGACGTGACCATCCCCGGCGCCCTGGCGGCCGTGGTGGAACGCTTCCGCGCGGAGTTCGGCGAGTTGCACGGCGTGGTCCATGCGGCCGGCACTCTCAAGGACGGGCTGATCCGCAGCGCCACCGCCGAGGACATCGCGGCGGTGATGCGGCCGAAGGCCGACGGCGTTCGAGAGCTGGCCGCCGCGGTGACCGGGCGGGACCTGGACTTCGCCGTGCTGTTCGCGTCGGTCTCCGGCACGTTCGGCAACCTCGGTCAGGGCGGATACGCCGCGGCCAACGCCTATCTCGACGCGTTCGCGCAGGCGCACGGCTCGCCGTGGCTGAGCGTCGCGTGGGGCCTGTGGGGCGAGGTGGGCATGGGCACGGCCGTCGCGGAACAGTTGCGGCGGCGCGGAGTCAGACCGTTGGACACCGCGGAGGGCCTGGACGCCCTGATCGCGTTACTGGCGGCGGAAGAGGACCCTCGTCAGGTGGTCGTCGCCCATCCGGACGCCGGTGACGTCGTCGTCGAGCTCGAAGACGCGGGCGCGGAGCTCCGGGCACCTTCCGACGTACGCGCCGGGACTCATGACGGCGTACAAGGCTCCGCCGGGTCGACCGGTGAGGGCGACGCGGAGCGCGTCTGGTACGCACTGGAGCGGTTCCTGGCGGAGCGGCTGGGCGTCGCGTCCTTCGACCGCGACACCCCGCTGTCGGACTACGGCATGAGCTCGATCATGAGCGTCGAGCTCTCGGAGGAGCTCTCCCGCAGGTGGGGCGTCCATCTTCCGGCGACGCTCTTCCTGGAGTACGGCGAGTTCGCCGAGCTCGTCGAGGCACTGACAGGCCGTTACGGCGCGGCCGTCGCGGTCGCGGCGCCGGAGACGGCCGAGCCCGTCACCGGTGAGACCGTCGAAACGGCTCGGACCGTCGGGACGGCCGAGACCGTCGAGCCGCTTCCGGCTGCCTCCCCGAACCAACCGCGCGACCCGCGCCCGCGGCGGCAACCGGCCGCGGGGCGCGACGGGGACGTCGCGATCGTCGCCGTGTCCGGTGATCTCCCGGGGGCGGTCGGCGGGGTGGCGGAACTGTGGCCCCTGCTCCGCTCCGGCGCTCACGCGTTCACCGAGGTGCCGGCCGAACGCTGGGACATCGACGCCCACTTCGAGCGGCGCGGCCCCCATATGACGGGCACCTACTGCCGTACGGGTGCCTTCGTCACCGGTATCGAGCGCTTCGAACCGGCCTTCTTCGGTATCTCCGTACGCGAGGCCGAGGAGATGGACGTACAGCAGAAGCTGCTGCTGGAGCACGCCTGGACGGTACGGGACGACAGCGGTCTCGCCGGCCGCCGCGACATCGGCGTCTTCGTCGGCGCCACCTACACCCATCACCGCGACACGCGGGGGCTGGAGACCGTCGGACCGCACACCGCGCTCGGCTCCATGAACGCGATACTGGCCAACCGGATCTCGTACGCGCTCGACCTGACCGGCCCTTCGCAGACCGTCGACACTCTGTGCTCGTCGTCGCTCGTCGCCATCCAGCAGGCGGTCGCCGCGCTGCGCGCGGGACACTGCGGCGCCGCGATCGTGGCGGCCGGCCAGGTCGGTCTGACCCCGTGGTACTACCGCAGCCTGAGCCAGCTCGGTGCCCTGTCCGACACCCGGCCGCGGCCCTTCGACGAGAGGGCAGACGGATTCCTCCCCGGCGAAGGCACGTTGGCCATGATGCTGAAGCCGCTCGCGGACGCCGAACGGGACGGCGACCGGATCTGGGGCGTCATCCGCGGTACGGCCGTCAACCACGGCGGCCGGGGCAGCGCCCTGCCGGTGCCCCGCAGTGAGGCCCAGGCCGCGGTCGTCCGGGCGGCACTGGACGACGCCGGACTGGCCCCGGCGGACGTCTCCCTGATCGAGACGCACGGTACGGGAACCCGGCTCGGCGACCCGATCGAGATCGCCGCGCTGACCGAGGTGTTCGGCGGTGACCCGGATCGCGCGGAGCCGTGCCACCTCGGAGCGGTGAAGGGCAACATCGGGCACCTGGAGCCCGCGGCCGGACTCGCCGGTCTGCTGAAGGTCCTGCTGTGCCTGCGGCATCGGGAGATCCCGCCCGTCGCCGGTTTCGAGACCCCCAGCGGCCTTCTGGACCTGTCCGCCGGACCGTTCGTGATCCCCGTCGAGCCACAGCCGTGGACCTCGGACGGGCCGCGCCGGGCGGGAATCAGCTCCTTCGGCATGGGAGGGACCAACGCGCACATCGTCGTGGAGGAGTACGTCGGCGAGCTCGGCGGGTTCGGGCAGTTCGGCGAGTTCGGCGAGTTCGGGGAGGCCCGGCACGAGGCGTCCGGCGAGGAGCCCCGTACGGCCGCCGCCGTAGCCGACGAGCACCTGCTGGTCCTGTCCGCGCACACCCCGGACGCCCTGGCCCGGCGCATGGCGGACGTCCGGCCACTCCTGCGGCAGGGGAACGCGGCACGCCTGAGCGCCCTGTGCCGTTCCAGCGCCGTCGGACGCGACCACCAGGCGTACCGGGTCGCGGTCCTGGGAGCCACGGCCGACGAACTGAGCGCCGGGCTGGCCGAGGCACTGCGCCTGGCGGACCGGGCACCCGGCACTGTCGTACGTGGCGGAACGGTGCAGGACGGCGCGTCGACCGGGCTCAGCGGCCCGGCCTTCCGCTACGTCGGCGGCGGAACCGTCGACTGGGCCACGGTGTACCCCGGCCCACCGGCGCGCCGCTCCGCGCTCCCGCCCTATCCGTTCGGCTCGCGGCCCGCGGCGACCGCGCCGTCCGCGCCCGCCGGGCCTGCCGCCCCGTCCGCGCCGTCCGCACCAGCCACGCCGTCCGCACCAGCCACGCGGCACACGAACGACGTCGTACGGCTGCTCTCGCGCGCCCACCGTGTTCTGGGCGAGGAGACCGTACCCGGCGCGCTGCCGGTGGCCCTCGGTCTCCTGATGAGCGGTGCCCTGCGGCAGATCACCTTCACCGGCCGGGGGACCGGTGACCATCCCCTCACGAGCGATCTGGACGACCCCACCCGTACCGGGCCGGTCACCTTCCGGCACGCCGACCGGGTCATCGCCCGGCTCACCACCGCCGAAGCCCCGGCCGCGCCGCCCGCCGCCGTGGACTTCGACACCCTGCGGGCCGTCCTCGACCGGACGCTGGAACCGGCCGGCCTGTACGCCTGGTTCGCGGCGAAGGGCATGGAGCTCACCGCGCCGCTGCGGTCCATCACCGAGGTTCACTACGGGCCCGGCCGGGTACTCGCGCGGATCGAGCTCCCGGTCGGCGGCACCCTGGAGGCCGAGGCGGTGGCACTCGACGCCGCCCTCCAGTCCATGGCCGTCCTCACGCTGGCGGATCCCGCGGCACCGTCGGCCACCTATCTGCCGGTCTCCATCGGCCGGGCGGTGCGCTGGGCGGACGCGGCGCGGGCGGCGTTCGTGCTGCTCGAAGGCGCCGAGCCCGACAGCGACGGCACGCGACGCGGCCACGCGTCCCTGCTCGCCGCCGACGGCCGGGTGCTGGTACGGCTCGACGACATCGCGTACCGGACCGTGGCCGGGAACGGAGCCTCGCCGCCCGCTCCCGCCCGCCGCGCGCCGGGGGCCGCGGTGGCGGAGGCGGCGATCGTCGCGCTGGTACGGAGCGTCCTCCACGACCCCGGTGTCCTGGCGACCACCTCACTGTCCACCGTGGGTCTCGACTCCATGCTGGCGACCGTCATAGCGGCCGATGTCGAGGCGGCGTACGGGGTGAAGCTGAGCCCGACGGACGTCCTGGACGCCGCGGACTGCCGCACTCTCGCCGCGCGGGTCGCCGAACTGGCGGGCGACGGTGTGTTCGCCCCGTCCACGGCCGACGAGCGGCCACCGGCTGAACCGGCCGCGCGCCACCCTGAGGACGAGACGGCCGCCCAGGCCACGGTCCGCGCCCCGGCCACGGTCCGCGATACGGCCCCCGACAACACCGCGGACGCGGACACCCAGGACATCGCCGTCATCGGGCTGGCCCTGGCGCTCCCCGGCGCCCCGGACGAGGAACGGCTGTGGTCGCTGCTCGCCGACTCGGGTGAGGTGATCCGTCCGGCTCCGGCACACCGCTGGGGCCGGTACGCCGACGGGCACGAGCCCGATGTCGGCGGATTCCTGGACAACGTGGAGGAGTTCGACGCCCGGTTCTTCGACTTCTTCCCCAAGCAGGCCGAAGCGCTCGACCCCCAGGCCCGCTGGCTGCTCCGCACGACCTGGGAAGCGCTGGAGTCGGCCGGTCTTCCGCCCCGCCGACTGTCCCCGTCCACCGGTGTGTTCGTGGGCGCCAGTTACCAGCACTACAAGGACTTCAACCTCGCGCCGGAGCTGGACGCGCCCAGCGGCCTGGGAAATCACAACGCGTTCCTGGCCAACCGGGTGAGTTTCTTCCTGGATCTGCACGGGCCGAGCATGACGATCGACACGTTGTGTTCGTCGTCGCTGGTCGCCCTGCATACGGCGGTGCGGAGTATCCGCGACGGCGAGTGCGAGCAGGCCATCGTCGCGGGCGTCCGGGTCGCCCTGTCCCCGCTGCACTACGTCGCGATGAGGAACCTGCGCGCGCTGTCACCCTCGGGCGCTTCCCGGCCGTTTGATGCGGGTGCGGATGGGTTTGTGCCGGGGGAGGGGGTGGTGACGGTGGTGGTGAAGCCGTTGGGTGCGGCGTTGCGTGATGGTGATCGGGTTCGTGGGGTGATCAA
>NZ_JBFAZD010000063.1:0-7847 GCF_040681655.1 Streptomyces sp. NPDC051662
CGGACGTAAAGCGTCGCAGCTCGTGCGAAGCACGGTGAGGAAAGCAGTCCGGACACGCACCTCCGGAGGCCCCGGCCCCCGGCACCACAACGCACCCCGCGCCACGCCCCGCGCCGGAGGCGCACCGCACCCCGCGCCGAAGGCGCACCGCACCACGACCCCCCGCCGGACGGCGCACCGCACCCCGCGCCACGCCCCCCGCCGGAGGCGAACCGCTACCGGCGGCGCAAGTCCGCCACCCGCGCCCGCTCCCCCGGCTCCTGCGCCGCCAGCGACGCCGCCGCACTCCGCAGTTGCGGACCCGGCCCCCCGCTCCCCGGCCCCTGGCCCGGACCCGGACCCGCCGCATGCGTGCGGCGCTGCCCCGGAAGCGGTACGTCCCGACGCGACTGACGCCCCGCCGGATGCACGTCACCGCCCGACGCCCCGGCCCCGGCAGCGGCCCCGGCGACAGAACCGGATGCGGACCCGGAGCCCGCACCGGCCGACGCCCCGGACACCCCGCCCACAGAACCGCCGGCTCCGCCGGCCACCGCGATCTGCACCCCCTGATCCGCCAGCGCCTGAAGCTCCGTCGCCGCGCGATCGTCATGCGCCGGCGGCTCGTCGGTCACCAGCCTGCTGATGAGATCCGTCGGTACCGTCTGGAACATCGTGTCGGTGCCCAGCTTCGTATGGTCGGCCAGCACCACGACTTCCGCCGCGGCCTGCACCAGCGCCCGGTCCACGCTCGCCGAGAGCATGTTGGACGTGGAGAGCCCGCGTTCGGCGGTCAGTCCGCTCCCGGACAGGAACGCGCGGGTGACCCGCAGGCCCTGGAGGGACTGCTCCGCCCCGCTGCCGACCAGCGCGTAGTTGGAGCCGCGCAGCGTGCCGCCGGTCATGACGACTTCGACCCGGTTGGCGTGCGCGAGGGCCTGCGCGACGAGCAGCGAGTTGGTGACGACGGTCAGTCCGGGGATCCGCGCGAGCCGGCGGGCCAGCTCCTGCGTGGTCGTACCGGCGCCGACGACCACGGCCTCGCCCTCTTCGACGAGACTCGCGGCGAGGTCGGCGATGGCCGTCTTCTCGGCCGTTGCGAGATGGGACTTTTGCGGAAAGCCGGATTCTCGCGTGAATCCGCCCGGCAATACCGCACCGCCGTGCCGACGGTCGAGGAGTCCTTCGGCCTCCAGCGCCCGCACGTCCCGCCGTACGGTCACTTCGGAGGTCTGGACGACGCGGGCGAGCTCACGGAGCGACACGGCTCCGTTGGCGCGCACCATTTCGAGGATCAATTGGCGACGTTCTGCAGCGAACACGAAACTGACAGTAACCCCAACGACCGTCTGCTTTCAGCAGTTTGCGCCGAATAACAGAAGTTGTACACAGACGAGCGCGCACAGTGGTATAAAGCGATCCCGCTTTTCGAACGCACCACCATGGAACGGGCTTACCCAGCCCTACGAGCCGATGAACGCCCCGCCGGAACCCGCCGGGGACGCCCGCCGGGGACGCCCCTCGGGACCGGCGGACCGGGTCAGCTCTCCTCGCCGGTCTTCACGGTGTGCAACTGCCGCGCCACCTCGGCGATCGAACCCGACAGGGACGGGTAGACCGTGAAGGCGTTCGCGATCTGTTCCACGGTCAGGTTGTTGTCGACGGCGAGCGCGATGGGATGGATCAGCTCGCTGGCACGCGGCGATACGACGACCCCGCCGACCACGATCCCGGTGCCCGGACGGGCGAATATCTTGACGAAGCCGTCCCTGATGCCCTGCATCTTGGCGCGCGGGTTGCGCAGCAGCGGCAGCTTGACGACACGGGCGTCGATCCTGCCGGCGTCGACGTCCGCCTGGCTGTAACCGACGGTGGCGATCTCCGGGTCGGTGAAGACGTTCGACGAGACGGTCTTGAGGTTGAGCGGGGTGACCGCGTCGCCGAGGAAGTGGTACATCGCGATCCGGCCCTGCATGGCCGCGACGGAGGCGAGGGCGAAGATCCCGGTGACATCGCCTGCGGCGTAGACGCCGGGCGCGGAGGTACGGGAGACCCGGTCGGTCTTGATGTGGCCCGACTCCTTGAGCAGGACGCCGGCCTCCTCCAGGCCCATGCCCGCGGTGTTCGGGATGGCGCCGACCGCCATCAGACAGTGCGTACCGGAGATGACCCGGCCGTCGGAGAGTGCCACCTCGACCCGGTCACCGACCCGCTTGGCGGCCTCGGCACGGGAGCGGGACATCACGTTCATGCCGCGGCGCCGGAAGACGTCCTCCAGTACGCCCGCGGCGTCCGGGTCCTCGCCGGGCAGCACCCGGTCACGGGAGGAGACGAGCGTGACCCGCGAGCCGAGCGCCTGGTAGGCACCGGCGAACTCGGCGCCGGTGACACCGGAGCCGACCACGATCAGTTCCTCGGGCAGCTCGTCGAGGTCGTACACCTGCGTCCAGTTGAGGATGCGCTCGCCGTCGGGCTGCGCGTCCGGGATCTCGCGGGGGTGCGCGCCGGTGGCGATCAGTACGGCGTCGGCGGTGAGCGATTCCTCGCTGCCGTCCGCCGCGGTCACGATCACCTGGCGCGAGCCGTCCACGGCCTGGCGTCCGTCGAGCCGCCCGCGCCCGCGCATGACGCGCGCGCCGGCCCGGGTGACGGAGGCGGTGATGTCGTGCGACTGGGCGAGCGCGAGCCGCTTCACCCGTCGGTTGACCTTGCCGAGATCGACCCCGACGACGCGGGCCCTCTGCTCAAGAGGAGGAGTGTCGTCCGCGACGATGATGCCCAGTTCCTCGTAGGAGGAGTCGAAGGTGGTCATCACCTCGGCCGTCGCGATGAGGGTCTTCGACGGTACGCAGTCGGTGAGCACCGACGCGCCACCGAGTCCGTCGCAGTCGACGACGGTCACTTCCGCGCCGAGCTGAGCCCCTACGAGAGCCGCCTCGTAGCCGCCGGGGCCGCCACCGATGATCACGATCCGGGTCACGAAAAAGTCCGCCTCGCGTTGTCAACCCGGCCCGTCTGCCACCCCGGCCGGGGTTCCGGGGGAGCCCCGGGGGATGCAGTACGTACTCCATTGTCCCGCACGCTTCAAGCACCGCCCCTCCGGGGTCCAATCTTTTCGGGGGCTCGGGTCGCCACCCGAAGAGAGACAGCCGGTACCTCAAGGTCACCCCCGGGGGACCTCGGTTCGCCCCGGGGCGAACCGAGCCCCAGAAAAGCAAGCCACGTCTGTACCTCCCGTACCCTCGACCCCATGTCGCTCTACGCCGCGTACGCCGGCAACCTCGACGCGCGGCTGATGACCCGCCGCGCCCCGCACTCCCCGCTGCGTGGCACCGGCTGGCTCAACGGCTGGCGGCTGACCTTCGGCGGCGAGCAGATGGGCTGGGAGGGGGCGCTGGCCACGGTCGTGGAGGCGCCGCGTTCCCAGGTCTTCGTCGCGCTGTACGACATCGCCCCGATGGACGAGGACTCCATGGACCGCTGGGAGGGCGTGGGGCTCGACATCTACCGCCGTATGCGGGTACGGGTGCACACCCTGGACGGCGAGGAGCCGACCTGGATGTATGTCCTGAACGGCTACGAGGGCGGTCTCCCGTCGGCGCGCTATCTGGGCGAGCTGGCCGACGCGGCGGAGTCGGCGGGCGCCCCTCACGATTATGTGATGGAGCTGCGCAAGCGCCCCTGCTGACCGGGCGGGGCGAACCGCACCGGGCCCGACCGGCGAGCGGAAAAGCAGCACGACGCGGCCGTTTTCGTTGGAAACGACAGTACAACGATGTCAAACCCGTTTCGGCCTTCATCTACGCGCGTAGGGCATGACCGGCTACCCTCATCCGCGTGAACGCATCTGTTATCCCGGCCAACGCCGACGGACCCGACCCCCTGGCCGCCGCCGACGCCGCCGCCACCCGCCTGCGCGAGCTGACCGGCGCCGAGACCCATGACGTCGCCCTGGTGATGGGCTCCGGCTGGGCGCCGGCCGTCGACGCGCTCGGCACCCCCGAGGCGGAGTTCCCCGTGACCGAGCTCCCCGGCTTCCCCCCGCCGGCCGTCGCAGGGCACGGCGGCAGAATCCGCTCGTACCGGATCGCCGAGAAGCGCGCGCTGGTCTTCCTGGGCCGTACGCACTACTACGAGGGCCGCGGGGTCGCCGCCGTCGCGCACGGCGTACGTACCGCGGTGGCCGCGGGCTGCAAGACCGTCGTCCTGACCAACGGCTGCGGCGGGCTGCGCGAGGGCATGCGCCCCGGCCAGCCCGTGCTGATCAGCGACCACATCAATCTGACGGCCGTCTCCCCGATCGTCGGCGCCAACTTCGTGGACCTGACGGACCTGTACTCGCCGCGGCTGCGCGCGCTGTGCAAGGAGATCGACCCGGCCCTCGAAGAGGGGGTGTACGTGCAGTTCCCCGGCCCTCACTACGAGACGCCGGCCGAGATCAACATGGTCCGCGTCATGGGCGGCGACCTCGTCGGCATGTCCACCGTCCTTGAGGCCATCGCGGCCCGCGAGGCGGGCGCCGAGGTCCTCGGTATCTCGCTGGTCACGAACCTGGCCGCGGGCATCTCGGGCGCACCCCTCAACCACGAGGAGGTCCTTCAGGCGGGCCGCGACTCGGCGACCCAGATGGGTGCTCTGCTCGCCCAGGTACTTGAGCGCGTCTAGCCCAGGTACTTGAGTGCGTCTGGACGAGTAAGTCCCTTCGTCCGGATCGAGCCCGGCAAGATCCCAACGACAGGCCCCAGTGCCTGTTCGCCGGACAGGGCCTAAGCCGCGTCCGAGTCGGGAATGACATCCCGCCGGGGCCACGCCGTCGGCCCCGGCAGCACAGCTACCAGGAGGTGCCCCCCACCGTGCAGCAGGACGCCACGCATCAGGACCTCATCGCGCGGGCCAAGGCCTGGCAGGCCGAGGATCCCGACAGCGACACCCGCGAAGAGCTGGGAAAGATCATCGACGCCGGGGACACCGGCACCCTGGCGGAACGGTTCGCCGGCACGCTCCAGTTCGGCACCGCCGGGCTGCGCGGCGAACTGGGCGCCGGGCCCATGCGGATGAACCGCATGGTGGTCATCCGCGCCGCGGCCGGGCTCGCCGCGTACCTCAAGGCCCAAGGCCATGGTGACGGCCTGGTCGTCATCGGATACGACGCCCGCTACAAGTCCGCCGACTTCGCCCGGGACACCGCCGCCGTGATGACCGGCGCCGGGCTGCGCGCCGCCGTACTGCCCCGGCCGCTGCCGACGCCCGTCCTCGCCTTCGCCGTACGGCATCTCGGCGCCGTCGCGGGCGTGGAGGTCACCGCCAGCCACAACCCGCCCCAGGACAACGGTTACAAGGTCTATCTCGGCGGCGGCTCCCAGATCGTGCCGCCCGCCGACGGCGAGATCGCGGCCCGGATCGCCGCGGTCGGCCCGCTGGCCGGTGTGGCCCGGCCCGACGAGGGCTGGGAGATCCTCGGTGACGAGGTCCTGGCGGCGTATCTGGAACGTACGGACGCGGTCCTGACCCCCGGCACCCCCCGCACCGCGCGCGTCGTGCACACGGCGCTGCACGGCGTCGGTACGGAAACCCTCCTGGCGGCCTTCGCGCGGGCCGGCTTCCCCGAGCCCGTGCTCGTGGCGGAGCAGGCCGAGCCCGATCCGGCCTTCCCGACCGTCTCGTTCCCCAACCCGGAAGAGCCGGGCGCGATGGATCTGGCCTTCGCCACCGCCCGGCGCGTACGGCCCGACCTGATCATCGCGAACGACCCGGACGCGGACCGCTGCGCCGTCGCCGTCCCCGACGACACGGTCGTCAGCGGCTGGCGGATGCTGACCGGCGACGAGGTCGGCGCGCTGCTCGCGGCCCATCTCGTCCACAAGGGCGCGACGGGCACCTTCGCCGAGTCGATCGTCTCGTCCTCCCTCCTCGGCCGGATCGCCGGGGCGGCGGAGCTGGGGTACGAGGAGACGCTGACCGGCTTCAAGTGGATCGCCCGCGTCAAGGGTCTGCGGTACGGCTACGAGGAGGCGCTCGGCTACTGCGTCGACCCCGACGGCGTCCGCGACAAGGACGGCATCACGGCCGCGCTGCTGGTGGCCGAGCTGGCCTCCGAGCTGAAGGCCAAGGACCGCACGCTCACCGACCTCCTGGACGATCTGGCCGTCACCTACGGTCTGCACGCCACGGACCAGCTCTCGGTCCGCGTCCAGGTCCTCTCCCTGATCACCGACGCGATGCGCCGCCTGCGCGAGAATCCGCCGACGGAGCTGGCGGGGCTGACCGTCGCCTCCGTCGAGGACCTGACGCACGGTACGGACGCCCTTCCGCCGACGGACGGCCTGCGCTACCACCTGGAGGGCACGTACCGCGCCCGCGTCATCGTCCGGCCGAGCGGCACCGAGCCCAAGCTCAAGTGCTATCTGGAGGTCGTGATCCCGGTGGCGGACGCGACGGCGCTGACCACCGCGCGCACGGCCGGTACGGACGTACTGGCGGCGCTGAAGCGGGACTTGGCGGTCGCGGCGGGTATCTGAGCCCCGCGCCGCACCTCCGCGCGTACCGCAGTAGTGTGTCGGACTCCGCAGGGGTCCGACAGCGACGGTGGACCGCTGGACGGGTAAGTCCGAAGTGGCGTCGTCCTCCCCCGGGCAGACCGGACAGGACCTAGTGACCTGAGTCGGAGATTCGTCGGCAGTAGGCGGCGACTTTGTCGAGGATCTCGTCGGCGGTCTTCGTCCAGACGAAGGGCCTGGGTTGCTCGTTCCAGTCGGCGAGCCAGCCGCGGATGTCTCGTTCGAGGGCTTGGACGGAGCGGTGGACGCCGCGCTTGAGCTTCTTCTGCGTGAGCTCGGCGAACCACCGCTCCACCAGGTTCAGCCAGGACGAACTCGTGGGTGTGAAGTGCAGGTGGAAGCGGGGATGCGCCAGCAGCCACTGCTTGATGACGGGTGTCTTGTGGGTGACGTAGTTGTCGAGGATCAGGTGCAGATCGAGGTCGGCGGGTACTTCCTTGTCGAGTTTGGTGAGGAACTTCTTGAACTCGACGGCCCGGTGACGGCGGTGGAGGGAGCCGATGACCTTGCCGGTGGCGACCTCCAGGGCCGCGAACAAGGTGGTGGTGCCGGCACGGACGTAGTCGTGGCTGCGGCGTTCGGGAACTCCGGGCACCATCGGCAGCACGGGCTGGGACCGGTCCAGGGCCTGGATCTGCGACTTCTCGTCCACACACAGGACCAGGGCCCTCTCCGGCGGGTCGAGGTAGAGCCCCACCACGTCACGGACCTTGTCGATGAACAACGGATCGGTGGACAGCTTGAAGGTCTGCGACCGGTGCGGGGCCAGGGCGAACGCCCGCCAGATCCGCGAGATCGCGGACTGGGACATGCCCGTGGCCGCGGCCATCGACCGGGTCGACCAGTGCGTGGCGTTCTTCGGCTTCTCCTCGAGCGTCTTGACGATGACCCGCTCGACGTCCGCATCAGTGATCTTCCGCGGGACACCGGGCCGCGGCTCGTCGGACAGGCCGTCCAGGCCCCGTTCGAGGAAACGCCGCCGCCAGGTGCGGACCGTGTCGGCAGTGACACGCAGCCGGCGGGACACCTCCATGATCGAGTGCCCGTCGGCGCACTCCAACACGATCCGCGACCGCAGAGCCAAAGCCTGAGCTGTCGAACGACGACGCACCCAGCCCTCCAGTACAGCCCGCTGGGCATCAGTGACCGACAACGGCGGAATCTTCGGACCCGGACGACTCATACCCAACCAACGACGAATCTCCGACTCAGGTCACTAGGTCCTGTCCGGTCGATCTTCGCGGATCAGCCCGCGGCGTCTGGTGCCGTGCATCGCAAGGCGGAGGATCGGCCTCGTACTGGACGTACTTG
>NZ_JBFAZD010000064.1:0-6772 GCF_040681655.1 Streptomyces sp. NPDC051662
ATCGTGGAGGAAGCGCCTGTCCCGCCGGTGCGGGAGACGTTGGCGCAGGACTCGTATGTGGTGCGGGTCAGTGCGGCGGATGAGACCGCGTTGCGCGCCCTCGCCGACGCCTATGCCGAACGGTTCGAGACAGCACGCGACGACTGGGAGACCGCCGACCTCTGCCATACCGCCAACACCGGCCGCTCCCCGCTGGAGTTCCAGACCGCGGTGTACGGACGCAACTCCGCCGAACTCGTCACCGCGCTGCGCTCCGTCGCCGCCGGCGGCGTTCCGGTGGCTCGCGTCGACATCGATCTGACCGCCGAAGAGGCGGCGGGCCGTACCGGGTCGACGGCAGCGGCGGCCCGGCCCGCCGAGGTCGTGGAACTGGTCAGGGCGGGGTACGCGCACATCGACTGGGCCTCGCTCTCCGCGAAGGGCGCCCGCGTCACGGACCTCCCCACCTATCCGTTCGCGCGCGGGTCGTACTGGCGCACCACCGACCCCGCCGACGCGCCGGATCCGGCAGCGGCGGGCAGCGAGGCCGTACGTGTCGAGTGGCGCGCCCGGGAACTGGCGCCCGCGCCGGTGGCCGGTCCGGCCACGGTACGTCTGGTCGCCGTCGACGCCGAGATCGGACGTGCGCTGACGAGAGCCCTCCGGGACCGGGGCGTGACCGTCGTCGAGTCCGGTCGAGAGGCGGACACGACCATCGTGCTCGACTCTCCGGGCAGTCAGCGGAGCCACGGCGATCGGCCCATCGAACTGGGCGGTTTCTGGGAGGAGTTGGGCGGCCTGATGAAGACACTGCCCGCGCACGGGAAACTGCTCTGGGCCGGATTCCACGCCGCCGCCGTGCATCCCGATGAGCGCCGCGGTCTGTCCCCCGAGCGCGCCGCCATGGCCATGGCCGTACGGGCCGCTGGGGCCGAGAACCGAAAGCCCACCGCGGTCGTCCATCTGGATCCGGCCGACCCGGCCGAGGTGTGGGCCGTCCAACTGGCGGCCGAGTACGCCGCCTTGAGCACCGGACCGGCGGCCGGGGCCGACGCCGGCACGGTGGTCTCCGCCTACCGGCGAGGCGTCAGATACACCCCGGAACCGGTGCCCGCGCCGGCCACCCCGCCGTACGCTCCGCCGGCCTCCGGGTACTACCTGGTCACCGGCGGACTGGGCGCCGTAGGGCTGCGTCTGACCCAGCGGCTGATCGACCGAGGAGCCAGGCGCGTCGGCATCATCGGCCGGTCGGTCGTCGACGCCGAGAGCTCCGCCCCTCTGCGGGAGCTGGCGAGGCGCGCCGAGGTCGAGTACCTCGTCTGCGATGTGTCCGACCCGGCGGCGCTCGCCGCTGTGGCCGGGCGGTTCGGCCGGCGCTGGGGTCGGCTGGTCGGCGTCGTGCACTCCTCCGGCGGGGTCAACCCGTTCGGGGCGATGCACCGCCGGACATGGGGCGATGCCGAGAAGGTGCTCGCCCCCAAGGTCCCCGGCTCGCTGAACGTCGTACGGCTGGCCAAGGAACAGGGCGCCGACTTCACCGTCCTGGTGTCCTCGATCGCCGGCACACAGGCGCTGGCCGGCCGGGGACTGGTCGACTACAGCCTCGCCAACGCCTACCAACTGGCCCTCGCCGAAAGGGAGAACGACGCCGTCACCACGGTCACCGCACACGCGTGGCCCAACTGGACGGGCATCGGCATGAAGGCGGACGCGTCCTTCTCCGCCGCGTACGCGATCAGCGCCGAGCAGGCGGTGGACGCCTTCTTCGACCACGTGCGGTCGGGTGGCGCCGTGATCTTCCCGGGAAGCACTCCCGACACCCCGACGGAGGCCGCGCCCTCCAGCGAGCCCGTCGGGTCCGTCGAGCCCGTCGGGTCCGTCGGGTCCGTCGGGTCCGTCGGGTCCGTGCCGATGGTGGCGCGAGCAGAACCACCCTCGCCCCCCGCGGCGCGCACCCCGCGAGACGTCACGGAGATGCGCGCACGGGTCAGGGACGCCTTCGTCCAGGTGCTCGGGGAGGACCCGGGAGACCGTCCGCTCCAGAGCCTCGGGCTGGACTCCCTGGTGATCGCCGAGCTGACCACGGCCCTTGAGCGGCGCAGTGATCTGACCGTCGATCCTTCGCTGCTGATGCGGGCGCGTACGGCCGACGAGATCGCGGCGGAACTCGCCGCCCATGAGGCGCCGTCCGCCCACCGTCCGTCCACCCCCGACCCCGAGGACGTGCCCACCTCCGCTCTGAGTGCCTTGCTGCGTCCTCTGCTCGTGCACGACGGGCAGCGGGGAGTGGGACGGGCATGACCGGAGAGCCGAACGAAAGGACTGCTGTGAGCGAGCGCGACACCCGCATCGCCGTGATCGGCCTCGCGGTACGGCTCCCGGGCGCCGAGGACGTCGTCGACCTGACGGCCCTGCTGGCCCACGACGGGGTCGAGGTCGGCGAGGTCCCGCCGAGCCGGTGGGCCCGCGAGCTGTACCGGGGCGAGGGGCCCCACCAGGGCACGCACCACCGCGGCGGCTTCCTGGTGGACCCGTTCTCCTTCGACCACGAGGCGTTCGGCATGAGCGCCGAGGACGCCGTGCTCCTCGACCCCCAGCAGCGCGTGATGCTGGAGGTCGGCGCACGGGCCCTGGAGGACTCCGGGTACCTGGGGGTGCGCCGTCGACTCGACGCCGGTGTGTTCATCGCCGCGCGCATGAACGCGTACGGATTCGACCAGGGGCGAGGCACCGTTCCGCCCGGCCCGGCCGGTCCCGTCGGGATACCCGGGCCGGCCGCCCTGTGGGGGCGGTCGCAGAACTTCATGGCGGCCTGGCTGTCCGACCGCTTCGACCTGGCGGGCCCGAGCCTGGTGGTCGACACCGCCTGCTCGTCCTCGCTGTCGGCGGTCTGGCTCGCCTGCCAGAGCCTCGCCGCCGGGACCTCCGAGCTCGCCCTCGTCGGCGGAGTCGACCTGCTGATCGACCCGCTGACCTTCGTACTCCTCTCCCGCACCGGGGCGCTCTCCCCGGACGGGCTGTGCCAGACCTTCGACAGCAAGGCCAACGGCTATGTGCCCGGCGAGGGAGCCGCCGCTCTGGTGCTGAAGCCGATGCCGGCGGCGCTGGCCGACGGCGACGTCATCCTCGGAGCCATCAGCGGGGTCGCGGTCAACAACGACGGCCGCACCATGGGGGTCACCACACCGAACCTGGAAGCCCAGATCGACCTGTTGGGCAAGGTGTACAAGACCATCGACCCGGCGACCGTCCAGTACGTCGAGGCACACGGCACCGGCACCGCCATCGGCGACCCGATCGAAGTACGGGCGCTCACCGAGGTGTTCGCCGGACACGGCGTCCCCCGCAACTCCGTCGCACTCGGTTCGATCAAGCGCCGGATCGGCCATCTGCACTCGGCGTCGGGGCTCGCCGGACTCGCGAAGATCATCGTCGCGATGCGCGAGGGTGTCGTCCCGGCCGTGGCGGTGGAATCGCCCAACCCGCGCCTCAACCTCGCGGACAGCCCCTTCCACCTGCCCGACACGCGCCTCCCCTGGCCGGACGCTCCGGTGCGCCGGGCCGCCGTCAGCGGATTCGGCTTCGGCGGCACCAACGCCCATGTGGTGGCCGAGGCCGCTCCCCGCACCGACAGCACCCTCGCCGGGTCGGCCCGATCGGCCGGTTCCGCCGGGCGGTCGGTGCCGGTCCATGTGCTGCCGCTGTCCGCCGACAGCCCGTACGCGCTGCGGGAACTGGTCGCCCAGTGGCTGGAGTTCCTGCCGACCCTGACGGACGGGCCCGGCGAGCTCGGCGACGTATGTGCCACGGCCCGCCTGGCACGGCCGCACCGTACCGCGCGGCTGGCCGTCGTCGGGGCGGACGCGGATCAACTGGCCACCGCTCTGCGTACCTGGCTCCTGCGGGCCGGTGTACAGGAGGCCCCTGCTGCCGGTGGCCCCCGCACCGCCGTGTCCGTACGTCCCGAGGCGTCCGCGGCCCCGCCCGCGTGGCTGACCGCCCTGGACCGCTCGGCGCCGGCCGTCCATGAGGTCATCGGTCTGTTCGAAGCGGCCACCGGAACCCAACTGGCCACATTCTCAGGAGAGTTGCTGCGGATCGCGTCCGGGGTCGCCCTCTCGATCGCGCTGCGCGATCTGGGACTGCCCGAAGGTGTGGTGGACCTGCCCCCGGGATGGGAGGCGGTCGGGGACTTCGTACGAGGACGTGTCCCGCTGGAGCAAGCGCTGGCCGATGTTCTGCGGAGCGACAACGAACTCGTACGCGACGCCCGGGATCACGCCGCCGGCGACGGCCATGACGTTGGCGCACGGCTGGCCGAGGCCCGCGACGAGTGGGAGGTCGCGGCGGTGCTCGCCGGGATCGCCGTCGAGCTCTTCCAGGAGGGCCAGGAGATCGACTGGGCGGTGTTCCAGCAGGCCATGGGCGTGACGTGGAGCAAGCGCCTGCTGCCCTCCGCGCAGCCGCGCGGCCGTGCCCTGAACCTGGCCGAGCCCCTGCGCTCGGCCGAACCGGGGGCGCCCGCCGAGCTGATAGCGGACGAGGGTGCGGCCGGGTACACGTTCTCCCGTGTGTTCGGTCCGGCCGAGGCACCCATCGCCCAGCACGCGGTGTACCGCACGCTCATGCTCCCGGGGGTGGCGTGGTTCGACTTCCTGCGCGAAGGTGCCGCACTGCGCGGCGAACCCTTCCACGGGGCCCGGGACATCCTCTTCCACCGCCCGCTCATCCCGTCCGGGGCGCACCGGGTCATCGGCCGGGTGGACGCGGAGAACCGGTTCAGGGTCGAGGACCCCGAGAGCGGGGAACTCTTCGTCACCGGCCGGCTCGCCACCGGGCGCGCGCCCGAGCCGCCGCTTCCGGTTTCCTTGGCCGCCCTGCTGGCCGACTGCGCCGACTCCGCCGTGCACGCGGGCTCGGGCCTCTACCGGTGGCTGCGGCGGATCGGCTACCACCATGGCCGCTACTATCGGAACATCTCCTGGGTGGCGAGCCTGCCGGACGGCGGCACCCTCGCCCGTATCGAAGGCGCCCGGCAGCGGGAGCTGAACCCGCCAGGCGTGCGGCTGTTCCCCGGGCTCCTGGACAGCGTGACGGTCGCGGCGATCGACCCGGCCAATCCGGTGTTCGGCACGGCGGACGCGTCCGCGTTCATTCCGCTCTCGGTGGGCCGACTGGATGTCCTCGGACCGCTGGACGACGCCGCCTACGTGCGGACGGAGATCACCTTCTGGAACGACGAGGCCTGCCGGGTCACCCAGACGGTGACCGATGAGGCGGGGACACCGCTGCTGGTCTTCGGCGACATGGCGTCCAAGAGGGTTCCCGTCCAGGCGTTCAGTGCGGGGGAGACGCCCGCCCCGGTCGTGCCGGCGATGCCGGGCGCCCCGGTCGCGTCGCCCGTCCCCGTCGCGGCGCTCGCGCCTGTCGTGGCACCGGAGCCGGAGCCGACTTCACTCCCGCCGGCGCCACCTCGCCCCGCGGCCCCGGCGGCCCCCGCCGCCTCGCGGTCCGCGCGGGCGCTCACCTGGTTCCTGGCGTTGACGGGCACCTCCGAGGAGCACACCGATACGGAGTTCCTGTCCGCCGGGTTCGACTCGGTGGGCCTGGTGACACTGAGCGAGCGCATCTCTCAGGAGCACGGCCTGTCCCTCTACCCGACGGTCTTCTTCGAGTATCCGACCCCCCGGCAGTTCGCCGACTTCCTGGTGGACGAGGCACCGGAACTCGTCGACACGCTGGCGGACCCGGCCGTGGCGGAAGTGCCCGAAGTGCCCGAAGTGCCCGTACCGATGGCGCGGGCCACCGTTACGTCACGAAGACCCGAGGCCGAACCCCCGGCCAAGTCCCCCGTATCCGCTCCGGAATCACGACCGCGCGACATCGCGGTCGTGGGCGCGGCGGTCAAACTGCCCACCGCGGGCGACCTGACCGCCTTCGCCGAGTTGCTCGCCGAAGGCCGGGACACGGTCCGCCCGCTGCCCGAGGGGCGTTGGGACCCGGCGGCCGGTCCGGTCCCGTGCGCCTCGTTCCTTGACAGTGTGGACGAGTTCGACCCGGCTCCCTTCCGGATCTCGGCCCGCGAAGCTCCCCTGATCGATCCACAGGCGCGGATCGTGTACGAGACGATCTGGGAGGCACTGGAGGACGGCGGCCGGATCGGCGGACGGGCCGAAGCCGACAACACCGGTCTGTGGATCGCGTACAGCCACGACCACTACCACGAGGAGCGGGTGCGCCACGGCGTGCCCGACGGGCGTGGCCTCGGACTTGAGGCGATGATTGCGAACCGGCTGTCCTACCTGATGGACTGGCACGGCCCGAGCGGACTGGTCAACACCCTCTGCTCGTCGTCCCTGGTCGCCATCCACTCGGCACTCCAGCACCTGCGCACCGGTGATATCGACACGGCGGTCATCGGGGCCGTGCACGCCGGTATCAGCCCGGAGTACTTCCGGTCGATGGGGGACCTGAGGGCCCTGTCGCCCCGGCATCGCAGCCGTGCGTTCGACAACACCGCCGACGGTTTCGTCCCGGGAGAGGGAGCCGTGGCCGTGGTGCTGCGGCGGTACGACGACGCCCGGCGGGACGGTGACCGGATCCGGGGCGTCATCAAGGGAGCCGCCGTCAACCACGGCGGACGCACCACCCGCTACTCCGCGCCCAGCCCGCGTGCCCAAGCGGACGTCATCACCGCCGCGTTGGGTGATGCGGGTGTGTCGGTGGAGTCGATTGGGTTGGTGGAGGCTCATGGGACGGGGACGGGTTTGGGTGATCCGATTGAGGTGGAGGG
>NZ_JBFAZD010000065.1:0-4264 GCF_040681655.1 Streptomyces sp. NPDC051662
CGGAAAACGACACCCCATACCCACCACCGCCACCGGCTCATGCACACGCCCCTCAACCTCACAAAGCCGCCGCTCAACCCTATGAAGCTCCACCGTCACGCGCTTAAGGTATTCGGCGGTCTTCGCTTCGTTCGTCATGGTTGGCCCCCTGGTTGTCCGAACCTGTCCGACGCTGTCGGCCAAGCCGGTTGTCGATAAGTTCGAAGATCTCGTCGGGCGTCGCCGACAGAATCGTGTCCGTGAGGTCCCCGCCGGGCCGCTCCACTTTCCGCAGCAGGGCATGAAGGCGCTCGGCGATCGCGTCGCGGACGCCGGCATCGGCCGGATCGAACGAGCCGAGGGACGCTTCCAGCGAATCGAGCCGCGCCATCGGGGAGACGTCCTCGACAGCGTCCACGACCGGAGCCAGCAGCTCGCGCACATGTGCCGCGAGTGCGGCGGCCGTCGGGTGGTTGAAGACCACAGTGGCGGGCAGCCGCAGACCGGTCGCCACACTGAGCCTGTTGCGCAGTTCGACGGCCGTCAGGGAGTCGAAACCCAACTCCTTGAAGGCCCGGCCGCTCTCGACGGCTCGACGGGTACCGCCCAGAACGGCAGCCGCGTGGCTGCTGACCAGTTCGAGCAGCAGAGCGTGCTGCTCCGACGCGGACAGCGCCGACAGCCGCAGCTTCCACGAGTCCTCGCCCGTCACGGCGCCGGCCGCCCTGCGCCGTGACGAGGTACGGACCAGGCCGCGCAGCACGGCGGGCAGCGGACCGCTGCGCGCGAGCTCCCGCAGGGACCGGGTGATGATCCTGGCCGGTGCCAGGGCCGAGGGCCCTCCGGCGAGAGCGGTGTCGAAGAGGGAGAGCGCGTCGTCGGTCGCCAGGGCACCGACGCCGGTGCGGTCCATGCGGGCCACATCCGCTCCGGAGAGATGGCTGGTCATCCCGGTGGACTCGGCCCAGTAGCCCCAGGCCAGGCTGGTCGCGGGCTGCCCGTGGGCATGACGGTGCGCGGCCAGACCGTCGAGAAAGGCATTGGCGGCGGCGTAGTTCGCCTGGCCCGGTGTGCCGATGACACCGGTGACGGACGAGAACAGCACGAACGCGGCGAGGTCCAGCCGAGAGGTCTGCTGATGCAGATTCCACGCGGCGTCCGCCTTGGGCCGGAGCACCTGGTGCAACCGGTCCGGGGTGAGCGCGTGCACCGTGGCGTCGGCGAGGACGCCGGCCGCGTGGATGACCGCGGTGAGCGGGTGGCCGGGGTCCACGGTGTCCAGGGTCGCCCGCAGTGCCTCGGGGTCCGCGACATCGCAGGCGACCACCATCACCTCGGCGCCCTCGGCGGCGAGTTCCGCGCGGATCCGGTCGGCGCCGTCGGCTTCCGGGCCCCTGCGGCTGGTCAGGAGCAGCCGCCGGACGCCGTGTGAGGTCACCAGGTGACGGGCGACAAGCCGGCCGAGAGTGCCCGTTCCGCCGGTGACGAGCACCGTACCGTCCGGGTCGAGCGGCCGGGCCGGCGCCTGCGGGCCGGGGATCGTCCTCGTCAGCCTCGGTATGTGCGACCTGCCCCCGCGCAGCGCGAGTTGGGGTTCTCCGGTGGCCAGTGCGCCGGGCAGCGCCCGCACCGAGGCCGGTGTGTCGTCGATGTCGATCAGCGTGACACGGTCCGGGTGTTCGGCCTGGGCGCTGCGGACCAGTCCCCAGACAGCGGCGCCTGCCAGTCCGGTCACGTCGTCGCCGGCCCGGACGGCGACGGCGCCCCGGGTGAGTACGACGAGTCGTCCGGCGTCGGTGCCCTCCTCGGAGAGCCACTCGCGCAGCAGCCCGAGCGCGGCCTCGGTCGCCCGGTGGGCGTGGTCCGAGGGGGTGTCGGGCCGGGGTGAGCCGACCTCGTCCCGCCCGGTGGCGGACCCGGACGCGGCGGTGGAGTCGGTGGGAGCGGCCAGTACGACATCGGACGAGGGGGCGCCGAGTGCGCGGGCCGAGGCGCTCGCCATGTCGGGGCAGGTCCGTACCGTCACCCCGGCGCGGACGAGTTCGCCCCGGAGGGACGCCGTCCCGTCTCCGAGGAGGGACCATACGCCGGAAGCGCCGCCCGCCGTGCGGTCCACCTCCGGCCAGTCGAGGTGGAAGAGGCTCCCGCCGTCCCGCTCCCGCGGCCGCCCCGCCGGATCGTCCGAGGCGTCCGAGGCGTCCGAGGCGCCCGAGGCGCCCGCCAGGGTGAGGGACTCGGCTGCCGCGACCGGCCGTCCGGCGGGGTCGGCCAGAGTCAGCCGGTAGCGGTCCGCGTCGAGCGCGGTGAGGCGTGCGCGTACGGAGGTGGACTGCGTGGCGTAGAGGCGCAGGCCGGTCCAGGACACCACCCGCCGTACGGCGGCGCCGTCCTGGTGCAGAGCGGGGGCGAGCGCGCGGGAAGCCGCGTCCAGGAGTTCGGGATGGATTCCGAAGCCGTCCACGTCGGTGGGCGGGTCCTCCGTGAGCGCCACCTCCGCGTACAGCTCGGAGCCGAGCCGCCACAGCGCCCGCACACCGCGGAACGGCTCTCCCGGACCGGCACCGTCGTCCTCAAGGTCCGGCGCGAGATCGGCGAGATCGATGGACATGGCCCCGGG
The DNA here is from genome assembly GCF_040681655.1 of Streptomyces sp. NPDC051662. Taxonomy (NCBI): domain Bacteria; kingdom Bacillati; phylum Actinomycetota; class Actinomycetes; order Kitasatosporales; family Streptomycetaceae; genus Streptomyces; species Streptomyces sp. NPDC051662. The sequence goes on from NZ_JBFAZD010000065.1 coordinate 2,597, forward strand.
CGGGGGCCACGCACCGTCGGCGGACTCCACGGCCGCGGCGTCGGCGTCGGCGCGTGGCAGAACGGCGGCCTCGGCGTGCCGTGTCCAGTCACCGTCCTCGTCCTCCGGGCGGGAGTGGACGAGGACCTCACGCCGCCCGGACGCGTCCGCCGCCCGGACGGTGACCTGGAGCTGACACGCGTGCTCGGCGGAGAGGCCGAGCGGAGAGAGCACCGTCAGTTCGTCCACCCAGGGGCACTCGACCTGCTCGCCGACGTGCAGGACGAGTTCGGCGAGCATCGCGCCGGACAGAGGTGCGCCCGGCACGGGACCGCCGGCCGACCCGAGGTGCGCGCCGGGGGCCAGGCGTCCGGTGAACACCAGCTCCCGGCTGTCGGCCAGCGGGACCGCCGCGCCCAGCAGGGCGTGTTCCGCCGCCAGCAGCCCGGCCGAGGTCACATCCGCGGTACCGGACGTGCTGTCCAGCCAGTACCTCTCCCGCTGGAAGGCGTACGTGGGCAGTTCGACCGTTCGGGCCCCGCGGTCGGCCAGTACGGCGGACCAGTCGGCGGTGGTGCCATGAGTGTGCACCTGGGCGACCGAGGTGAGAAAACGGCGCAGGCCCCCGTCGTCCCGGCGCAGTGTGCCCGTGACCAGAGCGTCCGCGGCGGCCCCCGCCGCGCCGCTCACCGTGTCCTGAACCGCCATGGTCAGCACCGGGTGCGGGCTGACCTCGACGAAGGTACGGTGCCCATCCGCCAGGAGCGCCTGGGTCGCACGCTCGAACCGCACGGTCCGGCGGAGGTTGCGGAACCAGTACGCGGCGTCCAGGGTCGCGGTGTCCAGCGGCTCACCGGTCACCGTCGAGTAGAAAGGAATCTCCGATTCCCGGGGGGTGATCCCGGACAGCAGCTCAAGCAGGTCATCGCGGAGGACATCGACATGCGGGGAGTGGGACGCGTAGTCGACGGCGATCCGTCGGGCGTCCACGCCCTCCTTCGCGCACTCGGCCAGCAGCTCGTCCAGCGCCTCGACGTCGGCGGAGACCGTGGTCGACGAGGGGCCGTTGACGGTGGCGATGTGCACACGACCGCCCAGACGCGCGAGTCGGGGCTCCAACTCGTGGGCGGGCACGGGCACGGAGGCCATCCCGCCGTTGCCGGCGAGCGCGACGATGGCCCGTGACCGCAGGGCCACCACCCGGGCCGCGTCGTCCAGACTGAGCGCGCCGGCCACGTGGGCGGCGGCGATCTCGCCCTGCGAGTGTCCGACGACCGCGTCAGGCACGATGCCCACGGAACGCCAGAGCTCCGCCAGCGACACCATCACCGCGAACAGCACGGGCTGGACCACGTCGACCCGGTCCAGGTTCGGCGCGTGCGGCACACCGCGTACCACGTCCAGCAGCGACCAGTCGGTGTGGGGCGCGAGAGCGTCCGCGCACTCCGCGAGCCGCTCGGCGAACACCTCGGACGAGTCGAGGAGTTCACGGGCCATGCCCAGCCATTGCGACCCCTGGCCGGGAAAGACGAAGACCGTACCCCCCGCTTCGTCCGCCGTCCCGGAGACCACCTGGGCGTCGGGTTCTCCGGCGGCGAGTGCTTCGAGTCCGGTGAGGAGTTCCGTACGGTCCTCGCCCACCACCACGGCCCGGTGATCGAACAACGCACGCGTCGTGGCCAACGACCA
>NZ_JBFAZD010000066.1:0-3582 GCF_040681655.1 Streptomyces sp. NPDC051662
CGCCGCACCGTCCTCTACCCGCGCCATCACGACGAGGTCGGGGCCATCACACGCTCCCTGGAACTCCTGCGCCAGCAACTCCAGGAGCAGCGCAGGCGCGAAGGCGCGCCACCGGCCCTCGCCGAAAGGATCTGACCGACCGTGCTCTTCCTCTATTTCGTGCTGCTCGTGTGCAGCACGATCCTGTTGGTCGCCGGACTCGTCGAACAGCGACGGCACTTCACCAACCTGAACCGCATCCCCACCCGGGTACTGGTCAACGGCATCCGCGGCAAGTCGTCCATCACCCGGCTGTGCGCGGGCGCGCTGCGCGGCGGCGAGCTGATCACGGTCGCCAAGACCACTGGTACGGCTGCCCGGTTCATCCACCCGGACGCGACCGAGGAGCCCGTCTACCGCAAGTTCGGCATCGCCAATGTGGTGGAGCAGATCGGCATCGTGCGCCGGGCCGCCGCGTACAACCCCGACGCGCTGGTGATCGAGTGCATGGCCGTCATGCCGGCGCTCCAGGAGATCAACCAGTCCAAGCTGATCCGGTCCACGATCGGCGTGCTGTGCAACGTACGTGAGGACCATCTCGCCGAGATGGGTCCGACCCTCGACGACGTGGCGCGCTCGCTCTCCCGCTCCATGCCGGAGGACGGCATCTGTGTCACCGCGGAGAAGGACCGGTTCGCGATCCTCCAGGAGGAGGCCGACGCGCGGAACTGCCAGCTGATCTACGCGGACCCGGAGACGGTCTCCGACGAGGAGCTGCGCGGCTTCAGCTGGTTCACGTTCAAGGAGAACGTGGCCATCGCGCTGAAGGTCGCCGAACTGCTGGGCGTGGAGCGCGAGACCGCGCTCCAGGGGATGTACGACGCGCCGCCGGACCCGGGTGTCCTCTCCGTGGAGCGCTATCTCACGCCGGACGGCAAGCGGCTGCGGTTCGCGAACGTCTTCGCGGCGAACGACCCCGAGTCGACGCTGATGAACATCAACCAGCTGCTCGATCTGGGCGCGATCAACCGTCCGCTCCATGTGGTCATCAACTGCCGTCCCGACCGGGTCGAGCGCAATGGCCAGATGGGCGAGATCATCCCCGAACTCCAGCCGGAGAAGGTCTTCGTCATCGGCCATCCGGCGAAGAGCGCCATCGACGCGATCCCCGCCGACTGGCGCTCGCGCGCGGTCGACCTGGGCGGCGACAAGCGCGATCCCGAGGAGTTCATGCGCGAGCTGCTCGGCATGCTCGGATCCGACTCCTCGCTGGTCGCGATCGGCAATATCCACGGCCAGGGTGAGCTGCTGCTCGAACACCTGGCGGAGCTGCCGCCGGACGAGACGCCGGACCCGGAGGACGGGCCCGCCGAGCCGCCCGCCGGACCGCCCGCCCGCCGGACCGCTCCCGGACAGGCAGCGGAACCGTACGTTCCGGCGCAGGACCAGGGCCAGGCGCAGGGCCAGGGTCAGGTGTCGGACACCGTCGCCATCCCGGTCGTCTCCGCCGACGCCGGCCCAGGGACCGGGACCGGGACCGCCCCGCAGCAGCAACAGCAGCAGCAGCACCCGCGTCACGAAGAGACGATGGCACTGGCCCGCTACGCGCCGCGCCTCGACCCGTTCCAGCCCTACCCGGAGGCGTACGAGCAGCGCTACCAGCAGCGTCCCGCCGCCGGTCCGCCGCGTGAGCGCGGCCTGTTCGAACCGGTCCAGATGCCGGTCCAGAACCCGGAGCAGACGCCGGAGCGGACACAGGACCAGCAGCCGGACCCGTACGACTCCGGCGACCCCGCGCAGCACCACTCCTCGCCCCGCCAGCAGCCGCACCACCCCGAGTACCCACAGCTCCCGCACTCCCCGGACACCTCGCACTCCGTGGCGCCGCAGAACCCAGGAGAACCCCGTTGATCCCCGCAGTCCTCACCCCCGAGATCGCCGCGATCGGCATCGGTCTGGGCCTGATGTTCTCCCTGATCTGCTACCTCACGACCAACCTCTCCCCCGGCGGCATGATCACGCCGGGCTGGCTGGCGCTGACCCTCGTCGAGGACCTCCAGCGCGCCGCCATGGTCGTCGGCGTGACCGTACTGACGTATGTGGCCACGCTGGTCGTGCAGCGCTTCGTGATCCTCTACGGAAAGCGCCTGTTCTCCGCGGTCGTCATGATCGGTGTGCTCCTCCAGGGCACCTTGATGATCGTGCTCTCGCTCGAATTCCCGCTGATGTACGCGAACCAGACGCTCGGCTTCATCGTCCCGGGTCTGATCGCCTACCAGCTCGTACGCCAGCCCAAGGGCGCGACCATCCTCGCCACCGGCACGGTCACGCTCACGGCCTATGTAGTCCTCACCGCCGGCATCCTGCTCGGCGCCCTGCCGTCAGCCTGACCCGCCCATCCACGGGAGCCGATTCGTCATGAGTGCCAAGTCCAAGAAGCGGGGCCGCCCGGTCCTGCATGCCGCGACAGTCCTCGCGCTGCTGGCCGGCAGTGCCTATCTCACCGTTGAACTCCGCAAGGACGAGCAGGCGAAGGCGCCCGCCGTCCAGGCCATCACCGACATCCCCGCGCTGACGTCCGGGAACGGGAGCACGGCCGGCGAGCAGACCTGGGAGCGGCTGCAGAACCCGGCACGCTCGGTGCTGCGCAGCGGCGACGGCGACATCCTCGCCACCTTCACCGACGACGCGCGTACGGCGACCCTGAACGGCCCCAGCCGCACCTTCGACGAGCCCACGAACACCAAGTCCCGGGTGGTCACCGAGAACTGGGTGCGGCTGATGCCGGAGGCGTGGAAGAAGGGCGCCGAGAAGGAGAAGTGGTTCAAGGACTGGTTCAAGGAGTACTACGGCAGCGAGGAGGACGACATCTTCGCGTTCGCCTTCCAGTACGTCGAGGGCGCGCCCATCAAGAAGGACGACGAGGGCGTTCCGTACGCGGGCGACGCGTTCTTCGGGCCGATCGACGAGTCGAATCCCACGAACCGCCTGGAGCAGTCCGACTTCTACGACTACCTCGGTATCCCGTACACCTTCCGGGACGGCACCACCATGCAGCCGGAGCAGCCGAAGTACCGCGCGCTGGACTGCTCGGGCTTCATCCGGACGGTGTTCGGCTATCGCGCCCGCTACCCGCTGATGGGGACCGACAAGGTGGGCGACGGTCTGCCGCGCACCGCCAACGGCATGACGCGCTCGGACGTCGGCGTGGACATCTACAAACTCCAGGGCCCCGCCCCCTGGTACACGCGGCCGGAGTCCACCAGCAAGCTCCAGCCGGGCGACCTGGTGTTCTTCAAGATGGACAAGCGGACCGGGAACCGGATGGACCATGTCGGCCTGTACATGGGCAACGACACCGACGGCCACCAGATCTTCGTCTCCAGCCGCAAAGAGGTCAACGGCCCGACGATCGGCGACCAGGGCGGCACCTCGCGCCTGGACGGCAACGGCTTCTACGCGGGGCTGCTGCGGGCGGCGAAGCGCCTCTGACGTACCGCGGGGGGCGGCACGCCCACCATGTGCGTGAACAGGCTGCGCGAGTGCGTGCGCGCCCGGGTCGGCGTCTCGCGCAGGCCGAACTTCTCCGCGAGCGGCGAGCGG
>NZ_JBFAZD010000067.1:0-3539 GCF_040681655.1 Streptomyces sp. NPDC051662
TATCTGGGCCGGGCGGATCTTCAGGTGAAGATTCGTGGTTTCCGTATTGAGTTGGGTGAGGTCGAGGCGGTTCTGGCTCGTTGTGCGGGGGTGGGGCAGTGCACGGTGGTGGTGCGTGAGGACCGTCCTGGTGACAAGCGGCTTGTGGGGTATGCGGTTCCGGTTTCGGGTGTTGTGGCGGGTCTTGATCCGGCTGCTTTGAGGGAGGATCTGGCGCGGGTGCTGCCGGGCCATATGGTGCCCGCGGCGATCGTGCCGCTCGATGCCCTGCCTCTGACCCCCAACGGCAAGACCGACCAACGCGCCCTGCCGAGCCCTGTGTACGGCGACGAGACCCGGCGGCGAGCCCCCCGCACGCCGCGCGAGGAGGCACTGTGCTCCCTGTTCGCCGAGGTCCTCGCCCAGGACGAAGTCGGCGTCGACGAGGGGTTCTTCGCGCTCGGCGGCGACAGCATCATGGCCATTCAGTTCGTCAGCCGGGCCCGTCGCGAGGGGCTGGAACTCTCCGTACGTGAGGTCTTCGAGCACCAGACGGTGGCGTCCTTGGCCCACGTCGTCCGCGATGCCGACGGTGGTGCCGGGACCGCCGAGGAGGATGTGGCGGGCACCGGTCCCGTACCGCTCATGCCCATCACCCACTGGTTCGCCGAACTGGGTGCTCCCACAGACCACTTCAGCCAGTCGCAGCTGGTCCGCGTACCGGCGGGGGCCGAACCCGCCCGGCTGACGCGGACACTCCAGGCGGTCCTGGACCACCACGACGCCCTGCGTATGACCCTTCACATCGCTGACGAGAGTGAGGGCGCCGCGGGGTGGAGCCTGGAGATCCCCGACGGACCCGGCCCGCGCGCGGCCGATGTGCTGCACCGGGTGGACGCGTCCGCCGTGGACGAGGACGGGTTACGCGGTCTGCTCCTCCGGGAGGGCGGAGCGGCTCGCGCCAGGCTCGCGCCCCGGGACGGCGTGATGGTGCAGGCGGTCTGGTTCGACGCCGGACCGAACCGGCAGGGCAAGCTCCTCCTGGTGGTGCACCACCTCGCCGTCGACGGGGTGTCCTGGCGCATCCTGCTGCCTGACCTCGCGGAGGCATGGAGTGAGTGCGCCTCCGGGGCCACCCCGCACCTCCAGCCGGTGGGCACCTCGCTGCGCGGCTGGGCACACCGGCTCACCGAACTCGCCGCCGATCGCCCGGACGACACCGAACTCGCCCTGTGGAACGACGTACTGAACCAGCCGGAAGCGCCGCTCGGCGGGCGTCCCCTGGACCCGGCGCGGGACACCTACGCGACCGCCCGGCATCTCTCGCTGACCCTGTCGAGGGAGGTGACCGAAGCCGTGCTGGGCGCGGTGCCGACCACCTTCCGCGCGGGGGTCGACGAGGTGCTCCTCGCCGCCTTCACCCTCGCCATGGCCGAGTGGCGGCAGGACGACCGGTCGGCGCGGGCCGCCGGGGTACTGCTGGATCTCGAAGGGCACGGCCGCGAGGAGGAGTTCGTGGGCCGCGCCGAGCTGTCACGTACCGTCGGCTGGTTCACCAGCATCCACCCCGTACGCCTCAGCACGGGCCCCCTGGACCTCGCCGACGCGTGGGCCGCCGGCCCGGCCGCCGGTGACCTGGTCAAGCGGGTCAAGGAACAGCTGCGCCGGATCCCCGACCGCGGCATGGGCTATGGGCTGGCCCGCTACCTCAATCCACGCACGGCGGGCCCGCTCGCCGCCCGTCCACAGCCGTTGATCGGATTCAACTACCTGGGCAGGTACACCGTGGGTACCGACCAGGACCCCGGGGACTGGACCATCGAGGCGGGGGCCGACACCGGCTCCGACCACGATCCGCGCATGCCACTGCCGCATGTGCTCGAAGTGAACGCCGCGACCCGGGACACCTCTCGTGGGCCCGAACTGGCGGCGGTGTGGACCTGGGCGGGAGACCTGCTCACCCAGGAGCGGGTCGACGAACTGGCCCAGCTCTGGTTCCGGGCCCTGACCTCCCTGGCCGAACACGCGGAACGACCCGACGCCGGCGGGCTCACGCCGTCCGACGTGGCGCTGTCGACGATCGACCAGCGCGAGATCGACGACTTCGAAGACGAACTGACGCAGGAGTGGGAGACGCACGCATGAGCCGACAGCCGCGGGCCATCGAGGACATTCTGCCCCTCTCGCCGTTGCAGGAGGGGCTCCTCTTCCACAGCGTCTACGACCGTTCGGGCAACGACGTCTACACCGCGCAGTCGGTATTCGACCTGGCCGAGCCGCTGGACACCGGCGCCCTGCGCGGCGCCGTGGCAGGCCTCCTCCGTCGGCACGCGGCCCTGCGTGCCTGCTTCCGCCAGCGGAAGTCGGGCGAGTGGGCACAGCTGGTGCTGCGCGACGTCGACCCCGTATGGCAGGAGATCGACCTCAGCGGTCTGCCCGAGGCCGAGCGCGGCGCCGAGGCGGACCGTATCGTCGCGGAGGACCGGATACGGCGTTTCGACCTCGCCAAGCCCCCGCTGATGCGGTGCACACTGCTCCGGCTCGGCGGCGGTGCCTACCGGTTCCTGCTGACCAGCCACCACCTGCTCTACGACGGCTGGTCGCAGCCCCTGCTGGCCCGCGACCTGTTCGCCCTGTTCGAGAACCGTGGTGCCACGGACGAGCTGCCTCCCGTACGCCCCTACCGCGACTACCTGGCCTGGCTCGCCGGGCAGGACCGTGACGAGGCCGTCCGCGCCTGGAGCGAGGCGCTCGACGGAATCGTCGGCGCGACGCTTGTCGCGCCCGGCGCCGACCGCGATCCCGTCGTGCCGGAAGAGGTACGCCTGGAGCTCTCCGAGGAGGACACCGCCACCCTGCTCGGCTGGGCACGGGAGAACGGTCTCACCCTGAGCACCGTCGTGCAGGGCGCCTGGGCCCTGGTCCTGGGTGCCATGACCGGACGGGACGACATCGTCACCGGCGTCACCGTCAACGGGCGGCCGCCCGAGGTCGCGGGTGTCGAGTCGATGGTCGGCCTGTTCATCAACACCGTTCCCCTGCGGCACCGCATCCGCTACGGCGAGTCCCTCACGGCGATGCTTCGGCGGCTCCAGGACGAGCAGACCCTGCTCCTGGCACACCAGCACCTCGGCCTGTCCGAGATCCAGCGGGAGGCCGGCGCCGGTGAACTCTTCGACACGCTACTGGTCTTCCAGAACTATCCCTCCAGCGGAGCCGGCCACGGCGGCGGTACCGGCTCCCTGCGGGTCACCCGTGTGGAGAGCCGGGACGCCACCCACTACCCACTGGCGCTGATGGCCGTACCCGGGGACCGGTTCGGCTTCCGTCTCGACTACCGCGGCGACGCCTTCGACCGGGCCGCGGCCGAAGGCGTACTCGACAGGCTCGCCCGAGTGCTCGACGCGCTGGTGCACAACCCCGCCCAGCCGGTGGCCGCCCTGGATGTGTTGTCGGGTGAGGAGCGGCGGCGGGTGGTGGTGGAGTGGAATGCGACGGGGCATGTGGTGCCGTCGGTGTCGTTGGCTGATTTGTTTGTGGAGCAGGTGGAGCGGTCGCCG
>NZ_JBFAZD010000068.1:0-2969 GCF_040681655.1 Streptomyces sp. NPDC051662
CGGACCGGGGATGTGGTGCGGTGGACGGCCGATGGTGTGTTGGAGTTTGTGGGGCGGTCCGATGATCAGGTGAAGGTGCGGGGTTTCCGTATCGAACTGGGTGAGGTGGAGTCCGCCCTCGTCTCCCACCCCGAGATCGCACAGGCTGTTGTGCTCGCCCTGTCCGCGGCGGGCGCCGGGAGCGCGAAGCGCCTGGTCGCCTATGTGGTCCCGGGCGCCGGAGCCGTACCGATGGCCGCTGGTCTGCGGGAGTTCCTCGCGGGTGTGCTGCCGGAGTACATGGTGCCGTCCGCCTTTGTGGTGTTGGACGCGTTGCCGTTGATGCCGAACGGCAAGGTCGACCGCAAGGCGCTGGCCGGTGTGGAGTCGTCCCCCGGGTCGTCCGGTGTCGTGGAGGCCGGGTATGTGGCTCCGCGTTCGGCGACGGAGGAGATCCTGTCCGGGATCTGGGCGCGTGTGCTCGGTCTTGAGCGGGTGGGAGTGGAGGACAACTTCTTCGATCTGGGCGGGGACTCGATCCTCAGCATCCAGGTCGTCTCCCAGGCCCGCGCGGCCGGTCTGGCCATCTCGCCCAAGGACGTGTTCGACCGCCAGTCGGTGCGGGCCCTGGCCGAGCATCTGAGCCGGGTGCCCGCGGAACGTGCGCCCGACACCGCCGGGGCCGTTGAGCCCGTCGAGGGCCCGGCACGGCTCACACCCATCCAGGAGTGGTTCTTCGGAGCCCCGGCCGGCCCCTCGCACCGCTTCGACATGTCGATGGCGGCCACGCTCGCCCCCGGCACGGACCTCGACGCGCTCGCGGGTGCGGTGACCGCCCTGGTCGACCACCATGACGCGCTGCGCCTGCGCTTCCTGCGCGACGAGGCTGATGTATGGACGCAGCAGGTCGCTGACGTGGCGGACAGCACCTACACGTATACGGAACACACCGACCTCGCGCATCTCCCGTCCGGCGAGCGGCAGGCCGAGATGGACCGGCTCACGGACCTGGCACGCGACGCGCTGGATCTCACCGACGGACCGCTGCTCCGCGCGCTGACCTTCGGGCTCGGAGAGGACACCGACCGGCTGGTGCTGCTGGTCCACCACGCCGTGGTCGACGGCGTGTCATGGCGGGTGTTGCTGGCGGATCTGGCGCTGGCGTATGGGCAGTTGGTGTCCGGGTCGGTGGTGGATCTGGGGCCGCGTTCCGCGTCGTTCCAGGAGTGGGCTTCGCGGTTGCGTGCGCATGTGGAGGCGGGTGGTTTCGACGCGGAGCTGGAGTACTGGAGCCGGGTCGGCCAGAACGTACCCACCGAGCTGCCGGGCGCGACCACAACAGCCGCCCCGGACGCCCCGGCCGCCCAGACCGAGCCCACGGCGCCGGCCACCGCCTCGGCCGAGCTGTCGGCGGACGCCACGCGCAGACTCGTGCACAAGGTGCCCCCGGTGTACCGCACGCGGGTCAACGAGGTGCTGCTCGCCGTGCTCGCCCGCGTACTCGGCCGGTGGACCGGCCAGGACCGGGTCCTGGTGGACGTCGAGGGGCACGGCAGGGAGGAGATCTTCCCCGGAGTCGACCTGTCCAGGACCGTGGGGTGGTTCACCACCGTCTTCCCCCTGGAACTGGTGTCCGCCACGGAGTCGGGACCTGACGCCGACAACACGAGCAGCGACAACACGAGCGCCGACAATACGAGCGGTGACAACACGAGCGCCGACAACACGAGCGGTGACAACACGAGCGCCGCCTGGGACGTACTGGTCAAGTCCGCCAAGGAGCGGCTGCGTTCGGTGCCCGGCCGTGGTCTCGGCTACGGCGCGCTGCGCCATCTGCGCCGCTCCGTCCCCGAGATCCACCCGCAGGTCAGCTTCAACTACCTCGGCCAGTTCGACACCACCACGGCAGGTGCGTCCGGCTCCTCCCCGCAAGGGCCCCTCCAGGAGATCGGGTTCATCCAGGACGGCGCCGGTCTGCTCGCCGGCCGCGACCACGCGCTCGACGTGACCTCCCGGGTCGCGGACGGACGGCTGCTGGTCAACTTCGTCTGGACGTCCGGTGTGTTCTCCGACGCGGTGATGGAGGAGCTGGCGTCCGGATTCGTCAGCGAGTTGGAGGACTTCCTCGCCCACTGCGAGTCGCCGGGGGCGGGTGGCGTCACGCCGTCGGACTTCCCGCTGTCGCCGCTGGATCAGGCGGGCCTCGACGCGGCGGTCGGTGACGGGCGTGGTGTCGAGGAGGTGCTGCCGTTGATGCCGTTGCAGTCCGGGATGCTCTTCCACGCCCTCGCCGAGGCGGACAGGCCGGCCTACTTCGAGCAGCTGATGTACGTGGTCGACGGTGTGCCGGACGTCGACCGGTTCGCCGCGTCCTGGCAGCGCATGGTCGATGAGATACAGGCGCTGCGGATCGGGGTGGTGTGGGAGGGCGTGCCCGAGCCGGTACAGGTGGTGCACCGGGACGTACGTCTGCCGGTCGAGATCCTGGACTGGCGCGACAGCCTCCTGACCGAACAGGACGCCCGCTGGGAAGCCCTGCTGGCCGCCGATCACCGGCGCGGTCTCGACCTGCGTCAGGTGCCGCTGGCCCGGCTGACCCTGGCCCGGCTCGGCGAGGGCCGCGTCCGGGTGCTGTTCACCTTCCACCACATCCTGCTCGACGGCTGGAGCGTCGCCCGGGTGCTCTCCCTCGTCCTGGACGACTATGCGGCGCGGCGGGACGGGTTGGTGTTGCCGGTGGTGGTGGGTGGTCGTGCGTTGGGTGTGCAGGCGGGGTGGATGGCGGGGCGTGATGTGGGGGTGGCGGAGGAGTTTTGGCGCGCTGGTCTGGCGGGTTTTGACGCGCCGGTGGCGTTGCCGTATGACCGGCCGGCTGTTCATGCCGGTCAGGCCCGGTCTTCGGAGCGGGTGGAGGTGGAGTTGTCGGAGGAATTGTCCGGTCAGCTCTTTTCGTTCGCGCGGCGGCATCGGCTGACCGTCAATGCTGTGGT
>NZ_JBFAZD010000069.1:0-2638 GCF_040681655.1 Streptomyces sp. NPDC051662
CGGGTGTGCTGCCGGAGTACATGGTGCCGTCCGCCTTTGTGGTGTTGGACGCGTTGCCGTTGATGCCGAACGGCAAGGTCGACCGCAAGGCGCTGCCCTCCCTGGAGTCGTCCCCCGAGTCGTCCGGTGTGGGAGAGGCCGGGTATGTGGCTCCGCGTTCGGCGAGGGAGGAGATCCTGTCCGGGATCTGGGCGCGTGTGCTCGGTCTTGAGCGGGTGGGTGTGGAGGACAACTTCTTCGATCTGGGCGGGGACTCGATCCTCAGCATCCAGGTCGTCTCCCAGGCCCGCGCCGCGGGCATCGTGCTCGCCGTCCAGGACCTGTTCGTACGGCAGACCGTCGCGGCCCTCGCCGCCGCGCCGACCAGCACCGCTGCCGACGAATCCGCCGGTCAGGACCGACCGCCCGTGGAGGGCCCTGTGGTACTCACCCCCGTTCAGCGCTGGTTCTTCCGCACCCACCGCAAGGACCCGCGGTTGCTCAGCACTGTCGTACGGCTCGGCCTGCGTCCCGGCACCGACCCGAGGGCGCTCGCTGGTGCGGTGACCGCGTTGGTGGCCCATCACGACGCCCTGCGACTGCGTTACGAACGGACCGGCGCGGGCTGGCGGCAGCGCAATCTCGCCGAGGACCGGTCCGTCGCCCTCGACCGTCACGATCTTTCGGCGCTCTCGGCGCCGGCCGCGCGAGCGGCTATGGACGAGACCGTCGAGGCCCTGCGGACCGGGTTCGATCTGGCGGAGGGACCGCTGATCCGCTTCGCGCTCTTCGAACGCGGAGAGGCCGAAGCTCAGTTGGCCGTGATCGCGCACCCTCTGGTCGTGGACGAGGCTTCGTGGCGGGTGTTGCTGGCGGATCTGGCGCTGGCGTATGGGCAGTTGGTGTCCGGGGCGGTGGTGGATCTGGGGCCGCGTTCCGCGTCGTTCCAGGAGTGGGCTTCGAGGTTGCGTGCGCATGTGGAGGCGGGTGGTTTCGACGCGGAGCTGGAGTACTGGAGCCGGGTCGGCCAGAACGTACCCACCGGACTGCCCGGTCAGGGCACACCCGCGCCCGACGCCTCGCATCAGGGCCTGGTCACATCGGTGGAGCTGTCGGCCGAGTCGACGCGGAAGCTCTGCCACGATGTCACGTCGCTGTACAGGACCGGGCCGGACGACGTGCTGCTCGCGGTGCTCGGCCGGGTACTGGGCCGGTGGACCGGCCAGAGCCGCGTCGTCGTGGACGTCGAGCGAGCGGGCCGCGAGGACGTGTTCCGAGGCGTCGATGTGTCGCGGACGGTGGGCTGGTTCAGCACGGTCTTCCCGCTGGAGCTGGTGTCCGGCACCTCCGGCACCTCCGGCGAGGACGGCACGCCCGGTGCCGCTGGTGGCGCGGACCCGGCCGCGTGGGACGTACTGATCAAGTCCGCGAAGGAACGGCTGCGTGGGGTACCCGGCCATGGCCATGGGTACGGCGCGCTGCGCTACCTCGGGGACCCCGACTCGGCGGCGGGCGACCTCGGGAGTACGGTCCGTCCGCAGGTCGGCTACAGCTGCCTCGGCGCGACCGAGGCCGCTGTCCCGCCCGCCCGGAGCGCGCTCTACGCCATGGCGGGGCCCGGACCCGACGGGCGGCAGCACGGCCCGCTCGGCCCCCGGGCCCATGCCCTGGATGTCGCGGCCCGTGTGATCGACGGGCGTCTGACAGTTCACCTGGTCCGGTCGGCCGGTGTGTTCTCCGACGAGGTGATCGAGGAGCTGGCGTCCGGATTCGCCGAGGAGCTGGAGAGCCTTCTGGCGCACTGCGAGTCGCCGGGTGCGGGTGGCGTCACGCCGTCGGACTTTCCGCTGTCGCCGCTGGATCAGGCGGCCCTCGACGCGGCGGTCGGTGACGGGCGTGGTGTCGAGGAGGTGCTGCCGTTGATGCCGTTGCAGTCCGGGATGCTCTTCCACGCGCTCGCCCAGGACGGCTCCAGCGCCTACTTCGAGCAGCTCATGTTCGCCGTCGACGGTGTGTCCGACGCCGACCGGTTCGTCGCGTCCTGGCAGCGGATGGTCGACGAGGTGCAGGCGCTGCGGATCGGGGTGGTGTGGGAAGGCGTGCCCGAGCCGGTACAGGTGGTGTACGAGTCGGTCGCGCTGCCCGTCGAGATCCTCGACTGGCGCACCGCCTCGGCGCCCGAGCAGGCCTCACTCTGGACCGACCGTGTCGCCGCCGACCGGAGTCGCGGTCTGGACCTGGCCTCCGTTCCACTCGCCCGGCTGACGCTCGCCCGGCTCACGGATGACCGTATCCGGGTGCTGTTCACCTTCCATCACATCCTGCTGGACGGCTGGAGTCTGGCTCGGGTGGTGTCGCTGGTGCTGGATGACTATGCGGCGCGGCGGGATGGGTTGGTGTTGCCGGTGGTGGTGGGTGGTCGTGCGTTGGGTGTGCAGGCGGGGTGGATGGCGGGGCGTGGTGTGGGGGTGGCGGAGGAGTTTTGGCGCGCTGGTCTGGCGGGTTTTGATGCGCCGGTGGCGTTGCTGTATGACCGGCCGGCTGTTCATGCCGGTCAGGCCCGTTCTTCGGAGCGGGTGGAGGTGGAGTTGTCGGAGGAATTGTCCGGTCAGCTCTTTTCGTTCGCGCGGCGGCATCGGCTGACCGTCAATGCTGTGGT
>NZ_JBFAZD010000070.1:0-2386 GCF_040681655.1 Streptomyces sp. NPDC051662
TAGTAGCGCGCTCAAGACCCGAAGCGGAGTGATCTAGCCATGGGCAGGTTGAAGCGGAGGTAAGACTTCGTGGAGGACCGAACCCACCAGGGTTGAAAACCTGGGGGATGACCTGTGGTTAGGGGTGAAAGGCCAATCAAACTCCGTGATAGCTGGTTCTCCCCGAAATGCATTTAGGTGCAGCGTCGTGTGTTTCTTGCCGGAGGTAGAGCACTGGATAGGCGATGGGCCCTACCGGGTTACTGACCTTAGCCAAACTCCGAATGCCGGTAAGTGAGAGCGCGGCAGTGAGACTGTGGGGGATAAGCTCCATGGTCGAGAGGGAAACAGCCCAGAGCATCGACTAAGGCCCCTAAGCGTACGCTAAGTGGGAAAGGATGTGGAGTCGCAGAGACAACCAGGAGGTTGGCTTAGAAGCAGCCATCCTTGAAAGAGTGCGTAATAGCTCACTGGTCAAGTGATTCCGCGCCGACAATGTAGCGGGGCTCAAGCGTACCGCCGAAGTCGTGTCATTGCAGCATGAGGGCCAACGCCCGCTGTGATGGGTAGGGGAGCGTCGTGTGCCGGGTGAAGCCTCCGTGGAAGCGAGGGGTGGACGGTTCACGAGTGAGAATGCAGGCATGAGTAGCGATACACACGTGGGAAACGTGTGCGCCGATTGACTAAGGGTTCCTGGGTCAAGCTGATCTGCCCAGGGTAAGTCGGGACCTAAGGCGAGGCCGACAGGCGTAGTCGATGGACAACCGGTTGATATTCCGGTACCCGCTTTGAAACGCCCAGTATCGAATCAGACGATGCTAAGCCCGTGAAGCCGTTCCGGACCCTTCGGGGAATGGAAAGTGGTGGAGCCGGTGACCCGGATCTGTAGTAGGTAAGCGATGGGGTGACGCAGGAAGGTAGTCCAGCCCGGGCGGTGGTTGTCCCGGGGTAAGGGTGTAGGGCGTTGTGCAGGTAAATCCGTGCAACATGTGCCTGAGACCTGATGCCGAGCCGATTGTGGTGAAGTGGATGATCCTATGCTGTCGAGAAAAGCCTCTAGCGAGTTTCATGGCGGCCCGTACCCTAAACCGACTCAGGTGGTCAGGTAGAGAATACCGAGGCGTTCGGGTGAACTATGGTTAAGGAACTCGGCAAAATGCCCCCGTAACTTCGGGAGAAGGGGGGCCACACTAGGTGATGGGATTTACTCTCTGAGCTTGGGGTGGCCGCAGAGACCAGCGAGAAGCGACTGTTTACTAAAAACACAGGTCCGTGCGAAGCCGTAAGGCGATGTATACGGACTGACGCCTGCCCGGTGCTGGAACGTTAAGGGGACCGGTTAGTCAATCTTCGGGTTGGCGAAGCTGAGAACTTAAGCGCCAGTAAACGGCGGTGGTAACTATAACCATCCTAAGGTAGCGAAATTCCTTGTCGGGTAAGTTCCGACCTGCACGAATGGCGTAACGACTTCTCGACTGTCTCAACCATAGGCCCGGTGAAATTGCACTACGAGTAAAGATGCTCGTTTCGCGCAGCAGGACGGAAAGACCCCGGGACCTTTACTATAGTTTGATATTGGTGTTCGGTTCGGCTTGTGTAGGATAGGTGGGAGACTGTGAAGCTTGGACGCCAGTTCAGGTGGAGTCGTCGTTGAAATACCACTCTGGTCGTGCTGGATGTCTAACCTGGGTCCGTGATCCGGATCAGGGACAGTGTCTGATGGGTAGTTTAACTGGGGCGGTTGCCTCCTAAAGAGTAACGGAGGCGCCCAAAGGTTCCCTCAGCCTGGTTGGTAATCAGGTGTTGAGTGTAAGTGCACAAGGGAGCTTGACTGTGAGACCGACGGGTCGAGCAGGGACGAAAGTCGGGACTAGTGATCCGGCGGTGGCTTGTGGAAGCGCCGTCGCTCAACGGATAAAAGGTACCCCGGGGATAACAGGCTGATCTTCCCCAAGAGTCCATATCGACGGGATGGTTTGGCACCTCGATGTCGGCTCGTCGCATCCTGGGGCTGGAGTCGGTCCCAAGGGTTGGGCTGTTCGCCCATTAAAGCGGTACGCGAGCTGGGTTTAGAACGTCGTGAGACAGTTCGGTCCCTATCCGCTGCGCGCGTAGGAGTCTTGAGAAGGGCTGTCCCTAGTACGAGAGGACCGGGACGGACGAACCTCTGGTGTGCCAGTTGTTCTGCCAAGGGCATGGCTGGTTGGCTACGTTCGGAAAGGATAACCGCTGAAAGCATCTAAGCGGGAAGCCTGCTTCGAGATGAGGGCTCCCACCTCCTTTGAGGGGTTAAGGCTCCCAGTAGACGACTGGGTTGATAGGCCGGATATGGAAGCCAGGTGACTGGTGGAGTTGACCGGTACTAATAGGCCGAGGGCTTGTCCTCAGTTGCTCGCGTCCACTGTGT
>NZ_JBFAZD010000071.1:0-2243 GCF_040681655.1 Streptomyces sp. NPDC051662
ATCTCGAAGCGTGGAGAACGGCCGCCCCAGCTGTCCCGAGAAGAACCGCAGATCAGCAGGTCGGGTGACCAGCGAGGATAAACGCCAAGCTTAGGTAGTGGGTGAGTCTTGGGCGGATAGTTCTTCGGCCAGTTCCATACAGCGCAGGCGGGCCGGGGAGAAGTCGTAGGGCATCTTGCCGATGGCTTCGAACGCGCTCATGGAGTCGGCCTCCCGCCTGCCAGAGCTGAGGTCGGCCTCGTCCTCGCCGTCATCGGCGGTAGCGGGGTGCAAAGTGTCCCAGGCATCGAAGAGGGCATCGTCGTCCTTGTCCAGGCCGGACTCCTCGATGACGGCATGCAGGGCGTTTTCGAAGGCGTGCCGCTCGACGGCCACTTGAGCCACCCGCGGATCATCGACGGCGACGCTGTCATCGAGTGCCTCCTCGGCGTCATCGATGCGATCGGAATCCTCCCGCAGAGTGGGATGCGTGGCCAGCACGACGAAGCGCGTGGCCTGGACGGCCGCGCCGAGCGGGCCGAAGATCCGCTCAGTGATCAGCAGACTGTCCAGGTCCGCCTGACGCAGGGAGCCCTCGGGCAGGCTCTTGAGGCGTTCGGTGACGAAGTCGGAGAGCAGGCCCATCCGGCTGCCTTCGGTGCGCATCCGCTGCACGGCGGTCCGTTGCCGCCGCAATTTCGCCTCCTGCTCGGCGAGGGTTTCCTCCAACCGCTCCAGGGTGCCCGCGATACCGTCTCCGCTGTCCGCACCGGCGGAAGCCATGCCGGTGGTAAAAGCGTCACGGATGTCGTCCAGGGCGATCCCGGCGTCGGCCATCTTGCGAATCCACAGCAGGCGGATCATGTCCTCGTATCCGTAGCGGCGGCGGTCATCGCCGCCCCGCTCAGGCTCGGGGAGCAGGCCGATCTCGTGGTAATGGCGAATCGCCCGTGGCGTGCTGCCGGCGAAGGCCGCCGCGTCACCGATCTTGACCTGGCGGGGTGGCATGAAAGACGAATGCATGAGCGGGGACCTTTCCTCAAGGGATCGGGACATAAGTCCACCGGACCACATGCCGCTACGGAAGGTGCAACCCTCCCCGCCCGCCAAGGCCAGGAAGTGCGTCCTTCTTCCCGTAACCACCGCAGGGCCGTCGGGGCACACGGCGGAGGAGACCACCTGGCGGCCCAGGAACTGTTCGACGTCGTCGATCGCACCGAGGGAGGGCATACGGACGCATACGGAGAGCACCACCGTAGCGGGGTTCGTCGGACCGTCGCCTCGTTGACGGGCTACCGTACGGGCATACCGTTTTGCCCACGCTCGTCCCGAGGAGGGAATCCTGTGTCGTCACCCTGCGACCCGCAGTACGCACCCGCAGGCGATGTGGGCGCGGCGCTCATGGCGATCGACTCTCGGCTCAAGGCCATCTATGACGGCAAGGCCGGGATCGACCCCGAGCAGCAGAAGTTGAACGACCAGTTCACCGCGTCACTGAGCCCCGAGGAAGCCGATGATGTGCTGGACGGTGCGTGCACGCTCGTGTTCCTGTTCATGCAGTGGTTGCAGATGGCCTACGAGGACCACGGCAAGGACGTCATCGAGCACGTGGTGCCCAGCCTCGTAGCCTCGATGCGCATGATGCCCAAGAGCGTCCGCCCCGAGGTGATCCCGACCATGGCCGGCCTGCTCGTCGCGGCCGGCACTGGCCTGAGCCCAAGCCTGTGGCGCCAACAGTATGGAGAGTGGACTCGGGACGAGATGAATCCACTGGAAGCCACGGCGGTACTGCTCGCGGAGCACATCAACCGCATTACTGACGATCACGACTTCGCCACCCGCATGATCGCTGACGCTCTGTCAGGTGCGGACGAGGACTGATACTCCGCATCGTCGCCGACAGTCTGTGTGCTGCGGCGCGTGGTCTCGTGCACGGGGTTCAGCTCTGAGCCGCGTCTCGTGGCCCCGGCGGGCTGAACGTCCGGCACCGCGCGGACAGGGCTCAGCGTGCCGCGGGGTTGCCCTGATGGGTGAAGGCGGCCCACAGGTAGATCTCGTGCAGGTCGGTGCGGGCGGCCCCGCGGTGCAGCGGGTCGCCCAGGCCGGGCGGGGACCGGCGGTCCGGGTTGAGCATCCACAGCTGGGCGGCGCGCAGTGCGTCGGCGGGAGCTAGGGCGTGTTGCGAAAGTCCCGCCTGGCCTGCGACGCCCGGCACGCACGCTCGCTGCGTTGTCGGGATCACCCCAGTACGTCCAGTACTGGGG
>NZ_JBFAZD010000072.1:0-1799 GCF_040681655.1 Streptomyces sp. NPDC051662
CCCTCCACCGGCAACACACCACCCACCACCCCAACAACCCCACGCTCCACCTCATCCAACACATCCACCCCACCCACACACCCCGAAGGATCCTCGGCAGCGGCGGTCAGAACGCGGACGAGCCGCTCCGCGATCGAGCGGGCGGTGTCCCGGACGAAGAGGTCCGTGCGGTACTCCAGGCCCCCGCGCAGACCGGCGGGGCGGCCGTCGGCGCCGTGCCGCTCCTCCAACGTGAAGGAGAGATCGAACTTCGCCGCGCGGGTGCTCACCGGGTGCCGGGTGACGACGAGTCCGGGCAGCCGGCCGATCGTGTCCAGCGCGGACTGCCGGTCGGAGGTATCGACGCGCAGGGACACCTGGAACAGTGGGTGCCGGCCCAGTGATCGCTCCGGGTTGAGCGTGTCGACCAGCCTTTCGAAGGGGACGTCCTGGTGGTCGTAGGCCGCGAGGTCGGTGGCGCGGACCCGGTCGAGCAGCTCGCTGAACGTGGGGTCGCCGGAGGTGTCGGTACGCAGCACCAGCGTATTGACGAAGAAGCCGACCAGGTCCTCGACGGCCTCGTCGTCGCGTCCGGCCACCGGCGTGCCGATCGGCACGTCGGTCCCGGCACCCAGCCGGGACAGCAACGCCGCCAACGCCGCCTGCACCACCATGAACAGGCTGGCTCCACGGGCGTGTGCCAGCCGGAGCAGGCCCTCGTGCACCCGCGCGGGCACCGCGAAGTCGATCTCGTCGCCCTCCTCGGAGGCGATGGCGGGACGGGGGTGGTCGGTGGGCAGGGACAGTTCGGCCGGCAGGTCCGCGAGCGCGGCGGTCCAGTGGGCCAACTGGCGGGAGATCGGGGACTCCGCGTCGTCCTCGGAGCCGAGGCGGGCGCGCTGCCACAGGGTGTAGTCGGCGTACTGGACGGGGAGCGGTGCCAGGTCGGGGGCCCGGCCCTCGGCCCGTGACGCGTAGGCGGTGACGAGGTCGCGGGCCAGCGGCTCCAAGGACCAACCGTCCGCGGCGACGTGGTGGACCACGAGGAGCAGCACGTGTTCCTGGGGTGCGAGGGCGAACAGCCGGGCTCGCAACGGCGCGTCGGTGGTCAGGTCGAGGCCGGTACGGGCCGCCTCGGCGAGCCGTTCGGAGAGCCGTTCCTCGGTGATGTCCTCGACGGGCAGGCCGGGCAGGGCCTCCGCCGGGGTCAGCACTTTCTGGTACGGACCGTCGGGGCCCTCGGCGAAGACGGTACGCAGCGACTCATGGCGTTCGACGAGGTCGAGCAGCGCGGCGCGCAGGGCGCCGCGGTCCACTTCACCGGACAGCCGCAGAGCCGCCGGGATGTTGTAGGCGGGGCTGGGGCCGTGCAGGTGCTGGAGGAACCACAGCCGCTGCTGCGCGTACGAAAGCGGTACGCGCTCGGGCCGGGGCTCGGCACGGGTCAGCGCGGTGCGTGCACCGTCGGCGGATGTGAGCCGCCGGGCCAGTTCGGCGACGGTGGGCGACTCGAAGAGCGCACGTACCGACAGTTCGGCCTTGAGGGAGCCGCGGATGCGGCCGATGAGGCGGGCGGCGAGCAGGGAGTGGCCGCCCAGGGCGAAGAAGTCGTCGTCGACGGAGACCTCGGGC
The DNA here is from genome assembly GCF_040681655.1 of Streptomyces sp. NPDC051662. Lineage (NCBI taxonomy): Bacteria > Bacillati > Actinomycetota > Actinomycetes > Kitasatosporales > Streptomycetaceae > Streptomyces > Streptomyces sp. NPDC051662. The sequence goes on from NZ_JBFAZD010000072.1 coordinate 1,612, forward strand.
ACGTCCAGGACCTCGGCGAACAGCGCGCAGAGAATCTCCTCGCGTGGACCGCGCGGCGCTCGGCCCCCGGGGGCGGCGCTCAGATCCGGTGCGGGCAGGGCGCGTTGGTCGGTCTTGCCGTTGGGGGTCAGAGGCAGGGCATCGAGCGGCACGATCGCCGCGGGCACCATATGGCCCGGCAGCACCCG
>NZ_JBFAZD010000073.1:0-1710 GCF_040681655.1 Streptomyces sp. NPDC051662
CTAGGGCGTGTTTCAGAAGTGGATCTTGATGTGTCGAGATCCACTTCATGGGGAGGCATGATCTGACGAATGCGCAATGGGCGAAGCTGGAGCCACTGCTCCCGGTTGGGAAGAAGTCCGGACGGCCGCCGGTACACACCAAGCGGCAACTGATAGACGGCATGCGCTGGCGCACCCGCGCTGGTGCTCCCTGGCGGGACGTGCCCGAGCGGTACGGCCCGTGGGAGACGGTCTACGGCCTGTTCCGGCGTTGGCAGCGGGACGGCACCTGGCACCGCATCTTCGAGCAACTGCAGGCCCGGGCCGACGCCGAGGGACTGATCACCTGGGACGTCTCGGTGGACTCGACTATCGCCCGCGCCCACCAGCATGCGGCGGGTGCCCGCAAAAAGGGGATCTGCAGATCGAGCCGCCAGGTGGTGTCTTCACCGAGCCCGACGACCACGGGCTCGGACGCTCCCGGGGCGGGCTGACGACCAAGCTCCACCTGGCGGTCGAGCAGGCCCAGAAGCCGATGTCGCTGGTGATCACGGCCGGGCAGCGCGGTGACTCCCCGCAGTTCCAGGTGGTCCTCGGCCGTATCCGGGTGCCCCGGCTCGGGCCGGGCCGCCCGCGCACCCGGCCGGACAAGGTGCGTGCCGACAAGGCGTACGGCTCCCGCGCGAACCGCGCCTACCTGCGCAAGCGCGGTATCCGCTGCACGATCCCGGAGAAGCGCGACCAGATCGCCAACCGCAAGAAACGCGGCTCCCACCGCGGCCGGCCGCCTAAGTTCGACAAGGCCGACTACAAAGAACGCCACGCGGTGGAGTGCGGAATCAATCGCCTCAAGCGACACCGCGCGGTGGCAACGAGGTACGACAAGCTCGCCGTCCGCTACGAGGCGACCGTGCTGGTCGCAGCCATCAACGAGTGGTTGTGACTCCTTCATCTCGCCTGCGTGGGGTGTCGGTGGCGAGCAGTTCCTGCAGGAGTTCAACGATGAGATCGGGCTGTCCTACGAACGGGGAGTGGCCTGTCTGCCACTCGCGCACGTCGCTACAGCGCGAGGCCATCTTCCGCTGCAGGCCCGGGTCGATGGCCTGGTCCTGTCCACAGACGACATAGGTGGAGGGAGTGTGCTTCCAGCTGTGGCGCTCTGGGACGCCTCGCCCGCAGCCGGGGGCTTGCGCACGCAGCAGGCCAACCGCCCAGGCGGCGAGAGATTCGGGACAGTCGCCGTACAGGGTGTCGAGAGCCCGGTCGGGGTGCAGGCTGGTCGAGCCGTCGGGCTCGGGGCTGATCGCGTCCTGGAGCTGCGGGGACGCGCCACCCAGACCGGCCGCGCTCTCGCCGACATCCGGCACGAAGGCGGCCAGATAGACCAAGTGTCCCGCTCCGCGCACCCCGGTGATCACTGACCCGCCGTAGGAGTGACCGAGCAGAGTCGGTGGCTCCGGTAGCAAGTCGACGGCAGCCTGGACCACGGCTGTGTCAGCGGGCAATGAGCCCCGGTGGAGCTCGGGAACGAGAACCTCGGTTCCTGCAGTCCGCAAGCGTTCTGCCACCACGGCGAAGTGCTCGGGACGGTGATACAGGCCGTGAACGAGTACCACGGCGGCCAATTCGCCCGCCTCCTCAGGTCGGCGTCAGACCAATGATCTTAGCTCCGGACCATGACCGGCCATCACTCACCACCAGTGATCCACTTCTGAAACACGCCCTAGGGCG
>NZ_JBFAZD010000074.1:0-1591 GCF_040681655.1 Streptomyces sp. NPDC051662
AGCTTGGCGTTTATCCTCGCTGGTCACCCGACCTGCTGATCTGCGGTTCTTCTCGGGACAGCTGGGGCGGCCGTTCTCCACGCTTCGAGATGTCGAGTCACGAAGCACGAGAGAACGGCCGCTGCGTATGAGTCTCCCGGTCGATGCGCCCGCCGGCGGCGCGTTGGGCATCCTGTCCCGCTTTCGGGTCGAGTTCTACGAATGCCTCTACGCCCGCCAGGACGCACTCTTCGAGCTCACGGACGCGGTGTTGTGCGCGGACGGGCCGGTGAAGACCCTGGTCGAGCTGTCGCTGGCCGTCGAGCACCGCCGTGGGCATGGCGCGCTGTACGCGGCTTTGGACCGCGGTTGGCTGGAGCCGACACGGTTGCGTCGCACGCTGGCCGGCCTGCCGCTGCCGAAGGCGGCCGACGGGCGGATCGTGCTGGCCGTGGACGTGAGCAACTGGCTCCGCCCCGATGCCCCGATGCCCCGACCAGCGACGACCGGCTGTTCTGCCACGTCTACGGACGCGGCGACCGCAAGACGGACCAGTTCGTGCCGGGCTGGCCGTACTCCTTCGTTGCCGCGCTGGAGTCCGGCCGCACCTCCTGGGTCGCCCTGCTGGACGCCGTGCGCCTGGGACCCGCCGACGACGCGACGCTCGCCACCGCCGCCCAACTGCGCGACGTCGTCGAGCGGTTGACGCGAGCCGGGCACTGGCGGCAGGGCGACCTGGAGATCCTCATCGTGATGGACGCCGGCTACGACGTCACCTACCTCGCCCACGCCCTGGCCGACCTGCCGGTCGTGCTGCTCGGGCGCCTGCGCTCGGACCGGGTCATGCTCCGCGACCCAGGCCCCGCGCGTTCCGGCCCGAAGTGCGGGCGGCCCCGCCGGCACGGCGGCGTCCTCACCTTCGCCAAGCCCGACAGCTGGCACCAACCCGACGTCACCACCAGCACGGACACCACCCGCTACGGCAAGGCCGAGGCGATGGCCTGGGACCGGATGCACCCCAGACTCACCCACCGAGGCCCATGGCTGGACCACGCGCACGAGGAACTGCCCGTCCTGCACGGCACGTTGGTGCGGCTGCAGGTCGAGCGCCTGCCGGGCGACCGCGACCCGAAACCGGTATGGCTGTGGTGCTCGGCCACCACCGCAACGCCGGCGGACGTGGACCGCTGGTGGCAGTCCTTCCTCCGCAGATTCGATCTGGAGCACACCTTCAGGCTCATGAAACAGACCCTCGGCTGGACGACCCCGAAGGTCCGCCACGCCGACAGCGCCGATCTGTGGACCTGGCTCATCATCGCCGCCCACACCCAGCTCCGCCTCGCCCGCCCCCTCACCGAGGACCTGCGCCGTCCCTGGGAGCGACCCGCCGAGCCCCGCTGCCTCACCCCCGCCCGCGTCCGCCGGGGGTTTCGCAACGTCCACGCGACGGCGGCCCGTCCGGCGGCCGCACCGAAACCGTCCAAGCCGGGCCCCGGACGGCCTCCCGGCTCGAAGAACAAGCACCGGGCCAGGCGCCACGACGTCGGCAAGACGGTCAAACGCGCCGAGTCGATCAAGGAACACCAAGCCCGCCGAGGATAAACGCCAAGCT
>NZ_JBFAZD010000076.1:0-1421 GCF_040681655.1 Streptomyces sp. NPDC051662
GAGGATCCTTCGGGGTGTGTGGGTGGGGTGGATGTGTTGGATGAGGTGGAGCGTGGGGTTGTTGGGGTGGTGGGTGGTGTGTTGCCGGTGGAGGGGGTGCGTTCGACTTTGCCGGTGTTGTTCGAGGGTCGGGTGGAGCGGGGTCGGGATGCGGTGGCGTTGGTGTGTGGGGATGTTTGTTTGTCGTATGGGGAGTTGGATGTTCGTGCGGAGCGGTTGGCGCATTTGTTGATTGGTCGGGGTGTGGGGGTGGGGGATTTTGTGGCGGTGGTTCTGCCGCGTTCGGTGGATTTGGTGGTGGCTGTGTTGGGTGTGCTGAAGGCGGGTGCGGCTTATGTTCCGGTGGATCCGGCGTATCCGGTGGATCGGGTTCGGGATACGTTGCTGGATTGTCGGTCTGTGTTGGTGGTGACGTGTGGGGAGGTTGTTGGTGGGTTGCCTGAGGGTGTTGGTGGTGAGTGGGTGGTGTTGGATGATCCGGTGGTGGTGGGGGAGTTGGCGGGTTTGCCGGGTGTGGGTGTGGTGGGGCGGCGTGGGGTTTTGTTGCCGGAGCATCCGGCGTATGTGATTTATACGTCGGGTTCGACGGGGCGGCCGAAGGGTGTGGTGGTGGCGCATCAGAATGTGGTGCGTTTGTTTTCTGCGACGGATGGGTGGTTCGGGTTTGGTTCTGATGATGTGTGGACGTTGTTTCATTCGTTTGCGTTTGATTTTTCGGTGTGGGAGTTGTGGGGTGCGTTGTTGTATGGGGGTCGGTTGGTTGTGGTGTCTCATGAGGTGAGTCGTTCGCCGGGTGATTTTCTGGATCTTTTGGTGCGGGAGCGGGTGACGGTTCTTAATCAGACTCCTTCGGCGTTTTATCAGTTGAGTCAGGCGGATGCTGAGCGTCCTGAGGTGGGGCGTGGTCTTGCGTTGCGTTATCTGGTGTTCGGTGGGGAGGCTTTGGAGCCGACGCGGTTGGCGGATTGGTTTGGCCGTCATGGTGAGGGGTCGCCGTTGTTGGTGAATATGTATGGGATTACGGAGACGACGGTTCATGTGACGTATTTGCCGTTGGCTGCGTCGTTGGCGGTGGGTGGTGTGGGGAGTGTGATTGGGGAGGGTATCGCGGATCTGCGTGTTCATGTTCTGGATGAGTGGTTGCGTCCTGTGCCGTTCGGTGTGATGGGTGAGTTGTATGTGGGTGGGCGGGGGCCGGCGGATGGGTATTTGTATCGTTCGGGTCTGACGTCGGAGCGGTTTGTCGCGGATCCTTTTGCGGGTGATGGTTCGCGGATGTATCGGACGGGTGATCTGGCGCGTCGGTTGCGTGGTGGGGGTTTGGAGTATCTGGGCCGGGCGGATCTTCAGGTGAAGATTCGTGGTTTCCGTATTGAGTTGGGTGAGGTCGAGGCGGTTCTGGCTCGTTGTGCGGGGGTGGG
>NZ_JBFAZD010000077.1:0-1036 GCF_040681655.1 Streptomyces sp. NPDC051662
GTGGTGGTGTTGGACGGGTTGCCGGTGACGGTGAATGGGAAGTTGGATCGGGGTGCGTTGCCGGTTCCTGAGTATCGGGTGGTGGTGGGGCGGTTGCCGCGTGGTCCGCGGGAGGAGATTCTGTGTGGTTTGTTCGCGGAGGTGTTGGGTGTGCCGCGGGTGGGGGTGGATGACTCGTTCTTCGATCTGGGTGGGCATTCGCTGTTGGTGACGCGGTTGGTCAGCCGGATCCGTACCGTCCTCGACATCGAACTCCCCATTCAGCGGGTCTTCCGCACGCCCACCGTGGCCGGACTCGCCGAGGTCCTGAAGAGCGCGGACGCCGCGCGCACCCCGGTGACCGCCGGACCGCGCCCGGACCGGATACCGCTCTCCTTCGCCCAGGAACGGCTCTGGTTCCTGTATCGGTTCGAGGGGCCGGCGGCCACCTACAATCTGCCGTTGGTGCTTCAGCTGTCCGGTCGGCTCGACGGGGAGGCGCTGTGTGCCGCGCTCGCCGATGTCGTCGCCCGGCACGAGCCGCTGCGTACCGTCTTCGCCGAGGACGCCGAAGGCCCCTACCAGCGCCAGCTCGACGACACCCGCCCCGGACTGACCGTCGTCAGCCTCACCGGTGTGACCGACGCCGAGGTGCGCGGCAGGATCGACGCCGCGGCGCGCACCGGGTTCGACCTCGCCGCCGAACCGCCGCTGCGTGTCACCCTCTTCGAGACGGCCGAGGACGAGCACGCGCTGCTGCTTCTGCTGCATCACATCGCAGGTGACGGCTGGAGTCTGCCCGTACTCGCCGAGGATCTGGCGGTCGCCTACGCGAGCCGGCTGGAGGGCGAGGCACCGGACTGGCCGCCGCTCGCCGTGCAGTACGCCGATTTCGCGTTGTGGCAGCGGGGGGTGCTGGGGTCGGCGGATGATCCGGGTTCTTTGCTGGGTGGTCAGCTGGATTTCTGGCGGGAGGCTCTGGCCGGGCTGCCGGAGGAGTTGGTGTTGCCGGTTGACCGGTCGCGTCCGGCGGTGGCGTCGTATCGGGGTGGGCGGT